>DASVNP010000140.1:0-29369 GCA_036383775.1 Paraburkholderia sp. | reverse complement strand
CCGCTCCTCACGCTGGCCAGCTATGCACCGCCGGAACAGGTCGCCACGCTGTCGCAGGACGATGCGGCCGCGCTGATCCGCGCTGCGCGTGCCTGGATCGAGCATCATCATGTGGAAGTTTGATTTTGCGTGGATGTTCGCGCTGTTGCCGCTGCCGGTGCTCGTGTGGTGGCTGATCCCGTCCTATCGCACCACGGCCGCGGCCGTGCGCGTGCCGTTCTTTCATGAGATGGCGCAGGCCGCGGGAGAGAAACCTGCGCCCGGCGGCGTGCGGCTGCGCCGGCACTGGCTGCTGCGTTTGCTGCTGCCGGTGCTGTGGGCGTTGCTCGTGACCGGCGCGGCGAAGCCCGTGTTCGTCGAGCCGCCGATCGTGCGCGACGAGCCCGCGCGCGACCTGATGCTGGCCATCGACCTGTCGGGCTCGATGGCCACGCGCGACTTCGTCGATCCGCGCGGCGAGCGCATGGACCGGCTGAGCGCGGTCAAGCGCGTGGTGGCCGATTTCATTGCGAGGCGCAAGGGCGACCGCATCGGACTCGTGGTATTCGGCGACGCGGCCTATCCGCAAGCGCCCCTCACGCTCGATCACGACAGCGTGCGGATCCTGCTCGATCAGACGCAGATCGGCATGGCGGGCCCGCGTACCGCAATCGGCGACGCGATCGGCCTCACGGTCAAGCTGATGGCCGATTCGCATGCCGAGGAAAAGGTGTTGATACTTCTCACCGACGGCAACGACACCAGCAGCGCGATACCGCCGGAGCGGGCCGCCGGGATCGCCAGGCAGCACAAGCTGGTGATCCATACGGTGGGCATCGGCGACCCCGCTACGACCGGTGAGGACCGGGTCGACCTCGACGCGTTGGCGCGCATATCCAGCATCACCGGCGGGCGCTCGTTTCGCGCGCTGGGTCGGCAACAGGATCTCGCCGAGGTCTACGCGACGCTCGACAAGCTGACCCCCGAGAAAATCAGGCGCGAGGTCTACCGGCCGCAGCGCGACTTTTTCTGGGTGCCCGTCGCGGCAGGCTTGTCCATACTCGCGCTCTATCACGTGCTGGCCTTGCTGACTGCGTTGCTGCGTTCCCCGCGGCGGGCCCGGCACGCGCAAGCTGTGCCGCCTGGCGAGGTCCGTCATGGAAATTGACCTGACCGCGTTCCATTTCCTGCGGCCGGCGTGGTTGTGGCTGCTGATCCCCGCGCTGCTCTTGCCGTTCATCTGGTTGCGCCGCAACGACGTGCGTGCGCGCTGGCGCGGCGTGATCGAGCCCGGGTTGCTGGACCATCTGATTGTCGGCGGGATGAAGCGCCGCGTGATCCAGCCGGTTCACACGCTGGCGCTGCTGCTCGGCATGGGTGCGCTCGCCGCGGCGGGGCCGACTTGGCAGCAGGAGCGCCCGCCGTTCAATGAGGACAAGGCGCCGCTCGTCGTCGTGCTCGAACTCGCTCATTCGATGGACGCCACTGACATCGCGCCGACCCGGCTCGAACGCGCCAGGCAGAAAGTGCTCGACCTCGCGAGGGCGCGTAAGGGCGCTCGAACCGGACTGGTCGTATTCGCCGCGACGGGCCATCTCGTGGTGCCGCCAACCGAGGATCCGGCGATGCTTGAACTCTACGTGCCGGCGCTCTCGCCGGCGCTGATGCCGCGCGACGGCAAGAACGCGGGCGCCGGTCTCGAGGTCGCCGAGCGGCTTCTGGCGAACGACCCGGCGGCGGGCACGATCGTCTTCATGAGCGACGGCATCGACCCCGATACGGCGGATGCCTTCGTGCAGAAAGCGAAGGCGCTGCGGCATCAACTGCTCTGGTTCGCGGTGGGCACCGAGCATGGCGGCCCGATCCGCGGCCCTGACGGCATGATTCAGATGGATCCGGAAGGCCATCCGCTGACAGGCACGTTCGACGCAGACGCGATCCGCACGGTGGCGCGCGCCGCCGCCATTCCGCTCGCCAGCATGCGCGCGGACGACGATGACGTGGCGTGGGTGCAGCATCGCGCGCAGGCCTATCTCGCGCAAGCCGAAGACGCGAAGATCGAGCCGCGCTGGAAGGAAAGCGGCTATTGGCTCGTACTGCCGTTGCTGCTGCTGGCATTGTGGAGTTTCCGGCGTGGCTGGAGCGTCAAATGGCTACCTGTCGTGCTGATCTCGCTCGCGTTCGGCGCGCTGCCCCACGATGCGCAAGCTGCCCAATGGCGCTGGCTCGATCTGTTCGCGACGCGGGACCAGCAAGGGCGCTGGGAGATGGAGCACGGCCACTACAAGGCGGCCGCGCAGCGCTTCGACGATCCGATGTGGAAGGGCCGTGCGCAATACGTGGCGGGAGACTATGCGGGCGCGCTCGAAACCTTTGCGCGGCTCAGGACGGCGCAATCGTACTTTTACATCGGCAATACGCTTGCGCATCTTGACGATTACGCGGGAGCGATCAAGGCATACGACAACGCCCTCAGGCTGCAACCGTCGCTCGGCGAGGCCGCGGCCAATCGCACGCTCATACAGACGCTGCTCGCCACGGACAAACAGAACGAGGAGGATCCGGAGGAAGATCCGCCTGACCAGGTGCAGGTCGACAAGAAGAAGGGCCGGGGCACGACAGCGACCATCGACGCGGCGCCGCGTCCGAGCGAGGAGGTCTGGATGCGCAATCTGAACATGTCGCCCGCGGACTTTCTGCAACGGCGCTTCGAACAGGAATCCGCGGCGAAGGCGGGCGGCACGCCATGAAGCGATTCCTCCACGATCTCGTGCTTGTCCCTGTGCTGCTTGCCGCGTTGTTTACCGTCTTGCTTGCCGCCTTGCTGGGGCCAGGCGTCGCAAGAGCCGATCCCGTGCCGCGCATCATGGCGCGCGCGCATCTCGAACCGGCCGGCCCGGTGGTGGCGGGCAGCGAGGTCAAGCTTGTCGTCGATCTGCTGACGACCACCTGGTTTACCGAAGCGCCGGACTGGCCGTTATTCACCGTACCCGATGCGATCGTGAATCTGCCTGACGAGCAGGCCGACAATCTTTCCGAGGATATCGACGGCACGCGCTGGTTCGGCGTGAGCCGCGCGTACCGGATCGCGCCGCAGGCGGGCAAAACGTATGAGATTGCGCCGTTGACCATCACGGTATTCCCCGGCGGCATGAACGGCGCGGCGCAGGTTACGACGCCGGCGCTGCGCCTCGTGGCGACACTGCCGCCTGGCGCGCAAGGCATGACGACGTTCTTCGCCGCGCCCCAACTCACCGTCGAACAAAAAATCGAACCGGCGCCGGGGGATCATCTCGCCGTTGGCGCGCCGCTTACGCGCACGATTACGCAGCGAGCCGCCGCGACGGAAGCGATGCTGATTCCTCCCGCGATGCCGGGCGAGGTGGCCGGACTTAAACGCTATCCGAGGCCCGCAACGACGCGCAACCTCGTCGAAGACAGAGCGGGACTCGTGGCCGGCGAGCGGACCGACAGCGCGACCTACGTGGCGGATCGCGGCGGCACGTTCAGCCTGCCGCCGGTGACGATCGAATGGTGGAACACCACGAAGGGACGCAAGGAAACCATCGTGCTGCCGGCGGTACGTTTCTTCGTGGCCGCGGCGCGCGAAAGACCGCTATTCGACTTACCGGTCGACGACATGCGCCAAGGCATGCCGCACAGGATTCTCGTGATCCATGCGCGGCAATTCGTGGTTGGCTGCGTCATCATGCTGGGCGTGCTACTGCTGATTGCCTGGCGCGCGCGTGTGGGGCCGCTGGTCCAGCGTGCCGGCAGAGCGTTGGGCAACGCGCGAAAACGCTGGCAGGCGAGCGATGCGCTCGCGTGGCGCAAGCTCGCCGTGCTCGCTCGCAAGGGTGAGTGGCGGCGGACCGTCCCCGCCTTGTATGCGTGGCTGGACCGGGGCCGCGACTTCGGACGCCCCGCGCGGTTCGAGAACCTCGACATCGCCGGGGATCAGGAGGTGGCGAGGCTCATTGACGCGGTCGAGTCGGCCTATGCGGGAAACGACAATGCGCGCGACGACACGCAGCGTCTTCAGTGGAACGACATCCGCGCGGTGTTGCGCCGGTGCGCGGAGCGCGCGAGGGCGAAGCGCAAGACCGACACTTTGCCAGGACCGCTGAACAAATATTAGATGACCGATATGACGCTTAATGGCGCTAATAGGAGTAAGCGCCGATCACATGCCTGACCTTTTCCAACGCCTGCCGCAAGCTCGCCAGGTCCAGCGATCCGAGTGCGAGGCGAAGCGCATGCGGCACCTGTTCAGAGGTGGCGAAGGGTTCCGCGGTCGACACGGCTATGCGCTCGCGCACGAGCGCCATGGCAATCCGATCGGCGCGCACCTCCTCGTCCAGCGGGAGCCATAGAAAGTACGAGGCGGGATGAGCGACGCGCCGCAGTCCGTCGAGGATATCCGCGGCCATCGATTGGCGAACCATCGCGTCACGACGTTTTTCCGTCTCGAGCCGGGCCACCGTGCCATCGTCGATCCAGCCGCAGGCCATGGCCGTCATCACGGCAGCCGTGTTCCATGTCGTGGCCCTGATCGCTCGCTCGATCAAGGGTGCCCATCGAGCGGGAGCCGCGATGAATCCGACCCGCAGTCCTGTGGCCACGCTTTTCGAAAGTCCCGACACGTACACCGTCAACTCAGGCGCGAGCGCCGCCAGCGGAGCAGGCGGGTCTTCGGCCAGGAACGCATAAGCCGCGTCCTCGATGATGAGTAGTCCGTGGCGACGGGCAAGCGCAATCAGTTCGTGCCGCTGTTCGGCGCTCATCACCCATCCGAGCGGGTTATGCAGCGTCGGCATGGCGTAGACGGCGCGCACCTTCCGATTCTTGCATAGGCGTGCGAGCGCCTTCAGGTCAGGGCCGTCGCCCGCATTCGGAAGCGGCGCGAGTTCGAGGTGCAGTGTGTTCGCCAGCACCTTGAAGCCCGGGTAGGTCAAAGCGTCGACCGCGACCACATCGCCTGGCCGCAGCAGCGCCATGGCGGTGGCCGCGAGTCCATGTTGCGCGCCGTTGACGATCAATACCTGCTCGCCTTCGACCGCCAATCCGCGGCAGGCCAGGTGCCGCGCGACCGTCTCCCGCTCGTGCTGCCGCCCGCCGTGCGGCTGATAGCGCAGCAACGCTTCCAGATCACCGGACGCTGCGAGTTGGCGCAAGGCGTTCCTCAAGAGCTCGGCCTGGCCGGGCAGCGACGGATAGTTGAAGCTAAGGTCCGCCAGATCCGACGCCAAGGTGTGCTGATCGATGCCGAGCCCGGGCGGAAGAGACGTTTCCCTGACGAACGTGCCGCGTCCGGTCTCGCCGCTGACGAGACCCATCGCGCCAAGCTCGGCATAGACACGCGTCGCGGTGACCAGCGCGAGTCCTTCTTTCGCGGCGAGTTGCCGGTGGGTGGGCAGGCGCGTGCCGGGCGGCAGACGCCCCGACCGGATGTCGGCCGCCAATGCATCCACGAGAAGTTTGTAGCGGGCCTGGGCCATGCGGGAATGTATCCATGACAATAATTTGATTGTATTGATTTTCGGCCATACGATGATTCACCGCAACCTGACCTTACAACCCCGTTTGCCGAGGAAACGACATCATGCACATCGCCATTCTCACGTTCGAAGGTTTCAACGAACTCGACTCGCTTATCGCCCTCGGCGTGCTCAATCGCGTCAGGAAGCCGGATTGGCGCGTCTCGATCGCCAGCCCCGCGGCGCGGGTACGGTCAATGAACGGCGTGGTGCTCGAATCGCACATCGGCCTGGGGGAGGCGTGCACGGCCGACGCGGTGATCGTGGGCAGCGGCAGGCTGACGCGTGACGTTGTCGCCGATCCGGCGCTGATGGCGCAATTGCAGTTCGATCCGGTACGGCAGTTGCTGGCCGCCCAATGCTCCGGCACGCTGGTGCTGGCGAGACTCGGCTTGCTCGACGGCGTGCCCGCCTGCACCGATTTGACAACAAAGCCATGGGTCCAGGAAGCCGGTGTCGACGTGTTGAACCAGCCTTTCTTCGCAAACGGAAATGTCGCCACCGCGGGCGGGTGTCTGGCGTCGCACTATCTGGCCGCCTGGATCATCGCCCGCCTCGAAGGGATCGAGGCAGCGGAAAGTGCGATTCACTACGTCGCGCCGGTGGGCGAGAAAGACGACTACGTGTCGCGCGCCATGCGGCACATCGCGCCGTTTCTGCAGAACAAAGCGCCGGCTGTTCGCGCGCAGGCGGCAGCGGATCACGCGAGCGACAGATAGCTGCCGGCACTCCGGGTTCCTTTTGTACGCGCTGGCCCATGGTGTATGTTGAAGGAGGCACACCCAGTCGTTCATGCGTGGAAGCGAAAAAAGATCCACGATCTCCGCAAGCGCTGCCGCCTACCCGGCATGTTGCACCGCGAGAGAATCAGAACCGGAGCGAGACATGAGCCAGTCACTTTCAGCCAATCATGAGACGGGCAAGTCCGGCGGGCACGGACATCATCGCGGGGCGACGTCCTCGCTCGCGCTTGCCGCTCTGGGTGTCGTGTATGGCGACATCGGCACCAGCCCGCTCTACGCGATTCAGACCGTATTCGATCCCACCAACGGACTCTCGCTCAATGCGCTCAATATCGTCGGCATTGTCTCGCTGATTGTCTGGTCGCTGATTATCGTGGTGTCGCTCAAGTACGTCGCGCTGATTCTGCGCGCCAACAATCACGGCGAGGGCGGGATCATGGCGCTGCTGGCGCTGGCCGCGTCGTCGGTGGCGGACCGGCCGACGCTGCGCCGCACGCTGCTGAGCGTCGGCATCATGGGAGCGGCGCTGTTCTACGGCGACAGCGTCATCACGCCGGCTATCTCCGTGCTGAGCGCGGCCGAAGGACTGGAAGTCGCCGCGCCGTTTCTCAAGACCTGCGTGATTCCAGTCACGCTGGTTGCGCTGGTCACGCTGTTCCTGATGCAAAAGCGCGGCACGTCCGGCATCGGCAGCGTGTTCGGACCCGTGATGGTGCTCTGGTTCCTCGTGATTGCCGTGGTGGGCGTCATCAACATGGTGCGCGCACCCGCCATACTCGTTGCGCTCGATCCGTTTGTGGGCCTTGCCTTCTGCCTGCGTCACAAGTGGCTGGCCTTCGTGGCACTTGGCGCGGTCGTGCTGTCGTTGACGGGCGCGGAGGCGCTGTATGCCGACATGGGGCATTTCGGCGCGCGGCCGATCCGGCTGACGTGGTTCGGCCTTGTGTTTCCTTCACTCGCGCTGAACTACCTGGGGCAGGGCGCGTTACTGCTGGCCAATCCGGGGGCGCTGCAAAATCCGTTCTACCTGCTGTTCCCGCAATGGGCGCTGTATCCGATGATCGTGCTGGCGACGGCCGCGACCGTGATCGCCTCGCAGGCGGTGATCTCCGGCACGTATTCGATGACGAAGCAGGCCATGCAGCTCGGCTTCCTGCCGCGCATGAACGTGGTCTACACGTCAGAGAGGGAAATGGGGCAGATCTACGTGCCCGGCATCAACTGGACCTTGCTGGCGGCTGTCGTGGCCGCGGTGGTGGGCTTCGGTTCGTCCACGGCGCTCGGCTCCGCTTACGGCATCGCCGTGACCGGCACGATGCTGATCACGACCATGCTGACCTTCTTCGTGATTCGCTACGCGTGGCATCTCAACTGGCTGCTCTGTGTGTTCGCGACGGTATTTTTCTTCGTGATCGACGCGACGTTCTTCTCGGCTAATCTGCTGAAGATTACGCAGGGCGGCTGGTTCCCGCTGCTGATCGGCCTGATTATCTACACGATCATGGCAACCTGGGGGCGTGGCGCGGAAATGATGCGCACCGAAGCGCGCAACAGGGCCGGCACCATGCCGCTCAAGTCCTATCTGACGACGTTGCTGGCACGCTCGCCGATGCGAGTAGGCGGTACGGCGATTTTTCTGTCGGCCGAGCCCAATGCCGTTCCCCATTCGCTGATCAACAATCTGATGCACAACCGCGTGCTGCACGATCGGGTCGTTTTCCTGACGGTCAACAATGAGGAGGTGCCGTGGGTGCCCGCGAGTGAGCGGGTGAGCGTGCATCGTCTCGATTCGCACTGCTTCCAGATCATCATTGCGTACGGCTTTATGGATGAGGTGAATCTGCCGCGCGCGCTCGAAGGTTGCAAGGTGGATGACCTCCCGTTCGAACCTACGGAGACATCCTGGTTCCTCAGCCGCGCGACTCTGGTGCCGACACCGGGCAGCGGCATGGCGATGTGGCGAGAGCGTCTGTTCTCGGTCATGCTGCACAACGTCGGCAACGTCGCGGCTTATCTCAAGCTGCCGGCCAACCGGGTGATCGAACTGGGGGCGCGGGTGGAGATCTGACAGGTCGCGCAGACGGGCGCGAGCCCGTCTGCGCGCCACTCATCACGCCGTGTCGTCGCCCTGTTTTTTGTGCTGCGACGCCATGCGCTCCTGCTGCGCGGGCGGCACCGGATCGTAGTGGCTGATCTGGATGCTGTAGCTGCCGTGTCCGCCGGCAATCGCGTTCAGGCGCGACTGATAGTCGTTGAGTTCGGACAAGGGCACTTGTCCGGCGACGATCACGGCATTGCCGTCGGCCGTGCGTGTGCCATGCACTTGGCCGCGCTTGGAGGACAGATCGCCGATGATGTCGCCGAGCGTTGCTTCCGGCGTCGTCACCTCGATGTCCACGATCGGTTCGAGCAGGATGGGGCGGGCTTTCAGCACCGCGTCGATGAAAGCCTTGCGCCCGGCGCTGACGAATGCCACTTCCTTGGAATCGACCGAATGGCTTTTGCCGTCGAAGACGGTGACGCGCACGTCCTGCATCGGATAGCCGGCTAGCGGTCCGCTGTCGATGACCTGCAGCACGCCTTTCTCCACCGCGGGCATGAACTGGCCAGGAATGGCACCACCTTTGACGGCGTCGACGAATTCGAAGCCCGTGCCGCGCGGCAGCGGCTCGACGCTCAGCATCACTTCGCCGAATTGCCCGGCGCCACCCGTCTGCTTCTTGTGGCGATAGTGACCATCGGCCTTCGCGCCGATGGTTTCCCGATAGGCGATTTTCGGCGGCCGCGTCACCACCTCGAGTTTGTATTGATCGGCTAGCCGCTCCAGCATGAGGCGCAGGTGCAGCTCGCCCAGACCGCGCACCACGGTCTCGTTGGTGCCGACTGGGTGCTCGATGCGCAGGCACGGGTCTTCCGCGCTCAGCTTTTGCAGAATCTCCCAGAGGCGCTGCTCGTTGCCGGGGCGTGCCGGCTCGATCGCCAGTCCATAGATTGGTGTGGGAAAGTCGAGCGGCATCAGGTGGATGTTGCCGTCCTCGGGGGCATCGTGCAGCACGGCGTCGAAACCGATCTCGTCGACCTTGGCCGTGGCGCAGATATCGCCTGGCCCGGCTTGCGGCACATCCACGTGTTCCTTGCCCTGCAGCATCATCAGATGCGCGACCCTGAACGGCTGGCGCGCGTCGCCGATATAGAGCTGGCTATCCCGCCTGACCGTGCCCTGATGGATTCGAAACACAGCCATCTTGCCGATATAGGGGTCCATCACAATCTTGAACGCGTGCGCGAGGACATGCTTGTCGGCGTCCGGCTCGGCGCGCACGACTTCGCGGCGGCCGCCGGCATCGCGATAGAAGAGCGGCGGGTTGCCTTCCATGGGATTGGGCAGGAGCCGCACGAACACGTCGAGCAACTCCGCAATGCCGGCGCCGTTGACCGTCGACGTGAAGCAGATCGGCACCAGATGGTTTTCGCGCAGCGCGCGTTCGAAAGGCTCGTGCAATTGTTCCGGGCTGATCGCCTCGCCTTGCTCCAGGTATAGCTCCATCAGCTCGGGGTCGATCTCGACCACCTGATCGACCAGCGCATCGTGCGCGGCCGCGACGGACAGAAAATCGGCATCGCCGGCGGGATTGAAAAAACAGTCCACCACCCGGCTCCCGCCTTGCGCCGGCAGGTTGATGGGCAGGCAATCCTTGCCGAAGGTCTCCTGAATTTGCGCCAGAAGGCCGGGAAGATCGACTTTTTCGCCATCGATCGCGTTCACGATGATCATTCTGCAGAGCTTACGTTCCTCCGCCCACGCCATCATGCGCCGGGTGATCATCTCGATGCCGGTCTGCGCATTGATGACGATGGCGGCGGTCTCGACCGCGGGCAGGGCGCTGATCGACAACCCGGAAAAGTCCGGATAGCCCGGCGTGTCCAGCAGATAGAGGCGGGTATCCCGGTAGTGCAGGTGGGCGATGGCGGAGTTGAGCGAGTGGTGATATTTGCGCGCGAGCGGGTCGAAGTCGCAGACCGTGGTGCCGCGCTCCACGCTGCCGGCCGCATGGATGCCTCCGCCGTGGAACAGCAGGGCTTCGACAAGCGAGGTCTTGCCACATCCGGCATGCCCGAGCAGAGCGATCGTGCGGATGGCGTCGGGACTGTAACGCATGGTCGCCCTCGTCCAGTGGTGGAGGTGGGGTCATTATTGGCGAAAACAGGTCCATGCGCCATACGGTGCGGCCGCCTGAACTCGCCACCTGCTGACGAAAAGCCGAATTCGCCGCAGCGCCTACAATGTAGGCATGGTCGCAACTCGTCAAGGAGGCTGCCATGACTCAGTCGATGATTAGCTTTGTAGTGGGACTCGCGGTCGTGCTGGCCGTGGCGGTCATGCTGACGCGGCGTTACATGCGCGATCACAAGGGCGAGGGGATGGCTCAGTGGCTCGATGCGCACCATATGAGCTGGATGCACCATAAGCCTTGATCATGCCGTTCGCGGCCCTCGCGGGCCGACAATGAACGGATTGGCCCACTGGATTGATCCGACAAAACACCCGATTGTGCAGAGGGATTCGGTGTGCAAGAGTTACCTGGCGTCAGGTTGCTACCCGAACGCGTGTGATTGAGGGCCGCGGCATATCGTTCGCGGCCTTTTTTTGGCCGCCGAGCAGTGATCCGCATTCCAGGCCGAAGTCGATCGACGCTCCCCGCCAGTCGTTTGTGCACGAATTCTGCGTGACCATCAGGAGGAGGTCACCATGATCGATTTCAGGCAAGCGCGTGAGTGGATGGTCGTGCATCAAATCGCGGGGCGCGGCATTCGCGATGCCCATGTGCTATCCGCCATGCGCCAGGTGCCGCGCGAGGAATTCGTGCCGGCGTATCTGCGTGACTGCGCTTATGACGATAACGCGTTGCCGATTGCGAGTCAGCAGGCCATCTCGCAGCCCATCGTCGTCGCGCAGATGATCGAGGCGGCTGAACTGGGCCCGCACGACCGGGTTCTCGACATCGGCACGGGGTCGGGGTATGCCGCGGCAATTGCGGCGGCCATCGCCGCCCATGTTGATTCCATTGAACGCGATCCGCTTCTCGCCGACACGGCTCGCGAGACGCTGGCGCGCCTGGGCATTGCCAACGTGACAGTTCATCTCGGCGACGGGACCCTCGGCCTCGCCGCCTATGCGCCGTATGACGCGATTATCGCGGGAGCCGGCGGTCCGCGCATTCCGCGTGCGTGGCGCTCGCAGCTTTCGGTTGGCGGGCGGATCGTCATGCCGGTAGGGCGCGAGCGTCACCATCAGCAGTTGATCAAACTGGTTCGCCGCGGCGAACACGACTATCACGAGTACTCGTTCGGCGATGTGAGCTTCGTGCCGCTCATCGGTGACGACGGCTGGGCGCCATAATAAGTGCGTGGGTGTAAGTGCGTGAATGCGGGTGCGGTGTGATACGGAACATACGCGGACACCAGCTATTGGCCGATTGCCACAGGCAAGCCGACGCGCTGCAACAGGGTCAGAGGGCCGATCTGCCTGATGACCTGCATATGTGCCGCGTCGCGCACGAAGAGCGATCCGGCGAAACCCAGCGCATTTACGGAGACGCCTTCGGCGTATTCCGACGACCGGGGCACGAGCAACATCCATCGGCGCGTGACAAGCAAATTGTAGGGCGCTGAATGATGCAGTTCGTCATTCACCTTTATTGCCCGCAGTCCCGTTGCCTCGAGTAACGCGCCATAGCAATCCAGCATGGCGTGCGCGGTGTGCAGCGAGGCCGCCGGAGCCGGTTTCATATGGGCCAATGCGTGCCGAAATGGCAGGCCCGGTATCGCGCCGATTGCACCCTCCATGCGCGCGGATGCAAGTACGGGCTCAAGAGGAAGCGGCAGCCCCGCTTCGCCGAGCGGCAGCGGTACGATCTGCAGGTGCTTATGTGGCTGGCTCGCGCCGGCTTCCGCACCGCCATTGTAAAAAGCGAGACCGTCGAAT
Source organism: Paraburkholderia sp. (assembly GCA_036383775.1). Classification (GTDB taxonomy): domain Bacteria; phylum Pseudomonadota; class Gammaproteobacteria; order Burkholderiales; family Burkholderiaceae; genus Paraburkholderia. The sequence continues at coordinate 17,124 of DASVNP010000140.1, read as the reverse complement.
TCGGCCATGCACGCGGCCAGTGCGGCGAAGTCCGCCAGATCGAGCAGCGCCTCCTGGGACCTGAAGCTGCGGGTGACGATCAGGAGGTGATGGTCGATGACATTGAACTTGTTGAGCAGTGCGACGTGAGTGTCCGAGACATCGACCACGAACAGGTCAGGGTCATAAGGGAGGAACGGATTGAACGCCCGACCGTCCCGGACCGTCGTCTTGCCTGCCTGCCGGCTTTGCTCCTTGCGGGCGAGGCTCGAGACCTGGCGAACGAGGAAGGGTATGCCGCCTTCTTCGATCAGCGTCTGAGTCGTCTCGATCGGTCGCAGGGCGCCGCGCAGCAACGCGTGTTCGGTCTGGCGGAGGATGGCCGGCCACAGGGTGCCTGGCTGGAGCTGTGGGGGTTCCATGAGTCGGCAGGTGTACGCGGTGCGCAAAGAGGCCAGTCGGGCCTATGCCTTGTAGCCGATCGCGCGTAGCAGATCCTTGCGCCATTGAACGTCTTCTTCGGCTTCCACACCGAGTGGCCCAAAGCCGTCGACCACGCCCAGGATAGCGCGCCCCTGGTCTGTTTCGGCAACCACGACTTGCGTAGGATTCGCCGTCGCACAGAAGATCCGGCAGACCTCCGGCACAACCTTGATCGCGTTCAGCACATTGACCGGGAAAAAGCCGTCGCCGAGAACAATGATGAAGCTGTGGCCCGCACCGATGGCCGTGGCATTCCGGCTGGCCAGTTCTATCAGATCGGCGTCGGTGCCGGAGCGGCGCACGAGGCGCTTGCCCGAGGCTTCGCAAAAGGCCAGGCCGAACTTGATGCCTGGAACGGTGCCGACCAAGGCCTCGTGGAGGTCTTCGACCGTTTTGATGAAGTGGCTTTGCCCGAGGATGAAGTTCGTCGCCTCGGGTTTGCTGATGGGTACCGTAAGCAGTTCCATGTCGGACCTCGCTTGGTGTTGACAGGGGCGCTGAGGAGAGGTGGTTCCGGCAGCGGCGGGCCTGATAGGCGCAGCCGTTGCACGCACTGTGCAGTGTTGCGAACTTCAGTCTAGTATCGCCCAAAATCGGTGCGGTTTCAGAGCAATTGCGCGCCGTATCCGCTAACGCGCCGCACGCGCTTCCAGCCAAGGCAGTTGGCAGGCACGCTGCGGTTTGAGCTTTCCCGACACCACGGCTCTTGCGATTTCGATAAAGGCGTGCGAATCGAGAAGCACGCCACGGGGAGGCACGAGAGTATGAACGCAGTGAAACCGAGGCCGCGGGCACTTGCGCCGGCACGCCTTACAAACAGGAGAGTGACATGTTCAAAGGATATGCAGCACCGCGAACGCCGCTTTGCTCTTTCACGGGAGCCGCCTCATGAGGACCGCCGCGGACTATGTAGTCGATGCCCTGACCCACGCCGGCGTGAAGCGCATCTATGGTGTGGTTGGCGACTCGCTTAACGGCATTTCCGATTCGCTCAGACGTTCCGGCGAGATCGACTGGATTCACGTGCGCCACGAGGAGGGCGCGGCATTCGCTGCGGGCGCCGAAGCGCATCTCACCGGCCAACTCGCCGTCTGCGCCGGCAGCTGCGGGCCGGGCAACCTGCATCTGATCAACGGCCTGTTCGACTGCCATCGCAGCGGTGTGCCGGTGCTCGCGATCGCGGCGCACATTCCCAGTTCGGAAATCGGCATCGACTACTTTCAGGCGACGCACCCGGAGAGCCTGTTCAAGGAGTGCAGCCACTATGTGGAACTCGTCTCGAACGTCGGCCAGCTGCCGCAGATCCTGACCCGCGCGATGCGGGTCGCGGTCGGCCGGCGCGGCGTGGCTGTCGTCGTGATTCCGGGCGACATCGCGCTATCGCCGACAGTCGCCGAAGTGGCGCCCTGGCTGATTCCCTCGGCGCCGCCCGTGCTGCGGCCTTCCGATGATGAAATCTCGTGCCTCGCCGGCATGCTGCACTCGGCGTCGCGCGTCACGCTGATGTGCGGCGCCGGCTGCGCGGGCGCTCATGACGAAGTGGTCGGGCTTGCGAAGCGCCTGAAAGCACCCGTGGTGCACTCGCTGCGGGGCAAGGAGCACGTCGAGCACGATAATCCATATGACGTCGGCATGACGGGCATGGTGGGATTCGCATCGGGCTACGCGGCGATGAAGGCGTGCGACATGCTCCTGCTGCTCGGCACCGATTTTCCTTACCGGCAGTTCTATCCGGACGACGCGAAGATTGCGCAGATCGACGTGCGTCCCGAAGCGCTCGGCAACCGCTGCTCGCTCAGTCTCGGGCTGCTCGGGTCGGTCAAGGACACGCTCGCCGCATTGCTGCCGGTCCTTGAAGAAAAAACCGATTCGTCGCATCTCGATAGCGCGCTCGAGCACTACCGGCAGGCACGCAAGGATCTCGACTCGCTAGCGGAGAGCAATCCGTCGAGCACGACGATCCATCCGCAATACGTGACGCGGCTCGTGAGCCAGCTCGCGGCTGACGACGCCATCTTCACCTGCGATGTCGGCACGCCGATCGCATGGACGGCGCGCTATCTGAAGCTGAATGGCCGGCGCCGGCTGGTTGGATCGTTCAACCACGGCTCGATGGCAAACGCGTTGCTGCATGCGATCGGCGCACAGGCCGCGTATCCGGACCGGCAGGTGATTTCGATGTCCGGCGACGGCGGCTTCACGATGATGATGGGTGAATTCCTCACGCTCGTTCAGGCGGGGTTGCCGGTGAAGGTGATCGTGCTCAACAACGGCACGCTCGGCTTTGTCGAGATCGAAATGCGTGCGTCGGGTTTCGTCGATACCGGCACCGACCTCGTCAATCCGAACTTCGCGCGCATGGCCGAAGCGGTCGGCGTGAAGGGCATCCGCGTCGAGAAGCCGCAAGAACTCGAAGGGGCGATTGCGGCGGCGCTGGCGCACGATGGACCTGCGCTCGTTGACGTGGTCAGCGCACGTCAGGAATTGATCATGCCGCCGAAGACGACCATCGACGAAGCGTGGCATTTCGGACTCTTCATGATGAAGGCCGTGATGGACGGGCGCGGCAAGGGGCTGATCGATCTCGCGAAAGTGAATCTCACGCGTTGAACGGTCCTGTTTCACCGGGCGGTGAAGGAGGGCGGTCTGCTGTTCGAGACCGCACCTCGACCGTATCGGTACGCGTTGATCAGGTCTCGGGGGCGGCAACTCGCTGGGCTCTTCGGTCGTCAGTTTGAGGTCAGTGAAGTGCCTGCTTCCTGTTCCTTCATCGTGTCTTTGCGTGCGACGATCCCGGCTGCAATGATGCCGACCTCGTAGAGAAGGACCAGCGGGAAGGCGAGAATCAGCTGGGAGAACACATCGGGTGGCGTCACCACCGCGGAAATTGCGAATGCACCGACAAACACATACGGCCGGATCTGGCGCAACTTCTTCACCGTCACGATTCCCATTCGCGCGAGGATCACCACGATGACCGGCACCTCAAACGTCACGCCAAACGTGAGAAACATGGTGAGGACGAGGCCCACATATTTATCGATATCCGTCGTCATTTCGACTCCAAGTGGGGCGTTGTAATGCGCCATCACACGAAAAATGGTGGGAAACACGACGAAATAGGCGAACGCCATTCCACACAGAAACAGCGCGTAGCTGCTGCCGACCAGCGGCACGACGAGCTTTCTCTCGTGCTGATAAAGCCCCGGAGCGATAAACGCCCAGATTCGGTACAGCACGACAGGCAGTGCGATGACGAGCGCGACCATCATGGTGACTTTCATCGGGACGAAGAACGAGCCGGTGACGTCAGTGACAATCAGCTTGCCGTCCGCCGGCAAGTTTTGCATCAGCGGATGGGCCAGCAGTCGGAAGATACTGGGCGCCCAGTAGACCAGTCCGATGAACACGAAGACCACTGCGGCGCCCGCGCGGATGATCCGGTTACGTAGTTCGACCAGGTGCGAAATGAACGTCTCTTCGACTGGCTCGTCCCCAATGTGTTGCAGGTTGCTCATGCCAGGCCTCCGCCAGGAATCATCGATGGGAGAAATCTGAAATGGACCGTGAAGCTGATCCAATGCCTACCGGTACTCGCGCGGACGCGTCACGTTCTTTGTTTCGATGTCGACGACACCGTTATGAGGCAATTCGCGCTGCCTTTCTGTCGTTTCACCTTCGGCGGCGCCCTCCTTGAACCCCTTGACCGCGCTACCCAAATCGCCGCCGATGTTGCGCAGCTTCTTTGTACCAAAGACAAGCGCCACGATAAGGAGAACGATCATCCAATGCCAAATGCTCAACGAACCCATGATTGAAAACTCTCTCTGATTGCGCCGCCCCCAGGTTTCAGGTGTTGCTAGAGGCCTGGTCAAGGCGGCTTCTGAAACGGAATCGAATTAGCGCAGCGATCTGAACGCAGCCCGAACCTCGCGGCTGAATAGCTCGGGCTGCTCCCATGCCGCGAAGTGACCGCCGTTGTTGACCTCGTTGAAATAGATGAGGTTGTGATAGCTGCGTTCTGTCCAGCTTCGCGGTGCGCGATAGATCTCACCAGGGAACACCGACACGGCAGCGGGCAGGGAAATATTCACCGCATTGAAGTTGTTGGAATGGTCTTCCCAATAGATCTGGGCTGCGGATGTAGCGCTATCTGTCAGCCAGTAGAGCGAGATATCGTCGAGTATTTCATCGCGTGTGAGCACGCGTTCCGGCACGCCGCCGCTATAGGTCCATTGAGAGATCTTGTCGTACATCCAGGCCGCCTGTCCGACGGGTGAATCCGCCAGTGCATAACCAACAGTCTGCGGCCGGGTCACCATCATGGCTGAATAGCCGCAATTGTCGCGGTAGAAGACACTGAGCGCGTCGTATGCGGCCTTCTCCTTCGGAGACAGACTGCTCGGTGCAGGCTCTCCGAGGGTAAGCAATGTGGCGATATCGGAAGGCACCGTTGCCGGCATGTTGACGTGAATGCCGATCAAACCCTTCACGTTTTGCATGGCCATGCGGTGCGAAATCACCGATCCACAATCACCGCCTTGCGAGACGAAGCGGGTGTAGCCCAATCGGGCCATCAATTCGCCCCAGGCGCGTGCAATGTGATCCGAACCCCAGCCGGTCGTCTCCGGCCGCCCGGAGAAGCCGAAGCCAGGTATCGACGGCACCACGACGTGGAATGCGTCGTCGGCGCTCCCTCCGTACTCGGTCGGATCGGTCAGCGGAGCGATGACCTTCAACAACTCGAAGATCGAGCCTGGCCACCCGTGGGTCATGATCAGCGGCATTGCGTGTTCGTGGCGAGACCGCACGTGAATGAACTGAATGTCGAGACCGTCGATTTCGGTCATGAACACGGGCAATGCGTTCAGTTTTGCCTCGCCTTTGCGCCAGTCATACCCGGTGGCCCAGTACCGGACTAGTGCCTGCATGCGCGCCAGTTCTACCCCCTGGGACTCGTCTTTGACCGTCTCCTTGCCTGGCCAGCGCGTGGCGGCGAGCCGTCGGCGCAGCTCGACGAGACTGGCTTCCGGCACGTTGGCCTTGAACGGGCGGATCCTGTCGTCGCTGGTTGCGGCGAACAGGGACCCGGGAATCAGCCCCGAGGCGGCTACCGCGGCTGAAGCTGCGAGGAGATGACGGCGACTGGGCGAAAACGGTGTTGACGACATGCTTGACATCCGGGTGCTAGAAAGTGGCCGGCGCGCTATTCAAACTGCGTCGGAGAGGTCACGAAAAGAACGCTTCATTGCCGGTCAACCTGGCAGGCCAGCTGGTGCTGAGCATCGCTAAAACAACCGATAGGGCAGGCTGTGAAGGGCGATTGGTGACTAGTGATGCGAATACGGCGCGATCGGCATACAGGGCGATTCGAGAGAAGTGCGTGTGCGGAGGACATTGCCGAGAGTGATTCCCGACATCGCATCGCGCCAGTTCAACGGCGATCAGCTGCCGAAGAAAATGTCGCAGTAGCTCACCGGGCCAACGCACGATGACGGTGTCGGCTTGGGCAGATGCAGATGTGAACCGGAGGATGACGTGCCGGACATTGCTGTGCCGCCAACAGCATCATTTGCCATATGTTGGGTGTCTTGAGCTGCAACCTTGGCTTCAGCTGCCTGAATGTCCGCCGGATAAGTCGCGTCATCGGCAATCGACGGGCGGTAGCCGGCTTGCTCGACGCGGATCAGGTCCGCGCGTACTTCAGCACGGGTAAGAGGGGCGTTGCTTTGCGCGAAGCTGATTACAGGGCTGGCAAGAGCACTGGCGGCGATGACAAGGCAGGTAAAGGCTTTCATGGTCGAACTCCTTGGATCAGTGGAATGTGCGGGTGAGCGGTTAAGAGGTTGAGTTGTATTCAACTGCCGAAATACGGTGTGCAGAAGCCGAGGGGGCCGACACAGTCGGACTTCGATTCCGAATGAGTGGTCGCGCGCGGCGTGCCTGCCTCCGAGGAGCCGGCCATCGAGCCACCGGTGCTTTGGGTACGGAGCTTCTGCTGAGCGACCTGGTGAGCAAAGACCGGGCTCACGTCGGGATACGATGCGTCTGTGACGAACTGCGAACCGTCTTCCTCGGCTTGAATCAATTGCTGACGCACTTCGGAATGAGTCAGACCTTGCGCGGAAACTGCGGAGGCAAATCCGGCAATTGCCAGTGCGAGAATCGGAAGTGCGATAGTTTTTCTCGCATTCATTTCGATATCCTTAGTGCAATGCTGATTTGCACAATCGAACTGGGGTCTTGGTTTTCCCGTGCTCTATATCAGGGCGAACAGCGGTTTGAGGAAACTATTCCGACGTGCCGACAAAAATTTGCGTTTTGGACTTAGGCTGCATTGATTCATCAATCGGGTGGCTATGGCAGTCAATCACAAATCAATGTGGACAGATTAGTCAGGGAGGCACTACGCGGCGCGGGAATGACCCTGGAGCAAGGGCAAGGTCGGGGCTGCACGAATCCGAAAGTGCGCGAGACAGTGTCGGCTCAAACGGAGCATCTACCGGCGCTCGGTATTTGCTTCAACCACGATTGCGGCGTGTGCCTGCGGTGCGGTTGACTACGCCTGTGGCCTCGCAGCGGTTATAGGACAGACAGTCCGTTGGTATCTCCGCTATAACGACGGCCCGATATCTGCTATTTGTATGCATTCCCTCGCAGTGTCCTGAAAAGCTGGAGTGACAAGGTACACGCCAGGGTAAATGCACCTGCCGGACTGAAGTCGACATTGCACATCAGATCCGTCCGGTGTTTCGCTATTGTCACGACGAGCGGATGGTAGATAACTGCATTGATCAGGTCTTCCATGAGTCTCTCTCGATATGGTGTCGCCATCGCTCGGAGGTCGATAGAGACGCGATTGGGTATGCGGGAGCAAGCCATCTGGCACGACTACGAATTTCGAACCCCAGGTTTTCCGCGCAGCGGTGCCGTCAGGGGGCGACCTGCACACGGGTATTCGCTACTGTTAATGAAACCGGTCTGGGTTGCAGCAGGTCCTTCGATAAACGAAGGTATCTCACGCCCAAGATCCGTCTGGGTGGGGTGGCTGTTCGCCCCCACCATCACGAGCGGCCGTCCTCATTCAAGGCGAGACGCTGGCCACTGGACCAGTCGACACGCCGGCCTGCGAGGACTCGATCTGAGCACTCCCGCCCGCGGATGCGGCGGCCATTCGTTGCGCGTCCTCAGCGGCAATCTTTGCTTGCGCCGCCTCGATATCGGCAGGGTAGTCTCCCTCGTCGCCAGCGGAGGGGTTGTAGCCGGCCGCTTCCAGTCGCAGCAGTTCGGCGCGCACCTGAGCGCGAGTGAGGGGAGGGGAGGTGGTCTGCGCAAAACTGGTGATAGGGCCGGCGAATGCGCAGGCGGCGAGTGTAAGGCAAGCAAGCATCTTCATGATTCGATTCTCCTTCGAGCGATGGGGGCCGGGGTATTCAGTGCCGGTCTTGAGAGGGATTTCAGCCGCCGAAAAACGGCGAGCAGAAGCTGACCGGGCCGACACAAGCCGACGAGGCGTTATGGGAACCGATGGTCGCGACGGCGGCGTTGCCGGCTGTGCTCGAACCACCCATGGGGGCGCCGGAGCCGCTGTCGGCTTGCGACTTGAGGCGGGCGACCTGTTGTTCGAAGATCGGATTGACCGCGGGGTAGGAGGTGTCGGTGACGAAATTCAGGCCGTTGTTTTCTGCCTGGATCAGTTCCTGACGGACTTCGGCGCGAGTCTTTTCCTGAGCCGACGCACTGGTAACAATGCCTGCTGTGGCTAAAAGGGCAACGGAAAAGGCGACAATAGAACGCGTTTTCATTTCGAATTCCTTAATAGATGACGAAGAAGAGCAACGTTGTTGTATCAGGGTGAACACAGACATCTTTAACTTATTCCCGGATTGATTCGATTTTCAGCGGTTCCATCGTCATGGCGGGGAAACTGGCGATGGTGCTGCATGACGGGCACCTATCATCCCGATAGGTTTATTGAATGCACACCCCGCTAAGATCGACCGTTCGGCGATAGACGTATTTGTTTAGCCACGGCACGAACGTGTACTCCCAGTACGCGTTGCTGCCGATCAGGATCCAGTTGGACAGCTCGTTGGACATGTCACTCTCCTTGACTCAGCCCGATTCGACGTGAGTGGTGCCGCACGATCAAGCCGATCTTGGATGCTGCCCACGTCTACGCAAACACCTCACAAGTACGGATATTCCGCAGGCGGGAGATGTTTACGCGCAGTAATCGTCTTACAAGGAAATTTGCTTTGAATGGCTGGTACGACCGGTCCCAATCACGTTAGAAGTTCACGGCGGGTCGGTTAGCGACGCACGGATGCGCAGCCCGGCGCGGGCCGTTACATTTTGGACTGAGCGGTGAAAGTCGGTACTTAAAGGGGAAGGCCGTTCGTTCGAAGCGGGCCGGAATCGCCTATTCTGCTAAATATCGCAAGTGGTTGCTGCCGTCCCGCACAAAGTGCCTGCCGTACAAAGCAACTGATTGGTATGTCAAATGGACACCCGAGATCAGTTAATCGAGCATGTGCCGCGCCTGCGTCGCTACGCTCGGGCGTTGATACATAACAACGATCTGGCCGACGATCTGGTGCAGGACACTTTGGAGCGCGCGTTGAGCCGGACAGAGATGTTCAAGGCAGGGACGGATCTGCGCGCCTGGCTGTTTACGATTATGCACAACGTGTTTGCCAATCAGGCTCGCAAGAGTTCCGCGCGGGCCGTGCACGTCTCGGTGGACGATGAAAACTTCGTAGAAACCGAGTTCGCCGTGACGGCGGATCAGACGAGGTGCCTGGAAATCCGCGATCTCGACTATGCACTGCAGCGCCTACCTGCCGAGCAGCGAGAAGTCGTCCTGTTGGTGGGTTTGGAGGAAATGAGCTACGCAGATGTGGCACTCGCACTGGACGTCCCCATTGGCACGGTGATGTCGCGACTTGCTCGAGGCCGCGAGCGTCTGAGATCGTTAATGGCAGGGACTCAGCCTGGAGCAAAACTACAGGTGGTGCGATGAAGGAACAACCGACTTCAAATGGCAACCCGAACCGGCAACCTAGGTACACCCCATGTCCGACCACGGCATGCAGTCGAACATGCCGATCGACACACCACAGGAGCCGTGATGAAACGCACGTCCATACTTACCGCCGCGCTGACGGCAGCCGCACTGGCCAGTGCGCAACTCGCATGCGCCGGACAGGCCCCGGGTTCGTTGTCCGATCCGGACATCCCTGTAAGCCATCACGACCGCGTCTATGCGGCAGAGCAATTCTCGAACACCGTCTCCGTGATCGATCCGGCCGATAACAAGCTGGTCGGCCTGATTCGCCTCGGCGATCCATCGCCGGGCAATTTCAGCCCGTTGTACAAAGGCCAGTTGCTCGTGCATGGCATGGGCTTCTCGCCGGATCACCGCACGATCGCGGTCGTCTCGATCGGTTCGAATTCGGTCTCGTTCATCGATACGCAGACGAATGCGGTCAAGCACGTCACGTACGTGGGTCGCTCGCCTCACGAGGCGTTTTTTAGCCCCGACGGCAAGGAGGTCTGGGTAACGGTGCGCGGCGAAAACTACGTCGCGGTGCTCGACAGCGCGACGTATGACGAGAAAACGCGCATCACCGTCCCCGCCGGTCCTGGTATGACGATCTTCTCGCCGGACGGCAAGTACGGCTACGTGTGCTCGTCGTTCAACCCGGAGACGGAGGTGATCTCCGTCGCCGATCACAAGATCGTCGGCAAGGTCACGCAGGCGAGCCCGTTCTGCCCCGACCTTGCCGCTACCCCGGACGGCAAGCAGGTCTGGTTCACGCTCAAGGATGTAGGCAAGACCCAGGTATTCGACGCAAACCCGCCTTTTGCACTGATCAAGACTCTCGACACCGGCCCGATCACGAATCACGTGAACATCGTGAAAAACGCCAAGGGCATGTTTGCTTACGTGACGGTCGGCGGTCTGAATCAGATCAAGGTGTTCCGCACCGACGACTTCTCGCAGGTCGCGACCATTCCCGTCGGCAACCTGCCGCACGGAATCTGGCCGTCGGGCGACGGCAGCCGCGTTTACGTGGGCCTTGAGAACGCTGACGCGATGGCCGCGATCGATACGCTAACCAACAAGGTAATTGCGACCGTGCCGATCGGCCAGGCGCCCCAGGCTGTCACCTATGTGCCTGATGCGGTGCCGCAAGGCGATGGCACGCAGAACACGCAGCCGCTCGGGCTGGCCGGGCTGAGCGTTCATCTGGCACTGGTGCCCGTGGCATCGGGCAAGCCTGCCGACGCTGCGAACGCGCCGACCACCGTGACATTGTTCGACCAGGGGCTCGTGCAGGTCCTTCAGGCCGCCGTCACCGGCCTCCAACCGAAGCAGGCTTATACGCTGGGCGTAGCCGACCACCCCGACGGCAGCGGCAATGTGGAGGCGCTTGCGAACTTCATGACCAACCCCGCCGGCGCTGCGATAGTGAATGCGCTCGGTCAAATTCGTCAACTCGTTGCACCTGGCACAAACTCGGCCGGCGACAAGCACCGATACCTCGTAATCGCACCGCAAGTGTCCGGCAAGCCGGGGGCGCCGGTACAGGTGCAGTCGCTCTAAATACAACGGCCGCCGCGGAGGAGTTTCGACGGCGGTCGCCTTCTGCTCACAGCGTGCTATACGTCGAACCGGTGGACCTGTCGGGCCACGCCATCGTGTCGTGCGATGACGAAACGGATGCGGAACTTCGCTTCGATCTGGATGGCAACCTGACGCCCCCCGCGAACGTGTCTCCAAGAATGTTCGCAAATGAGGCAACTACGGTCAGGCTTTCTTCACGTACGCGCTGCACCATCCCTTGGCATTGACCTGCTTCCCGCCAAAGATTGGACATGGCCCGGCGGCATCCCCTGGCTTGCCCTGATAGAGCTGGCAATTCCCACAAGCCTGTCCGGCCTGGTACTTTGCATATTTGGCCTTGTCGACCAGGGTCGCGTCCGGTTTATACCCCAGCGACTGGGCGGTAGGGTCGCTGTCGGAGAGCATGGGCGCATCAGCCCGCGCCTCGTCAGTGAGTACCGCAGTGGACGCCAGCGAGGCGGCAAAAATCATGAAGTGACGACGTGAGACTTGCACGATGTATTCCTCCTTGAATTAAACGGGGGAGCATTTCGATATCGATATCGGCCTGAACATCATCACTTCCCCTGCTGCTTACCGTTGATCGCGGTCAGATACTTTGCCAGACTTTCGACCTGATCCTCGGGAAGCGGCGCACCGTAGGCCGTGCGCATCTTGTTGATTTCCGACTTCCATACGTCGAACGTCAATGGGGGCTGTCGCGTGACCATGCCCGCCGAGTGGCAGATCATGCATTGGGAGTTTGCGAGGTCCGCGCCTTCGCCGGGCGGAAACACGTTATGGCTATCGGGCAGAGTCACGTTGACAGTGCGGGTGAGGGCCGTGGCCAACGGCTGGTCCGATGGGGAGCCGGCGTAGCCGTGCGACGCGCCGACGGCCATGACGACGGTCAGCAACGCGAGTGTCGAATGTCTCATGGTCTGCTCCTCAGACTCCGACCACCGTTACCGACTCGATGACGTTGCGCATGAAGCCGCCAGGGTTCCAGTTCGCCGTGGCCGGCTGCACGATGCCAGATGCGTTGGTGGCTTTGACCTGCAAGACCATCGAGCCACGTTTGGGCGTGATGCGAAGTTCCCATTGCCTGAAACTGTACTTGCCGTGGTCGTGACCGAGGCGTGCCGGCAGCCATGTTGAACCGCCGTCCGCGGAAACATGTACCTCCCGCACGCCGGTATCGCCGCCAAACGCGATGCCACGAACGGCAAGCGGCTGCCCCACCGGAACATGCTGATCATTCGCAAGGCTGGTAATGAAGGAACGCGGCACCAAACGATTGATCGGCACCGTCGGAACGCCTGTTTGCCCTGGCTCTATGCTCGCGTGCGGCGTATCCGGAATCAGATAAGCCTTGGTCATCCAGAAGTTGTCGTCCGGCTGGGCCAGAACTTCGATGTCGCTGAGCATCTTGACCCAGTAAGTCGAATACCAGCCCGGGACAATCAGGCGCGTCGGAAATCCGTTCAGGAGCGGGAGCGCCTGACCATTCATCGCGTAGGCGATCATCACTTCGCCATCGCGGGCATGATCGACAGCCAGCGACTTCATGAAATTCGGGGTCGCGGGTATGACGCCCGTGTCGAGGCCATGAAAGCGAACCGCGGCTGAACCGGCATTGATACCCGCCCGGTCCAGAACGTCGCGCAGGCGCACACCGGTCCACAACGCATTGCCCATCGCGCCGTTCGCCCATTGAGCGCCGGGGACGCGTGGTGCGAAGAACCCTCTGGAGTTGCCAGAACACTGATTGACGGCGGCAAGTTCGACGCGGGGAAACTTCGTCAGCAGCTCGGTCAGACTCAAACTCAGTTCCTGCTTCACGGCGCCATGAACATTCAATCTGAAGGCGGCGCCATCGATCTGTGTCGGAACATTGGCCAGGTGCCAGCGCACGTAAAACTGGTCATTGGGGGTGAAGACCCCCTGGTTGAAGACGGAAAAAGGAGTTTCCAGCAATGGTGGCCGGGTCCGCAGCAGGATCATTTCGCCCTTTTGCGGGAATGAATGCGTGAGATCGCGCTGGCCGCCTTCAAAGGGCAGGCTGATGGTTCCTTCCGCCCGGGCCGCGCCGCTCCAGGAGCCGAACGTGCCCGCCAGACCTCCTGCCGCGATGCCTCGCAGGATCAGGCGGCGCCGCCCGTCCATCGTGTCAGGCTGAAGTTTCATGATTGTGTCCCCACCGTCTGAAAACCGCTGACGTGGTCGACCGGAGGGCCGATCGGGTTACCCTGGATGGAACAGTCGGAACCTGTAAACCTGATGGTTCGGAATTCAATGGGCAGCCAAGTGCAGTCTAGGCACCATTTTCGCCTTCCTGAATACGGTTACACCCTAATTCTGGACGGCGTAGATCTGCCACTTAAACGGTACGTACGGACCTGGATACGTGTGCGACACGCGCAAGCTGGACCGTTCGTACCGGCATGCGATAAGCGAGCAACGCGAACGAGTGCTCGATTGCGACGCTGCTGTAACGGCCCGGCATTGCGGGGACGATGAAGGACCTGAACACGGCTGGAAACTGAAGCCCCGAGGGGGCCTCGTTACCCTTGCGATGACCGACGTATCAACCTCGATAGAGCTGAGCGACAATCGCCCGTCTACTGGAAAAATGGACTTTCCGCACACTCCGGGTTGCAGCGCCCAAGGCCTTCCGACGCGCCCTCAGTAGGAGTCGACTTCGACGACCGCCGCGGCGAACTCCCGTGGCGCTTCCTGAGGAAGGTTGTGCCCGATACCGCCCTTGATGATCCGGTGGGTGTATTTGCCCGAAAACTTCCTGGCATAGGCTGCGCCGTCCGCGTGCGGTGCACCATTGGCGTCACCTTCAAGAGTGATCGTGGGTATAGTGATGACCGGACCTTGCGCCAGCCTCTTTTCCAGATCGTCGTACTTCGGCTCGCCTGCGGCCAGGCTCTGCCTCCACCGGTAGTTGTGGATCACAATACTGACATAGTCCGGGTTATCGAAGGCTGTTGCTGTGCGATCGAACGTCGCGTCGTCGAATGCCCACTTCGGGGATGCAATCTGCCAAATGAGCTTGCCGAATTCGCGCCGATACTTCCCGTACCCCTCCACGCCGCGCTCGGTGGCGAAGTAATATTGGTACCACCATGCGTACTCGGCTTTGGGTGGCAGCGGCATTGTGTTGAAATCAAGGTTGTTGATCAGATAGCCACTCACGGCCACGAGGGCCTTGCAGCGCTCGGGCCAGAGGGCCGCGATGATGCAGGCCGATCGCCCGCCCAGGTCAAAGCCGGCAATGGTCGCCTTCGGGATCTTCAGAGCATCCATCAGCGCGATGACGTCGACTGCGGCAGCGGCCTGCTGGCCGTTCCGGAATGTTGCGTCTGAAAGAAAGCGCGTCGTGCCATGGCCGCGCATGTACGGAATGATCACCCTGTATCCGGCCGACGCTAGCAGGGGCGCGACATCGACGAAGCTGTGAATGTCGTAGGGCCAGCCATGCAACAGAATCACCACGGGACCGTCGGCCGGACCCGCCTCTGCGTAGCCGACGTTCAGCAGGCCGGCGTCGATCTGCTTGAGTGGACCGAATGATGTGTTTGTCCCCGGTTTGACGGCGGGTAGACGAGGCCCTTCTGCATTGCTGGATTGTGCCCTTGCGGAACCAGACATTCCGAACTGTGCAGCTGCAAGAGCCGTGACCGCAGTGCCCAGGAAGCCGCGACGGCGGGAATCAACATTGTCTGACATTTTTTACTTCTCCACTTTAGGATTGGTTCGTTCGCAGAGCGCGACCGGGATTAACGCGGATCGGGCGCTTCACCTGTCCTCGCATCAAGAACTCTGATTTCTTGCGCCAGCGAAGCGGCTCCGACGCGTAATGCTGGGCAGCGGTACTACGGTTCAAAGATTGGCATAGAAAGAGTGGGTAACGATTGCGCGACGTGGTACGTGTTCGTGAAATCTGATCGTAAGTTTGATATCCTAAACATATAAATGAGAACCACAATTCGTCACTTCAAGTGCGGCTACCTGGTTGCAGGCGTTATCGTGACCAAGATCACGGTTAGTGAAAAATCCAGACAAAGGCGCGCCAAGTTATACCCAGAATAAACTTTGAAGCGCCGCAACTGGCATGCAAGATTCGCCGATGGTACTCACCTTGAGAGTATTCATGCCGGTCACTAGTTTGATGATGTGAAGAGATGGCAAAATCACATCTTCGTATGCACAGAGTTCAAGACGTTCGAGTCCTGTTCCGAGTGGCCACGCTGTCCGCGTAGAAATCGCCCCGCGCTCGCGGCGGTGTCCGGCTGGAACGGTGTGAAGCCGTAACGTTCAAAAATCGACAATGCTTCCGGGGAGCGGACAAAGGCGAGCCAGCGCCGCCCGGCCTGCACATGCGATGCACCTTTGACGAGGGCACCGCCGTAGATCGCTGTCGTATTGTCTGCAGCAGGGATGTCGACGTGAGCCACCGGGTGGCCGTCCTGCTCCTGGAACAGTGCCTCCGACCGCCATGTGACGCCTGCGTCGTCCTTGCCCTGCATGATCCACAGAGGCGTCTGCCGGTGATGGATGTGGGTGAGTGTCGTTGAGCCGTCGTTGACCTTCGTGTCATATACCGCCTTGACGAGCGCGTCGCCGCCGGCGTTTTCGAGTGCAACCTTTATTTGTCGGGCGATCCCTTCGAACTCCGGATTTGGCATTGCGAGTCGCACACTCGGTTCGCCGAGATCCGCGAGTCTTTCGACATGCGCGGGATTGTTCTTCGGCACCATGATAGTCAACGTGTTTGTCACATACGGCACCGCCGGCGCCTGCAGCAGGCCCGCATCGATCTCCCTCTGCACCGTTTTCAGGCCCGCAAGGTAGACGTCGGGCGCGACGGTCCAAGTCATGTTACCGACGGTCACCACGCCGCCCGACTCCATCTGCTTGATAAGCAGGCCCGGCGGGAGCGTCTCCCAATAGACATGCCCTCTGTACCGCGGATAACGCGCTTCGAACGCGTGGACGAGTGGCGCCATTGCGAAAAAATAGTTGCCGCCGACATACAGTGCGAGCGCGGGATGGATCGGATCGCCGTGGAAGTCGGCGAGGTTATCCGCATCAGGCTCAGTGAACGATAGACCGCGCTCGGTTGCGTCGTTGTTCACACCCTGTTGCCAAGGCGGCGAATCGAACTCGGTTGTCTTGGGAGGTGTCGTTGCAATACCCCCGGCGGCGTAAGCGAGCTGCGTTGCAAGCGCAGTTGCCGCACAGAGCGCGTACACGAGCAGACTTGTTCTCAAGTTGTACATAGAGAATGCTCCAAAACGACATAACTATTGCCCGCAGGCGCGCTAGCATCAGACGGGCGACGTTTTACAGCGGCGAGAGCGCAGGGCAGGGCAGTTCGGTTCGGACCTCCTGACTGTCGCTCGCGGCGCTCATGGACCCTGTGCACGGTCCGGACATTGGGCAAACAACGGTCGACGATGTTTATTCCAATTTTTTACTCCTGACCAGGATGGAACTCGGAATCACTCGACAAGTCATTGCGACGGGAACCGGGGCACGGACGAGTCGAACGCGGTGAGCCATCCCTGAGGGAAAGAGGCGCTGCGTCGCGTGAGGCCTTCGACACGCGGGGAAAATCACAGAGATATCCACAAGGTTGGAATAAACCGCGCAACTGCGTGTTCGCGTTCAGTCGACTCGATTCCCGAGAAATCCGATGAGTAAACTTTTTGCAGGCAGCCGTTCCGCCACCTCTGGTATTGCCGCCCGGCTTGGATGCGCGTTAGCCGCGTCAACTATCGCTATTGCCGTGAACACGGCCTTGCTTTCAGCTGCGGACTATTTTCATATCGTAACTGCTCGAGGCGGGCTTCTTTCGCTGCTTCTCCAGGAGATACGCAGATACGTTTCCGTTAGTCCCGTTTATCAGACATATGGTTTCCAGCAGACTTTTCATGTGGCCGTCGGAATTGTCATGGGTATCGCCTACGCCTTCTTGTTTGCGCGTCTTAGTGGTAGCGCGTGGAAGAAGGGCGTGACCTACGGGGTGCTCGTTTGGTTTG
>DASVNP010000139.1:0-6671 GCA_036383775.1 Paraburkholderia sp. | reverse complement strand
GCAACGGTTGCCAGCCGACGGCAACGATTCACCACCGCCGGCCGAATGCGTTATCCCATTACCAGTGCCAGACCTGATCGAATCGATCGAACAGGGCGGGGATCTCGGCACGCGCGAGCGGCGTCAGGCCTCCGATGACATTTTCCTGCGACAGTCCACAGTCGCGCATGTCCTCGGTGACCGCATACACGGCAATGCTGGCGCCGATCATCTTCTCCAGATCCTTATCGAGCGCCGGCGGATGGGCCTGCCGGCGCGCGCCGAAGACGAGGCCGGTGGCATCCTGCCCGCGAACCGCGTAGTTCACGGCGCTCCCGCACAGCAGCAGACTGACGTCCGCGCCGGCGTTTTTCAGCACATGGTTCAGCCACAGGATGGTGTCATCCTGTTCTTCCAGGGTAGCCCGGTACGCTGTCTCAACAATGCTCAGGACTTTCATGGCGTGGCTCCTATTTCGTCGGGATTACCAGCACAGCGTCGCTCTGGGTTGCGGACTCGAGAAAATCCTTCGGACTGCCTCGACGGGGACCCTCAATCCAGTCACCTGCGCCGCGTTCGTCCACACACAGCCCGCAGTTGATCCAATCGAGCTTGACACCCTGCTGGCCCGCAAGTTGAAACAGAGCTGCCACCCATTCCCTGGTTGTGGGGTGATCCTCCTCCTCCACGGACGTGCCCTTGACCGGATTGGCATGTGGAGCTTGTGCCTTCATGGTCAGGTTGACTGCGCCTTCATAGGCGAACACCGTCACGTCGTGCCCCCGACGCAGTGCCGCATCGACAATGCGTAACGCCGTGGTGCTCGCCGCTTTCTCATACGGGGGATCCATCAGTGCCAGGGTCAATTTCTTCCCGGTAGCCATCACGTTCTCCTTCCTTGCTTCAATGCCAAATGGCTTTTGTCCCAGCCACAAAAAGAAGATCCACGAGTTGACCGATGTCCGCCTTCTGGACGCCTTCCGCCAGCCGTTCGATCGCCCGTTCGCGCAGGGAGAATTCGTCTGCAAGAACGGTGATGCCCCTGCGCGTCAGATCCGCATATCGCTCACTGAATTTCGCCCCCGGACGAGTAGAAAGCACGCCATTCTGAATCAGGAACAGTGTGACCGTGTTACCCCTCTGGTGTACGCCGCTGACCAGTTCATCGACGTGCAGGGTATCCCCGCCACCATACGGATCGCGCGATTCTACGAACAGGTAATTTGCCATGTCAGCCTCCTGCCAGCGTCCGGCCCGAAGAAGTAGGCCCCACCGTTGTGTTACCCCGGCGTCGCGCCCGTTGCAACAGGCACCGACTCGCCGTGCGGCGCGTGGGCCGCGCACAGCTCATGAGTTGGGTATAGCAGAGTTGACAAACTGTCCAAATAACCAAGCGTCATAAGCAGGCAGCCTCTGCGAACTGTTACGGCCGGTACGGGCCGAGGAGCGGCCGTTCCCCGGTACGAACGCAGACGCTCGCCGTCACGCGTTTTCCGCTGCCGAAGGACCGGCCGAACGCCAATCTGAACACCGCCGTATTCGACAAGCAAGGGCATCTCTGGTTTACCGGGCAAAGCGGCATCTATGGCGAACTGGATCCGCAGCACGCCCGTATGCGAGTCTTCGATGCGCCGCGCGGGCCCGGGCCCTACGGTATCTGCGTGACCCCGGACGGTAGCCTGTATTTCGCGTCGCTGGCGGGGAGTTATCTCGGTCGCATCGATCCCGGGAGTGGTGCTGCGCAGGTCATCGAGCCGCCAACGTCGAATCAGGGCGCGCGCCGTGCATGGTCCGATTCGAAGGGGCGAGTCTGGATCAGCGAGTGGAACGCAGGAAAAGTCGGCGTATTCGATCCCGCGTCGCATCAGTGGCGCGAATGGCGTTTGCCCGGCAACGATCCGCACGCGTACGCCATTTTTGTAGACAGCCAGGATATCGTCTGGCTCAGTGAATGGAGCGCCAACGCGCTAGTGCGCTTTGACCCGCGTGCCGAGCGGTTCGACGTGTTTCCGCTGCCGCGTCCGCACGCGAATGTGCGTGAGATGATGGGCCGCCCGGGCGAAGTCTGGTTGTCCGAATCCGGCACCGATCATCTGCTGCTCTACCGGTCCCGCGCGGCCAATGCGAGCGGGAATTGACGCCCCACAGTACCGACACTGAAATTCCGAAGTCCGCTCCGCCGCGCGCGCGAAGCGCAGTGCAAATACGGCCTAAAGCAACTGCAGCGTTTGCGGATCGGCTTCACCGCCGAAATACTTGCGCAGAGCTTCCAAAAATACCTCGTTGTCGCTCGTGGCACGCGCGAACAGGCTGATCGACGATCGAAACTTCAGGTCATCCGGATATCCGAAAATTGCCTCGATGGAACGCTCTTCGACGAGGTTGACCAGGCGCGTCGATTCGCGTAGCCGTGGGCCGAGTAACGGGTGGCGCAGATAGGCTTCGGCCTCGGCCAATGACGAGATCGCGAACCGCTGCGCCATCGCGCTTGACCCAAGGCCCTCGATTTGCGGAAACACGAACCACATCCAGTGGCTTCGCTTACGTCCATTCCTCAATTCATCGCATACCTGTCCATAGACGGGGTCTTGAGCGTCGACAAAGCGCTGAAGGTCGTATAGGTCGTCCATTTCGTATTCCGTTGATGCCGGTGTGGAAATCCACTCTTGTCCCCCGATTCTCGCACCTGTTTCTCACCTCGTCCGCTGCACGCCGCGGCAATTATCTGCTGCCCAATGCGGCATCGAGAGTCGTGTTTCTAACGATAGCCCAGCGGCGGCCTTCGCGCTCCCGCAACATAGCCAGCGCAGTGCGATCGGCCGAGTTCGATCCAAGGCGGTCATCGGCGCTTTACTAGTGCCGACATTCACACAGGTTCGTTGACGGTAGTTAGCGATCGCGCGCTGCACAGTTCGCTATTTGCAGCAACGGCCCACATCATTTCCGGGACATTTACCCGGCTTCTGACGGCAAGCGACGACTGTCCAGATCCTTCAGCGCAGGAAACACATCTCGATCCCACGAATGCAAGCCATACGACCGCCAGAGTATCTTTCGCCTTACGAATATTTCGAACGTTGGAGTTCCCGGCGATAAGTTGCCCAGTCGCTGTCGCCGCTCGAATAGCCACTGTACGACCGGTGGATAGTTGTCGATAGCTTCGGGAACCGCAATGGCCTCACGTTCCACAATGAAAAGATGCACGTCTGGATGAGTCTTGGCCCACGATTCAAAATCGCCTTTTCCGCCCAACGAACCTTCCCAGCGTCGACAGAAAACGCAATCCTTTGCTGAGTGCACGATCAGGACGATCGGCTCGCCCTTTTGGACTTTGGCCTGGCGAACTCGATCGGCCCAATCGATTTTAGGTTCTGGCTCCGAAACGCTCTTGCCAGCACTAGTGTCTGACTCGTCGGCCGCCCAGGCGATGTTCGGCGAAACAAAGGCCAGCGGCAACCATATCAAAGCAACCCACGCCGAGAACCGGACAGACCTGCGAGGCGCCATCTTCGTGCTCCTGCGAAGGATGTCGGGCATCGATTGACGAAAGAAAGGACCTTCACTGAGCGTACGGCAGCAAGCGCGATTGCTACGTGGCCTTGCGCACCCTCACAAGCTACGTGAGCTCAGCTATGCATCCAGATCTGTCGAAAAATGGCTGCTTCGCGAGCAAGCCGTGAACGTCGCTTGTTGGCCGCGGCCGCCTCATGCTATGTGCATACTTTCCTGGGCATTGCACTACGATTGGCAGCGCACGAACCGAGGCGGTCCACGGAGTCCGCTCTGTATCAATGGCCGGTTTCGAGGGTCCAGCGGACGGCTATGTCAACATTCATGGCGGCATGTAATCGGATTCCGTCCAAATTCCGGTTGGCTCCAGGCGATGCACGTTCAGAGCCAGGCCAGACCCGTGCGCACCCGGGCGTGGGCGTTGTCCGTCAAGAGGTCGCCATGTGCGAGCACGACGCGTTCGAACGGCCAGGTGAGCAATCGATCGATGCAGGCGCGGGCGCGCTTGCGGTCGCGATAGGCGATTCGCAGCAGCGGATGCCATCCGACCTGGCCGAGGACACCCCCCAGGCGCAGATAGTTGCGCGTCAGCCAGTGAGGCGATTGGTGAAAGTTCTCCACCAGGTCGCAGGCGATCAGCGTACGCGTGTCGCGGTGATAGAAAACCGTCTCGCCCAGCATGCAGCCTTCGATCGTCAGTAGTTCCAGGTCGCCGTGCCAGTCCGGATGAGGCTGATCCGTCAGCACGGCCCCGAAGCGGAGATCCTTTCGCTTGCGTTGCAAGGCTGCCGGGCCGTGCAGAATTGCCTGCGGATAAGCCGCCGCAGCTTCTGCGGCATACATGTGATGAAAAAGGTTCGGACAGACGATGTGCGCGACCGGTCCCAAGGCATCGATTGCGGCCCGCAATTCGCTGCTCAATGGGATAGGCGAATGCAGCAGCAGCTTACCCGATGACAGCCGGATGACCGCCATGCGCGTGCCGACATGCAAACCCATGAAAGAATGGGGGGCTAATGCGGTCCAGATATTCTGTGCAAATGGCTGAAGAGCTGGCATCGTCAAATCCAATAATGTTTGTATCTCAAACATTCAAGATCGTGCCATCGATACTGTCAAATGAGTACAAACCTCAGAGACAGAGGAAGCGGGCCGTTACCACTCCGGCAAACTTCGGCAGGGCGTGCCTGAACTGGGCCTGGCCGACACTCGAATGTCGGGTTTGGCCGACAACTTATCCACTCGCCTGTATTTCGTTCAAACCCTTATGGGATAAGGACTGGGGGCGTTGGCGAAAGGTTTATGGTTTCGACCGGTGTACGCAGCCGGTGGTATGCGAACTTGGGTAGCTGACCATCCCGGCGCTATTGTTGATCGGCCAGAAGGACACCACCGCGACCGGCAAGAATGCCGCTTCACCCGAAGTGCGTGCAAAGATCAGGCATTCCCCGGAACTCGGCAAGGCAGCGGTGCCGACGAGTCGTTCAGCGCATTGGTGGCCGGGTTGCCGATTGATACAGGAAGGGCAGCAATGAGCCGCCCTTTTTTCGTCTCAGCCTCGATGTGTGCTCACGCGATTACTTCCCGCCCGCCAACTCCTCCCGCACCTGCGCCCCAATCTCGAACGAGCGCAGCCGCGCCTTGTGATCGTAGATCTGCGCGGTCAACATCAACTCATCCGCACCAGTCTGATCAATGATCGACTTCAGACCTTCGCGCACCGCATCGCGATCACCAAGCACGGTACAGGCAAGCGAATGCGCCACGCCGTTCATTTCCATCTCCGAAGCCTCGATCCGCTCGACCGGTGGCTGCAGCTGCCCCGGCGTGCCGCGCCGCAAATTGATGAACTGCTGCTGCAACGAGGTGAACAGTCGCTTCGCTTCTTCATGGGTGTCGGCGGCGAACAGATTCACGCCGACCATCGCATACGGTTTGTCGAGCGTGGCTGACGGCCGGAACTGTTCGCGATAGACCTTCAGCGCGGTCAGCATGTAATCGGGCGCGAAATGCGACGCGAAGGCGAACGGCAACCCGAGCGCCGCCGCGAGCTGCGCGCTGAAGAGCGATGAACCGAGCAGCCACAACGGCACGTTCAGCCCCGCGCCCGGCACCGCGCGAATGCGCTGGCCCGGCACGGGATCGGCGAAATAGCGCTGCAACTCGACGACGTCATCGGGGAAGGACTCCGCGCTATTTTGCAGATCGCGGCGCAAGGCGCGCGCGGTGCTCTGGTCGGTGCCGGGCGCGCGGCCCAAGCCCAAATCGATCCGGCCAGGATAGAGCGACGCGAGCGTGCCGAACTGTTCCGCGATGACGAGCGGCGCGTGGTTGGGCAGCATGACGCCGCCCGAGCCGACGCGGATTTTCTGCGTGCCGCCCGCAACATAGCCGATCACCACCGAGGTCGCCGCGCTGGCAATGCCCGTCATGTTGTGGTGTTCCGCCAGCCAGAAGCGGCGGTAGTTCCAGCGTTCAGCATGCTGGGCGAGATCGAGCGTATTCCTGAATGCGTCGGCGGGCGTGGCGCCCGCGATAACCGGCGAGAGGTCGAGGACCGAGAAGGGGATCATTGTCTGTTCGTTTGCTGTTTCCGGCGCTTTCGCGCGACGAGGCATTCTCGCAAAGGTTGTGTTTTTCTGCTGACGGCGCGGGGATGTCCACGTTAACGGAAGGGGGTTTGCCCGGCGTGTTGCGTGGCGCGGAAATTGCGCATGCTTAGCAACGTTTTTAGTGACTGTACGTCGATTAGCAATCACGTGTACGGTGGGAGCATCGGCGCGGCAAGGCGCTCCGTCTATCCAGGCGGCGCCGGCCACAAGTCCTTGATCTCCGGCTGCGCCAACGACGTATTGCCGAATATCCGCAATGTCTCGAAGGAGTCTGCGAATCCATGAGTTCCGTTCAAGCGTTTCCGACCCGATCATTCGACGACGTGCGCGAGACCCTGCTCGCGCATGAGGAAATCGCGCTCGTCGATGTGCGCGAGGAAGATCCGCACGCGCGCAGTCATCCGTTATTCGCCGCGAACCTGCCGCTGTCGCGGCTCGAACTCGACGCGCCGGTACGCTTGCCGCGGCTGGCGGTGCCGATTGTCGTCTTCGACGCCGGCGAAGGGCTTGCCGAACGCGCCGCGCACCGTCTCGCCGAACTGGGCTTTGCCAATGTCGCACTGCTCGAAG
>DASVNP010000138.1:0-2179 GCA_036383775.1 Paraburkholderia sp. | reverse complement strand
CCCTGGCGGCTCCTGGCATCATGTCATGCGCTTTCCTGACGGAACCGAACTTCGCATGGAGTTCGTCTTTATCGAGGTCGAGAAGCCGAGGACACTGAGCTGGCGCAACGCGAGCAAAGGGAACCTGCATGATGCCCATCCGTCGGCCGTCGTCACCATCACGCTTAACGACCTGGGCGAAAGAACCGCGTGGGAGATGGTTGCGCGATTCGAGTCGATCGAGGATCGCGACGCCGCGGTTGCTTTTGGCTTCAACAAGCCTATCGAAGCCAGCAGCGATCGTCTCGTAGAGTACCTGGAAACCTTCCGGGAATAGAGCTGCGCGCGAGAATCTCCGTTCTGGCCATGGAAGTTGGAGTTTTACTCCGGTGCGGAAAAACTTGTCGGGGACTCTCTTCAAAGCGCGAACTCATGCGCACGACCGCGTGTGTTACGCGAGCCGTTTGCGAATGGCTGCAGCCTTTGCCTGCGAGCATCCAAGGTGCTTGCGAATCTCAGTCACTGTACCGAAGCGACTTTGAACGTTTCAGTTCGACCGGTTGAGACGTTCGCCGACGCTTACAAACAACGCGCGTAATGACCATCGCCACCACAAGACGCGTGTCGGTTTATCGAGTATTGCAGCAAGAAACGGGGGGCGGCTGACTGCTGGCGCCAATATTGTTCAGACAGAGGGAGGCGATTGCGTTTCCCTCTTTCAACCACAGTCAATGAGGAATTCACCATGTCCAGGGAAGATGACAACAAGGCCGTCGTGGGCCGCTGGTTTACTGATTTCTGGGGCAAGACATGCAACCTCGACATCGTCGACGAACTTGCTGCTCCTGACATGCTGCTTCAATACTCGCTGCACGAGCCGCGCCGTGGCCGCAAGGACATCAAGGCATTCATGACCGATTTCCGCCGAGCGTTCCCGGATCTCAACTTCTGGGGCGCCGCTGATCTCATCGCCGAGGGGGACTATGTAGTCGGCCGTTGGGAAGGTGGAGGCACGCATACCGGTCCGGCATTCAGCGATTTCCTCGTTGGATCGTTGCCGGCCGCGACCGGACGGAAAATGCGCTTCACTGGCACGACCGTGCTACGGCTCAATGATGGCCAGATCGTCGAAGAAATCGGGCTGGACGACGGCGTGACGGCGCTGCAACAACTTGGACTCCTCAAGGCAGCGTGATCGAAGGCACAATGCTTCCGCAGTTGTTCAGTAATACTGTGCATATCTAACGCCACAACGGGCCGGGAACACCCCGGCCCGTTGTGGCGTTATCCGTCCACTGGGCGACCGAAACCGGCCGGTCACTGTCCCGTCGTCGATTGACCGCATGGGACCTGAACAGTCAGGCCAGAATCCTCGACAACGTACAGTCACATGCGTCAATGATTGACCTCCCTAAGCACGTCTATGAACGCCCGCAGACCAGCAGGCACGTGACGATGCCCAGGATAGTACAGGCAGAGCCCCGGGATGAATGGGCACCAATCTTCCAGCACGGTAACCAGCCGGCCATCGTCCAACCAGTCGCGGGCGGTGGACTCCGGTACATACGCGAGGCCCAACCCATCGGACGCGGCCTCAACCATCAGACCGTTGTGATCCAGCGTGAGCACCCCGGGAACATCGATTGCCATTTCCTCCCCGTGCCTGCGGAACTCCCAGCGGTAGCGTTTGCCGCTCGGTAGACGTTGGCGAATGCAGTCGTGGTTGCGAAGGTCGTCGGGCGTGATGAGTGGTGTGCCACCCGAGAGATACGAAGGCGCTGCAACGACCACGAAGCGAAGATCATCGCTGATGCGCACCGCCACCATGTCGCGCGGGATCGACTCGCCAAGCCGTACTCCGGCATCGAAACCTTGCTCGACGATATCGACGAGCCGTCCCTCCGCGACCAGATCGAGCGCCATGCTCGGAAAGCGCTTCAGAAAAAGCGGCACCACTGTTTTCAATAGCAGCCGCGCCGCACTCTCATTGGCATTGATCCTGAGCGTGCCGCTCGGATTGCCGCGCGCATCGGCGACGGCATCCAGCGCGTCGTCGAGATCGCGCAGCACGGGTGCAAGCCGAGCGAGCAATGCTTCGCCGGCTTCTGTCGGCGACACGCTGCGCGTCGTGCGATTGAGCAGACGTACGCCCAAATCGCGCTCCAAGGCGAGCATGGCGTGACTTAGCGAGGAGCGCGAA
>DASVNP010000137.1:0-20610 GCA_036383775.1 Paraburkholderia sp. | reverse complement strand
AACTACAGGCGGGCACTCAGGCGTCGCGTGAACAGCCGGCCTTATCACGCGCTTGTGGATCTGGGTTCGGACAAGCTGGTCAAACTTCCGTCGATCAGGTTTGCCGCGGGCATGGAGTCAGCGGGCAGCAACGTCTACGCGTATCAGTTCGATTTCCAGTCGCCTCAGGCAGACGTAGGAGCCTGCCATTGCTTCGAACTGCCGTTCCTGTTGGGCAATTTCGAAAACTGGGTCGATGCGCCGATGCTCAACGGGATCGACCTCGCGGCAGCGCGCTCGCTATCGGCATGCATCCAGGAGTACGTGCTGAATTTCGTCGAGACGGGTGATCCAAACGGGGCGGATTTGCCGGCATGGCCAGTCTATGATCGTCTGCATGGACGCAAGACCATGCATCTTGGCGAACTCATCGAGTCTGTTGCGAGCGGCGTATAGCCAGTACTTTCGCAACGTTAGCGAACCTAACCGTTGGCCTGATCATCAGGCCAGCGTTATCGAAGCCGGGCCAGCCGCAAACGAACGGTCCGGTTTCGCTGCCTTCTGGTGGCCTAGCGGCCCGTCACACGCTTGAGCGTCTGCGAGGGCGTCTCGCCAAAGAGCTGCTTGTAGTCGCTGGAAAAACGGCCGAGATGCGAAAACCCCCAGCCCATCGCAATGGAAGACACGTTGCCCTCCGAATGGTCCGCGAGCATGTCGCGCCGTACCGCTTCCAGCCGGTACTTCTTCAGATAGGCCATGGGTGCGTAGCCGAAGTGCTGCCGGAAGCCGTCGAACAGCTTGTAGCGCGACACGCCTGCTGCGCGCTCGATGTCTTCGAGCGCGATATCTTCGCGCGCGTTGTCGTGGATGAACTGCTTCGCGCGCAACAGATAGTGCGGGTACGAAGGACGCATCGCCTCGGCGAGCGCCTCCGAATAATTGTGCGGTTGTGACAGCAACAGTCCCTTGAGCAGCGCCTGCTCGAGGTCACCCGCCATGTGCAGATGATTGAGCAGCGGTCCGGATTGCTCCATTTCGGCCAGCATGAACTTGACCATGCGCCACCAGGCGGACTGATCACCGTTCGCGGCGTCCATGTATGGCTCGAACGTCAACGCGGTGTCGAGCGGTTTTTGCAGCAACCCTTCAAGCACCTGCCGCAGTGCGAGGTGCGGAATCGACACGATGATCTTGCGGCAGTTGCCCGTGATAGCCAGATCCTGCGTTTCATGCGGCGACAGAATCAGGCCTTTGTCCTGGTCCGACAGCCATAGGCGCCCGCGCGCGGCGAGTTCCTGCTGTCCGGTGAGCGGCAGGCTCACGCTATAGCAATTGAGCGGTGTCTCGTTGCGTACCGAGACGGTCACGTCGGTGCCGTACTCGACATAGCCGAGCGTGCTCGCCATGGAGCGCATCACCGTGCCCGAGTGATGGAACTGCAACTGCTGCGGGCTGCGCACCTGCAACATGTGCGGCCCGCAAATCGCAGCCATCCAGTCGCGCGCGCCTTCAAGGTCATGAAGGAGAGCGTCGAGTCCGCGGCTTTCGTTGACGGCGGGGGAGGCCATGGCGTGGTATTGAGCGATTAACAAGTCTCCAATGGTAAACCACGCCGCGCTTCGACAAAATACCGGAGCATCCCGCATGCGGGACGCTCCGTTGCATCACGGTGCCTGCTGCGCGCTGTTGCTGTCCCCAAATTTCTCGTAGTAAAGCCGGTGATCGTCGATACGTTCTCCCGAGAGCCACGTCTTGATCGCTTCGACCATTGGGGGCGGTCCGCACACGTACATGTCGAACGGGTTCGCTTCGAGAAACGCGCGGTCGAAATGTTCGGGTATGAGCCCCGTCTTGCCTTGCCATCCTTCGGCGGGGTTCATCACGACTATCTCGCACGCAAAGTCGGCGATGCGCTCTTCGTAGGCCCTCAAGCGCTCGAGTTCGCACAGGTCACGAGCGTTCGTCACGCCGTAGTAGAGCCGCACCGGCTGGCCGCAGCCGCCCTTGTGCGCGAGATCGTCCAGCATGCCGAGAAATGCGGAGAGGCCCGTGCCGCCTGCCACCATCACGAGCGGCCGTTCGACTTCACGCAGATAGAACGCGCCGAGCGGCGCCTCGAACTCGATCGTCTGGCCCGGCTGGCAGCGCTCGCGCATATAGTTGCTCATCGCGCCGTCCGGCAGCAGGCGGATCAGGAATTGCAGCTGGTTTGCCTCGTCGGGCCGGTTGGCGAACGAATACGAGCGCCACACGCCCGCGTCCGGTACCTTCAGGCGTGCATACTGTCCCGGCAGGAAATCAAGCCGCCCCTGGTGGGCGCTCGCGTCGAGATGCAGGATCGCCGTCGTTTCGGAAACCTGCTTCACGGCGGTGACTTGCCCCGAGATTTGCGTCACGCTTGCCGCGCTGCACAAGCTCGAATCGAAATCGAAGTAGAACGACGCGTCGGACTGCACGCGCGTCTGGCAAGACAGGATCTTGCGTGCGGCGAGGTCGTCAGCGGACAGCGTTTCCTCATCGACGTAATCCTGCGTATAGCTGCCCGATTCGCAACGGCCCTGGCAGGTCCCGCACACGCCTTCGCGGCAATCGAGCGGAATATTCACACCGTTGCGCAGCGCTGCGTCGAGCAGGACTTCGCCCGCGCGGGTCTCGAAGAATACTGTCTTGCCGTCTGCAAAACTGAAGGCGACCTTGTGGCTCATGGCATGAGACTCCGTCTTACAGATGGTAGAAATCGAGCACCGCGTTGATGGTGTCGTTCAACAGAAGGACATGTTTGCGCGTAATCTTCCAGCTGTCGCCGTCGGCGCGCAGATGATACGTGGCGCGCCCGAAGAAATGCTCGCCAATGCCCTGCCGCGCGTAGAACGTGGCCCAGTTGGCTTTCACCTCCAGCTCGCCGCCTTCGCGCTGCGCGATGCGCACGTTGGTGATCTGGTGCAGCGTGCGCGGCAACGGTGTCGATGCCGCCGACTTGCCGGTGCGCAGGCGAAACACGCGATCCTCGAGACCGGTGCGGTTCGTGTAGTAGATGAGCGACATGCCGCGTTTCGGATCGGTCGTGTACACGTGCTCGGAATCCCACTGCGGAACGTGAAATTCGCTGTGTTCGTCGAACAGGTCGAGGTACTCGTCCCAGCTTTGCGCGTCGCAGAGTTCGGCCTTGCGATAGAGAAACTGCTCGACCGATTGTTGGAGCGTATGCGTGACTGACATGGATCAAGCCTCCTTCGTGCTGTTCGATTGCTGCGCGAGACCCTTCAGGAGAGAGCCTTGCCACGTGCGGTGCTGGTTGACGTACAGGCCTTCGTGCGTGAGCTCCGTGCCGCACAACGCGGGTGCGATGCCGAGCAGGCGCGTATTCGCCGTTTCGCCCTCCACCCATTTGTGATTGCCGCGCGAGATGTCGCTCCAGCGCTCGAGGCGTGCCTGGAAGCCGCGCTGTTGTTCGCGGAACTCGACGAGGTCATCCGGTGTGCCCATGCCCGACACGTTGAAGAAGTCCTCGAACTGACGAATGCGGCTTTCGCGGTCCTGATCCGATTCGCCCTTCACACCGATGCACTGGCTGGTGACCTCGGTCTTGTTCCAGGCAACCGGCCGCACGATGCGCAGCTGGGAGCTGATCTGGTCCATGAAAAAGAGGCTCGGATAGATGTTCAGATTACGCAGCCGATGCATCATCCACTCGGCCTTTTCCTGACCTTGAGCTTCGACGAGGCGCGGCATCACGCTCGCGTAGCCGGGCCGCACGCTCGGGTTCGGCATGTCGCTGAACAGCACGCTGTGGCCGTTTTTGAAGGCGAACCAGCCGTCGTCGGTCTCGTTATCGCCCGCGCCGAGCTTGCTGTAGTCGAGCGTGCCACTCGTCGAGCCGCCTTTTTGCGCGTTCGATTCCTGGCGATGCTGCACCGTGGCGACATAGTTGTAGTGCACGGTGCTCACGTGGTAGCCGTCGAGGCCGTTCTCGTTCTGCAGCTTCCAGTTGCCTTCGTAGGTGTACGTGGATTTGCCCGGTAGCACTTCGAGCTCGCCGGTCGGGGATTGCGCGACCATCATGTCGAAGAAAAGGCGCGCATCGCCGAGATAGTCCTCGAGCGTGTCGGTGCCTTCAACGTCGAGGCTGATGAACACAAAGCCCTTGTAGCTCGCAATGCGCGCTTTTTTCAGGCCGCGAGTGGACTTGTCGAAGTCTTCGCAGTATTCGCCTGGAGCCTTCACCTTGACGAGGCGCCCGTCGCTCTTGTAGCACCACGCGTGAAACGGGCACGTGAAGGTGGACTGATTGCCCCTCGTCATGCGCGTGAGCGTCGCGCCACGATGCTGGCACGCGTTGATCATCGCATTGAGCTGGCCGTTGCCGTCGCGCGAGATGATCATCGGCTGGCGGCCGGCGCGCATCGTCATGAAGTCGTGCGGTTTCGGAATCTCGCTCTCATGGCAGGCGTAGATCCAGCTCTTCTCGAAGATGAGTTCCATCTCGAGGTCGAACAGTTGCGGCTCCGTGAACATCTCTCGCGCAATGCGATAGACGCCTTCCGCCGGGCGAAAGTCGAGGCATCCGCCAATAAATTCCTGCCACTCCGAAGTGTTTTTCTCCGCGCTCATGATGGGGTCTCCTCCCGATAAGCGGTCTTGCGACCAGGTCCTTGATGAGACGGATTGAATACCGGACGCGGCGCGGGCGCTATCCGCCTACTCGACGGTCACTATCCGTTTTTTTTGATGCGGGCCTTGGGCGTTGCGCGGAGGGCTCCCGGGGGGGCGCCGGACAGTGCCTCCCTAACGACCTGGGCCCACGTGGCAAAAAAAGTGGATAAGGAACGCAAACCAGGTGGATAGCGCCGGCGTCACGGCCGGTATTCAATGCTACGGACGGCCTGCCAACGCCCTTCGACGCACCGGGGCCCCCGAGATTGGCCGCCAGCACCGGCGTACTTCCACCGGGTTCACAACATCACTCAGCTTCCGCCATGACCCATCCGACGATTGAACGCATCGAAACCCGCCTCGTCGATCTGCCCACGATCCGCCCGCACAAGCTCTCCGTTGCGACGATGTACGGGCAAACCCTGATGCTGGTGAAGGTGTATTGCAGCGACGGCGTGGTCGGCATCGGCGAGGGCACCACGATCGCCGGCATGGCCTACGGTCCTGAAAGCCCGGAGGCGATGAAGGTCGCCATCGACACTTATTTCGCGCCGGCGATGGTCGGCCAGGACGCCACGCGCATTCAGGCGTTGATGGCGCACCTCGGCAAGCTGGTCCGGGTCAATCACTTCTCGAAGAGCGCGCTCGAAACGGCGCTGCTCGACGCGCACGGCAAGCGCCTTGGGGTGCCGGTGAGCGAACTGCTCGGCGGCCGCCGCCGTGAGCGCGTGCCGGTTGCGTGGACCCTCGCTTCGGGCGATACCGCGAAAGACATCGCCGAAGCCGAGCAGATGCTCGAAGTGCGCCGCCACAACGTCTTCAAGCTGAAGATCGGCGCGAAGGCCCCCGACGTGGACATCAGGCATGTCGCCGAAATCAAGAAGGCCCTGGGTGAGCGCGCCGCCGTGCGCGTCGACGTGAACATGGCCTGGAGCGAGACACAGGCCGCGAGCGCGATCCCCGCGCTGGCCGACGCGGGCTGCGAACTGGTCGAGCAGCCGGTGGCGTCGGCGGCCGCGCTCGCGCGTCTGATGCGCCGCTTCCCGGTCGCGCTGATGGCCGACGAAGTCCTGCAGGGTCCGGACAGTGCATTCGAGATCGCGAAGCAGCAAGGCGCGGACGTATTCGCAATCAAGATCGAACAGAGCGGGGGGCTCTTTGCCGCGCAGCGCGTGGCCGCGATTGCCGATGCGGCAGGCATCGAACTGTATGGCGGCACGATGCTCGAAGGCGCGTTCAGCACGATCGCCTCCGCACACCTTTTCGCGAGCTTCGCGAACCTGCAGTGGGGCACGGAATTGTTCGGACCGCTACTGATCACCGAAGAAATTCTGACGAAGCCGCTCGACTATAGCGACTTCGAGCTAACCGTGCCCGATGGCCCGGGTCTTGGCATCGAGTTGGACGAAGCCAAGGTTGAGCGCTTCACCCGCAACGGGCTGACGAAAGTCACCCGCTAATTCCGATTCCCGCAGCAGGACGCAAACAACAGGACGCAGACGATGCTTTTCCACGTACGCATGGATGTGAACCTTCCGGCCGATATGCCCGCCGAAGTTGCCAACGAGATCAAGACGCGCGAGAAGGCGTATTCGCAGGAGCTGCAGAAGAGCGGCAAGTGGCGCCATATCTGGCGTCTGGTGGGCGAGTACGCGAACTACAGCATCTTTGATGTTGAGAGCAACGCCGAGCTGCATGACATTCTCACCGCGTTGCCGCTGTTCCCGTACATGAAGATTTCGGTGACGCCGTTGTGTCGCCACCCGTCGTCGATTCGTGACGGCGATGCCTGAACCTGGGGCGCTGCTTTTCTTTCATCAGTCAGCACGCTGGGCCCAATTTTTCCCTCAATACATGTGGAGACAACAACCATGAGCGTCAAAGTATTCGAAACCAAGGAAGTGCAGGATTTGCTGAAGGTCGCCTCGAATCTGGGCGGCGATAGCGGCGGCAACGCCCGTTTCAAGCAGATCGTCCATCGCCTGCTGAGCGACGTGTTCAAAGCCATCGACGATCTCGACATCACGCCCGACGAAGTCTGGGCAGGTGTGAACTATCTGAACAAACTTGGTCAGGATGGCGAAGCAGCGCTGCTCGCGGCCGGTATCGGCCTGGAAAAGTATCTCGACATTCGCCTGGATGCCGCGGACAAGGCCGTCGGAC
The DNA here is from genome assembly GCA_036383775.1 of Paraburkholderia sp. Taxonomy (GTDB): domain Bacteria; phylum Pseudomonadota; class Gammaproteobacteria; order Burkholderiales; family Burkholderiaceae; genus Paraburkholderia. The sequence goes on along the minus strand of DASVNP010000137.1, from coordinate 13,815 downwards.
TCGACGGCGGCACGCCGCGCACCATCGAGGGCCCGCTCTACGTGGCCGGCGCGCCGGTGCGCGAAGGCGTGTCGAAGATCGACACCAACGAAGACGCCGAAGCCGGCCCGCTCGTTATCCGCGGCACCGTCACGGGCACGGACGGCAAGCCCGTCGAGGATGCCCTGGTCGAATGCTGGCATGCCAACTCCAAGGGCTTCTATTCGCACTTCGACCCGACCGGCGCGCAGACTGGCTTCAACCTGCGCGGCGCTGTCAGGACGGGCGCCGACGGCAAATACGAATTCCGTACACTGATGCCGGTGGGCTATGGCTGCCCCCCGCAGGGCGCCACGCAGCAGTTGCTGGACGGGCTCGGCCGGCACGGCAATCGTCCCGCGCACGTGCACTTCTTCATTACCAGCGACGATCACCGCAAGCTGACGACGCAGTTCAACATCGAGGGCGACCCGCTGATCTGGGACGACTTCGCCTACGCCACCCGCGAAGAGCTGATTCCGCACGTTGTCGACAAGACGGGCGGCGCGGCGCTGGGCATGAAAACCGATGCGTACAAGGACATCGAGTTCAACATCGTTCTGACGCCGCGCGTCGAGGGCAAGGACAACCAGATTGTCCACCGCCTGCGCGCCTCGGCTGCGGCGTAACGAGTTGGGATGGCGGCAGTTACGCCGCCAATCGGGGTCACGCACGGTACACGCTGCATGTGCGTGACCCCGAACGCGTCCGCGGAAAGAGCGCAGGGCGATCACCGTTCCTCTCCGGGAACACCGTTTTCCAGCAGACGAATTTCGTTCTCCGTCATTTCGCACGATCATAGACACTATTCCAACTCGCGCAAGCGAGCCAATAGTCGTAGTGAGGAGACGTTATGCAAGCGGCCATTCCAACACCAACAGGCTGTAGCGACGAAGCCGAAGTCGCCAGATTCCGCTGGGTGATTCTGTTCTTTGCCTGGGCCGGACTCATGCTCAGCACGGTCTGCCGTCTCGCATGGGGCACGCTGGCGCTTCCCGCCGGGCAGTCGCTCGGGCTGCCAATTGCCGCCCTCGGGGTATTTGTCACCGCGTTTTATGTGGGCTACGTCCTCTCCAATGTCGTGGGTGGCGTCACGACAGATCGGATTGGAGGCCGCGCGACGCTATCGGTGTCTCTGCTCGGCCTCGCAGTCGCGACGTTCTGCTTTGGTTACACGCCGTCGCTCGCCGTGGGGCTCATATTGCAATGTGTCATGGGACTCACTGCCGGTGCCGATTACGCGGCCGGAGTGAAACTCGTCTCGACATGGTTTGCCAGGCACGAGCGCGGACGCGCTGTGGGCTTGCTGATGAGCGCGTCGTCAGTGGCGGTCATCGTGACCAATGCGGTTTTGCCTGGCGTTGCGACGAACCTTGGCTGGCGCAACACCTATCATGGCCTGGGCATTTGCGCGCTAGTTCTGTCGGTCCTGACGGCCGTGATCGTTCGCAATCACTCCGTCGTGGCCAACGCGCAGCTGCCGGAGCGCAGCCCAAAGAATCTGCGTGTGGCAGCGTTCCTCAATCGCAATTTCATTCTGCTCGCTCTCGCCGGTTGCGGTGGGTTCTGGGGCACGCTCGGCTTCGCATCGTGGGCTATCTCCCTCATGGTAAAGGGGTATCACATCGCTCCCGTGCAAGCGGGATTCATTGTGGCGATCGCGGGCGTTGCGGGGCTGGCGAGCAAACCGTCGATCGGCTGGTTGTCCGACCGGCTGGGCGGACGCCGGAAAGCGCTCACGGTAGTTTCCTTTCTGTTCTTCTTTGCGGCCCTGCTGATGTTTGGGCAGCTTTCGGAAATCGGTGCATTTCGCTTCGCGGCTCCGTTTATCGGCGTCGGCGCATTCGTGTACAGCCCGTTGCTGGTGACGATGGTTGCCGAGCAGAGCGGCATCAATCGGGCCGGCTCAGCCGCCGGTATCGCAAACGCGGTGTGGCAGTCGGGCTCGGCGATGTCGCCGGCTGTGGTGGGCCTCGTGTTCCAGGCGACGCACTCGTTCCAGGCGGCCTTTGCCACGCTCGCGCTGGGTCCGCTGCTGGGCGCGATCTGCATGCTGTTTGTCAAAGAACACACCGGCCAGTAGATCCGGCAGGCCGCCAACATCAACATCAAAGGACTTCAGTGATCCACATTACCCATACCTTCGACACGCCGTGGCGATCGCATCAGATTGAAGGTTCACGCGGCTACGAATTCATCTTCAACATCCTTGGGACCGAATACACCGACGCCTACAACATCGATATCGCCAAGGTTGCGCCGGGTGGATACTCACCGCTGCATATCGATCAGGATAACCACGCGTTTTACATCCTCGAAGGCGAAGGAGAAATCGACATCGCCGACAAGGGTTATCAGGTCAAAGCGGGCTCGGTGGTGCGGATTCCGCGCGGCGTCGTGCATGCTATCCGGAACATTGGCGAAGGCTGGCTGATGTTGCTCAGCATTTACGACCCCCCACGAATCCGCAAACAGAAGGACGTGGAAGCCGCCTGAGCTGCTTATCGTCGGATCTACCGTGGTGATAACGTTGCGAGCGCAGACATGGCTTGCAACGTCCGTTTGAATGGAGACTCGATTGCCGGGTTTGTAGAGCGTAAAGAGACCGATCTTGCGCAATGCAAGATCGGTCTCTATTCGTGTGCGATTGCCGGAGAGTGCGACGGCGGATTGCCGTCAATTCATTCGCTAAGGTTTCTTAGCCTTGCGGCGATTGGTCCGCAGACGCGTTCGGCCCGGGTGCGTCAGCCTGGGTTTGCGCGGAGGCGGCAGGCGCCGCGCATCCAGCCCATCGTTGCGCCCGATGTTCACCGTCGCAATAGGGTTTGCTCTGCGAGTGCCCGCATCGGCAGAGACTGAAGATGCCGCTGTTTGGAAAGCGGTTGCCCAGCGCATCGACGATTTCGAATTCGCCGACCAGATGAAGCGGGCCGGCGTTCATGATTTGACCTTTGACGATTGACATGGCGGTGCCTGTGGAAACGAATTATCGCGAGGCGGCGGGGGTAGTCGAAGCAGATGCAGGTGCGGGATCGGCGCTGTGCCCGGCTTGCGGTGCCCGGGGGGAACTCGAGAATCCCGCTTGTTCATGCGACGAGTCGCAAAACGGCAGCCGCGCCGACAGGCCGCACCGGCACAACCGGTAGATCTTGCGAGCGCGCACGATTTCGCCGTTGTCATCCACAAGTTCGAAATTACCCGTCAGTTGCATGGGGCCGTTGTCGATTATCTGAACCTTGTTTGTCATGGAGAATATCTGCCTGATCGTGGTGAATGGCGTCGCCTGGCCGCCGTCAGCTGGATTTTTCGGCGCTTTTTTCGGCGCGTGAAAGATCGGGATGAACGGCATCGACCGGCGAACCTAGCGAATAGAACGTGCCGCGATTGCACACTAGCGGCCGCTCGTCGGTGCGGTGAATCTGCAAGGCTTCGCCGACCAGAATAGTGTGGTCGCCGCCTTCATACGCAGCCCAGTGGCGGCACAGAAACCAGCCCATCGTGCCGGTGAGAATAGGGGTATCCGCAATCCATTCGTGCGGCGGATTCCAACGCTCAGGTATCCGGTCAGCGAAGTAGTGACCGTGAAATCCCTGGTGTTCAGCGAGGATATTGATTGCGTAATAGTTGTCGCTTGATAGCAGTGCATGCGACTTCGCGGTCTTGGCGATGCTGACCGCCACCAGTTGCGGGTCGACTGAAACCGCTGCAAATGAACTCGCGGTCATGGCGTGCATGCCGCCTTGTCCGTCGGGCATTGAAACGACAGTGACGCCTGTCGTGAAGGCTCGGAGTCCTTTGCGGAACTCTTCGGGATCGACTTTCAATACGAACCTCGTGGTTAGAATTTTGCTGGAGTGCGCACCTGTATGCGCTTTCTGAGTCCTATCGTTGCACTCGCCTGCGCCGATATCAAGACGAATCCACGCAACGTGGTGTTCCGCGATGGGAACGAGGCGGTGGGTCAATGCGCCGATTCAGGCGATGCCGCGGCGCGCGAGGTGTGCTGGAAAGCCCGGTTTGACAGATATTATTGTCGTCGTTACAAAGTCCTTACGAAGGTATTGAGCTGCGATTTGCCGATTGAAATGCATTTTGTTGCGATCGGGAATGATGCGGGCTTCAACGATTGAGCAGCCAGAAACATATGATTGAACTCATCGACATTCGCGTCTTTTCGAAGCTTTCCGAGTTGATGAGCTTCAGTTCAGTGGCCCGCGTGCTGGCAATGCCGAAATCCTCGGTCAGCCGCTCGCTCGCACGCCTCGAGGAACATCTGGGCGTCGCTTTGATCATCCGGTCCAATCGCAAGGTGGCGTTGACTGACACGGGCCTGCTGTTTGCCGAGTCCGCCAGGAAGATACTCAACGAAGTAGAAGAAGCGGAAGAAAAGGTCGGACAGGTGCGGCTCACCCCGCGAGGGCTTCTGCGGGTCAGCTCACCCGTCACGCCCGGTCAGTTCATGATCGCACCGCTTGTCTCCGAATATCTTGCGGCCTATCCAGACGTCCAGGTCTCACTGGAACTCACCAGCAGCAAGATGGAACCGCTGACGGACGAAATGGATGTGGTGATCCGCACGGGCGCCCTGGAAGACTCAAGGTTGATTGCGAAGAGACTAGGGAGTGCACGGCTGGTGTTGGTCTCAACGCCGGCCTATCTCCGTACGAATGGCACGCCCGAGTCACCGGCCGACCTTCCCGCGCATTTTCTGCTCGACATTGCCGACGGTCCATCCGAGTGGCGCCTGCGCCGGGCTGAAGAAATATCGACGATTGCTGTTCATCCGCGCTTCTTCGCCAATGACACGAGTACGCTCCGGACGGTTCTGCTGTCTGGGTCGGGCCTGGCCTGGCTGCCTGACTATCTGTGTCGTCAGGATATCGAAGAGGGCAGACTGGTGCGGGTCATGCCGGATTGGGAAAGAGGCGAGCGGGAGATCAATGCAGTCTTCCCACGGCACAGAACACTGTCGCCCAAAGTGCGGTCATTCGTGGATTTTCTGGCCGCGCGTCTTAACAGCGAAAAGCGCTAAGCCCCGCAACGCTGCACCCCTTCTCTGGAAAGGGGAATCCCTTTACTCGAGCATGCCACGTGCGTCCGGGTCGCACCGGGCGCCGTTGCCGCCGTTGCCATTGTCGTCCCTATCTCCCAGACACCGTGAAAACCCGGATGACCAGATTGGGAATCTGGTGTTCCAGCCCGGGACCTTGTGCGCCAATTAATGGCTGGGCACTTTTAAGTCATTGCACAGGCGTCCACGGTCAACACGGTCAATAGAAAGTGTGCCCTCGCGCAAGTCGCGATTTTGCATAACTCATCAACACAAGGGGACAACAAGTGAAGTCATGGCTCTATCCTGGCGTAGCCGCCGCCATTGCGACGGTTACACCCATCGCACACGCCCAGAGTTCAGTCACATTGTATGGAATCCTTGACGTTGGGATTCAGTACACGACCAATCAGGGTGGGCATCATAGTGTGCAGGAGGCGAGCAGCATGATGCGCGGGGATCGATGGGGTCTGCTCGGCCGTGAGGATCTCGGCGGCGGACTCAGGGCGGTATTCAAGCTTGAAAGCGGATTTTCGCTGAACAATGGAGCGTTAGGTCAGAGCACGGCGACTGCCCAGCGAATCTTCGGCCGTTACGCCTATGTCGGACTGGCGAGCGATCAGGTGCAGGTGCTCTTCGGCAGACAACCCGATTTCATGCTGGACTACCTGCAGACGACGGCGAACTCCTGGTACGGTACGTCGCTGGAGTTTCACCCGGCGATCAACGCTAACTTTTTTGGAAACAACGGTAGCAATCCCTCGCTTGACCGCATTGGAGGAGGGGAGGTCGACAGTTCGGTCAAGGCAACGTGGAGTCCCGTGAAGTCATTGAACTTTGGCGCGATGTACGGCTTCGGCGATGCACCTGGAATCGGATCGCCCAATAGCACGCAAAGCTATGGCGCGACATGGACCACGACTGGTACGTTAGTGGGCGCGGTTTACACCACGCGCAAGGACAATCTGACGCCCGGAACATTACGTACGCTAGGCGTGGGCGGCACGACGTCTTTGGGCGATTTCATGTTCAACGCGCTTTACACCAACTCGAGGTGGACGCTGACAGGCGACGTTGCCAGCATCTTTGATGTCGGTGTCCGATACAACATCACGCCGTTCCAGGTCGTCGGCGTGGAGTACACGTTCCTCGACAAGAACCATGGTCCCGCAAACGTCTTCTATTCAAGCGTTCGAAGCACATACGGCGTGGTCTATGACTACAGATTCAGTAAGGCAACAGACGTCTACGTGACTTACGTCTTCCAGCATGCAACGGGCGGCCGTCCGGCTCAGATATTCGGCATGTCGCCGAGCTCGAGTTCCGCGCAGGGCGTTGCGGCGATAGGCCTGCGCCACTACTTCTAGGGCGGCTCGCAAAGGCCACTCCAGCTCGCCGCCACGCATGGCGTCGTCGATCGATCAAGCAGAGGGAAGAGCGCCTCTCCCAAAAGAGGTAGGCAATCTAGGTGATGGATTCGGCCTGCTCCTCAATCAAACTACAGACGTGCAGCAGACCTCAGTCAGCGGTAACGCCCTGGAGGCCTGCACTTCTATCACCCTTTTCAGAAGAGGTATCAGATGCGATCCAATTCACTCCCCTCCCTGCGCTCTGTGCTCGGTGCGCTGGCCCTCAGCTCGCTCGCGCTCGGCGTCATGGAGTACAGCAATGCAGCCACCGCGGAACCCGTCAAGAACGTCGTGCTGGTTCATGGCGGCTTCGTCGACGGTGGTGGCTGGGAAGCGGTGTACAAGCTCCTGAAGGCCAAGGGCTATAACGTCAGCATCGTGCAAAACTCCACGACGTCGCTCGCTAACGACGTGGCTGCGACGAAAGCCGTGGTGGACGCACAGAATGGCCCGGTAGTCCTGGTGGGGCATTCGTACGGCGGAGCAGTGATCTCGGAGGCCGGCAACGACCCCAAGGTTTCGCGTCTGGTCTACATCGCAGCGTTCGCCCCGGACAACGGCGAATCGGTTAAAACGCTGACCTCCAATCCGCCTCCGGGCGCGGCAATCCCGCCGATCCTGCCGCCGGTCGACGGCTTCCTGATGCTGGACAAGACGAAGTTCGTTGCGTCCTTCGCCGGCGACGTGAAGCCGGAGCGCGCTTCGTTCCTCGCGAATGCCCAGGTGCCGTGGGGCTTGGACGCCTACATGGGGCAAGTCACTACGGCAGCCTGGCACACGAAGCCGAGCTGGTACCTGGTCACGAAGGACGACAAGATGATTCCGCCGGACGCTCAGCGCGCGATGTCAAAGCGTGCGGGCGCCATGGTTGTCGAAACGCCGGGCAGCCATGCCATCTACGAGTCGAGGCCCGCTGCTGTCGCGGCCCTCATCGAGCAGGCGGCATCGGCAAAGGAATAAGTACGTCGCGTATGTATGAACAAAGCCCTTCGAGTCTGGGCTCGAAGGGCTTTTTGTCTGTGTGGGCGGCGCAAGCCGGTGCAGGTTCGTTAGTGCGCGACACGGCGCACTTTATAAGCGAGGCCATACTGTGATCAATCATTTCGAACCGTGGGAACGTATCGTCGGAACCCTGCTCAAGGAACCGGGCGTCTGTGTTCCGCCTGTGAGCGAAGCGGCGCATCGTGGCGAGTTGCTGCGTGCTGCTCGTGACGGTGTCGCTGAATACCCGATCGCGACCGTGCAGAAGGGACGGAGCAGTATTGCGGTGCAAGCAGTCGAGAGGCAGAACGATCGCGCGATGCTGCTCTCTTGGAGCGATGCCACCCGGGGTCATTTTGGCGATCAGCGCTGGATTAGCGCGAAGTCGCGTTGTAGAGGACGCTGTGTTTTGACCGGAAGCGTGATCCGCAGGGGCGATACCGTCTATAGGCTGCAACGTCGAGGCTCGGGTTGCACGACGATCGGCTCAGAAATGATACTCGCCGTTGCACTCGAACGTATGGCCGAGGAGGACGCGGTTATTTGATGCGTTCAGCGTTGCCGCTTTTTCTGCGTTTCACGCGGCAACTCATTGAATCGCGCGAAATAGTAGGCCGAAAAACGCCCGAGATGCCCGAAGCCGAACATCAGTGCGGTGTCCGTAACACTCGCCGTCGGGTCGAGCAGCAGGCGGCCCCGGACAGCATCGAGGCGCATGTTGCGCAGCAACTCCATGGGCGTCACGCCGTAATAGCGATGACACATTGCGTTGAGCGTACGAAAACTCACGCCGGCCACGCGTGCCAGATCTTCCAGCGATATCGGCGCGTGAAGCCGCGATTCGATATATGCAAGCATGGCGTCCATCTGGCGGATGCCGCCGTTGGGCGCTCCGGAATCGCTCTGCGTGTTGCGGGAGTCAGTAGGTAGGAGGAGTGCCCGCGGCGCGGAGAGTGGGAGCTGATGGACAAACAGGAACAGCGCGAGATTACGTTCGAAGTGATCGCGCCATTCCGCCCGTATTGCAGCGTCGCCTGACATCGACGAGACGTTGAGCAAGGACTGAACCAGCAGGTCCCATTGCGAGCCAAGGTGGTGCGGGAGGAGAAGGCCAGGCATGAGGCTGGCCTTCTCGCCTTCCACTTTTCCGGAAACCTGCTGGATCAGCGAATCGGGAATCCGGACGATCAACTGCCGGGTACCTGGCATCCAGCGAAGCCGGATGCGCTTCCTGGGTGCGAGCATTGCCGTGCGGCCTTCGGAAACGTTCATGACGTGCCCGTCGCTCTCGAATTCCGCGGACCCGGAGAGTGAGGTGTGCAGCAGGGTGAAGCCGTCGAACGGGCGCGGCGTCACCTCTACTTCGGCGCCATACCGCAACTCGAATATCTTCAGTTGATTCAATTCCCCCTTGAAAAATGCCGTATCCGGTGTGCCTTGCTTCCAGCGCAGCACATGCTCGGTCAATTCCCGTGTGACGTAGTCGTGCGCATCCACGTGCCTGTCGGACGTGAAAAGACAGTTCCGGTGCAGCGTCTCGAGTAAGTCGGTCTTGGGGGACAAGGCCATGTTTGCTCCGCTGAGATTCGAACTCCAGGATGCATCCGCCCAGTCAGGGTGCTCGCCGGTTAGTCCAATAGTTGGGCGCAAGGCTCCTACGTGGATCATACAGCGACGTCACGAAAAACTGGGCTGAACGCTAACAAGGTCTAACAACTCAGCGCGCAGGATTTGATAGTCTTGAATCTTGATGGAACTGCAAGCAGTGGGGTAAATCATGGTCCAATTGAACAAACGTTCAAAGGCCTGGCGAGAAATTGCCGGTGATATCGGCATTTCTTTTGTGGATGCAGTCAACGACTTCGACGCTGATCGTCTGATCGACCTCTTCGCCCAGGATGCGCATGTGAATGACCAGTTACGCGATTTCTGGGGAAAGGACGCGATCGCTGATTGGATACGCCGCGAGATTGCCGGAGAACGCTTCTGCATGGACGTGATCGAGGCGCGATTGCATTTTGACGATCTCATTCTCTCAGCGGAAGTGGGTGGCGATTTCGATAAAACGGGACTTCCGTCCCCGTTGATACTGAATTTTATTTTTTCTTTTTTCGAAGGAAAAATTGTCCGGCTCATTGTTTTAGTGACGCGTCCAGGAGAGACGGAACCTGACGTCAGAATTGCCGGTAGCTAGTCTTACGGCCGGTTGCGGCCTTGCACTACCGGGCTGCCCGCAAAGATCTCGACGGGCAGATCACGCAGCTCCTCATACGATCTTTCCAACCTCACCGGCTATTTCGAAGGCACTGCGCGTTGGCCACAAAATCCGCACAGCAAACCTCGATATCCTTGTAGCGCCTGGCAAACGGACATCTCGCTTTGGCAGCGAGGCATGAGTTTTCGTACGCTAAACGCGCCATACCCTCGCCAATACGGGGATATCCCGATGGCGTAGCTGCGTAATATACGTCCGTATCCCACCATCTTCGGCTATTTCGTCTACTGACTATATGCAAGTAGATAAGATCTGTATGCGCGCCCGAATCGCCTTCATCGGCGGCGAGGGCATTATTGTTATCCGGATTTTGCTTGCCGGGCATAGGGCGTTTATCCACTTTTTGCGAGCTTTTACATAAACGCGATGAAGCGCAATATCATCTGCGGCCTGAAGACCTTGCGCATAAGATTCGACCTGGCGGGGAACGCGTACTTGGGATTCGTGGAAGAGGGACGAAGTTAGTCATCAAAACGCGAACAAACCTTGGGGATCGGGCCCGGGGATAGAGGACTTGCTGCAATGCAAAAGAAAGCAGAACAGGGCACCGCATGGCGAGCCTCCTTTGGCCCGTTCACTTTGTCCCCCTCGGAGCGCCTCCTGGAGCGCAACGGTTTGCCGGTCCGGCTCGGCGGACGGGCTCTCGACATACTGATCGCACTTGTCGAATCCGCCGGGGCTGCAGTCAGCAAGAAGGACCTGCTTTCCCGGGTCTGGCCCAACGTGGTCGTGGAGGAGGGAAGCCTGCGCTTTCACATTGTTGCCATCCGCAAGGCGCTTGGGGAAGGGGAAGGCGGCAGCCGCTATATCGTCAATACAGCCAGCAAGGGCTACACGTTCGTTGCCATCGTCGAACGCCATGAGCTCGACAGGGTCGCCAATCCGACTTTTGCCGGTGCGGTCAAGTCGCTGCCGGCTCCGGCAACGCCCATAGTCGGACGCGATGAAGAGGTCGAGGTGCTCGTCGCGAGCCTTCAGCAACGGCGCCTTGTCTCGATCGTCGGCCCAGGCGGCATTGGCAAAACCACCGTAGCCATCGCGTCCACCAATTCGGCAGCGGGGCAATTCAACGGTGACGTGCACTTTGTCGATCTGTCGGTCGCCTCAGACGCCGGACTTGTGCGCTCATCCGTAGCAGGCGTAGTTGGACTTCAGAATCGCCTGGACGACCTGTCCGCTCTGGCAACCCATCTGGCCGAGCGCAATACGCTCATCGTTCTGGATTGCTGCGAGCATGTCATCGCTGCTGCAGCGGAGCTTGCCGAGGTGCTGGTCCGTACATGCCCGAAGGTCCATATTCTCGCGACCAGCCGCGAGCCGTTGCGCGCCGAGGGTGAGTTTGTCTATCGGTTGCAGCCGTTGGCTTTTCCCCATGAAGGCGAGGGAACGACTGCCGAAGCAGCGCTTGCATTCCCGGCGGTCAGGTTGTTTGTGGATCGCGCTGCCGCGAGTCTTTCGGGCTTTGAACTCAAGGATAGCGATGCTTCATTGGCTTCGCAGCTTTGCCGGCAGTTGGACGGCATCGCGCTTGCCATTGAATTGGCAGCCGGCCGTATCGAGGCTTTGGGCCTCAAGGCAATCACGTCGCACTTCGATGCAAGTGTGAGGCTGATGTGGCATGGGAGGCGCACTGTCGTTCCGCGTCACCAGACACTACGTGCAACGCTTGACTGGAGCTTCAACCTCCTCTCAGACGACGAGAAGCATATTCTGCAAAGGCTCTCGGTTTTCGCGGGACGCTTTTCGCTCGACGCAGCCGTTGAGGTCTGCTGCTTCGACTATGAAAAGTCGCTTGCTATCGAACTGATCGCGTGTCTCGTGTCGAAATCGCTGGTCACGGTCGATGCAGGGGAAGCGACGCTTCGGTATGGAATGCTGGATACAACGAAGTCCTACTGCTGGAAGAAACTGGGTGACTCTGGCGAAGAGGCATCCGTCTCGCGGCGCTTTGCAGATCACTTCGGTGCCTGGGTGCAGCAGTATGCGTCTGTGAACCTGGGCAAGGAGGCGCTCGACGTCGTAGCGTTGGAGTTAGCCAACCTGCGCGCAGCGCTCGAATGGTATTTCCGCAACGGCGAGCATACTTCCGACGCTGTCAGGCTTGCGGCCGCGCTGTGCCCTCTGCTGCTCCAGCTGTCGAACGTGGCTGAGTGCTCTCGTTGGGCGCAAGCCGCTCTCTCGCAGATGCCGGCGGAATTTGCCGGCTCTTACTTTGAAATGCGACTGCAGGGCTCACTTGGCCAATCGCTGATGTTTTCGAAAGGTGGCGATGAAGCCGAAACGGCGTATCGCCGAAGTATCGAGGTAGCCGAACAGTTGGGCGATTTCCGAAGCACACTGCACCTGCTCAACGGCTATGCGGTTCTGTTGCATCGGCATGGGCGCTATACCGACGCACTTTCGATTGCCCGGAAAACACGCTCGCTTTTGCTCGAGGTGAACGACACGGAGTCGCAAGCCATTGTCGACTCCCTCACGGGTGTGGCGCTGCATCTCGTCGGCAATGTCGAGGAGGCCATGCACTATTTCGAGCGTTCGCTTGCCCGGAGCTCAGTTGCATCGTCCAGTACGAGGTCCAAGCTCGGCTTCGACTTCCACCTCCGCGCGTTGTGTGGCCGGGCACGCAGTTTGTGGTTCACCGGGCATTACGCCAAGGCAATCGCCGTCGCCGACGAGACCATTGCAAAGGCGCGTGCGTCAGGCCACGCGGTAACCTATTGCATCGCACTTATCTGGGCCGGTTCAGTGCATTCCCACGCCCGAAATCTCGCGCGTCAGCAGGAAATCGTCGAAACGATAGAACAGGTAGCGAGGCAACACTCGCTTACGCCGTATTCCACCTCGGCAAATATGGAGCGTGGACAATTGCTGATTGCCGGAGGACACCCGGCTGAAGGCGTCGAACTCATTCGAAGCTCGGTCGAAATACTCCACGAGTGCCGATACGAAATGGTGACCAGCGTCTCGCTGGCCACGATGGCCATCGGGCTTTCCGACATGTCGTTGCACGCTGCTGCGCTGGAAACGTGTGACGAGGTCGAGGCACTCATTCGGCGTTGTGGCGATTTCCTTCGCATGCCGGATCTCCTGTTTGCGCGAGGATACTGCTGTGCGGCTGCGGGTCAGCCAGAGCAGTCGGAGAAAAGCTACCTGGCCGCGATCGAACTTGCACGTTCACAAGGGGTGAAGTCGGCTCAGGTTCGGGCGGCAGTTGCACTTGCTCAGCACCTGATTGGCGCCGGCCGGAACGCTGACGCCCAGCGCCTGCTTCGCCCGCTCGTCGAGGACGCCGGTGACGAAACGTCCCTGGATCTCTCTCTGGCGCGCAGTTTTCTTGGTCAAGTCTCCTGACAAAATTTTCTGTCTTACGACATAAGCGCTGCTTTGACGTTGGTCCGCGAATGTGGGATCAGGCGTAGTTCGCCTGGGGCAAAGCAGGGCGCAGCCACGCCGTCGTGTAGGAGGGCGGTTTCACTCGCCCCGACGCGGCGTCCGGCATCTCGATGAGTCCGCGCTCCGTTGCGATGCGCGCGGCCTCGGTTCGGCAACTGGCGTCCAGCTTGGACATGATCGACTTGACGTGAGTCTTCACGGTTCCGACCGCGATCTCCAGGTCGCGTGCGATCGATTTGTTGCATAGGCCCATGGTCAGTAGCCGAAGAACCTCGTCTTCACGGCTCGTCAACATGTCACGCTGGGAGATCTGAGTCAAAAGCCGCGCCACCGCTGGGCACAGGTAGTTGCCGCCGCGCGAAAGCGCCCGGACGCCTGCGAGGAGGTCGCATACCGGAGACCTGGTCAGCACAAAACCGTGAATGCCCTGCTCCAGTGCGCATCGCACTGCATGCTCGCGGGCCTGGGCGGAGATCACCAGGATACGGGCGAGTTGAAGGCGTCCGGGCAGATCGAGGCGCAGGCCGTCCTGCACAAATCTGGTTGCTGTCGAGCTGTCTGCGACCACGACGTCGATACTTTGATCGACCAGGACGTGGTCTGCATCGATGACCTCCATGTCCGGCTCAGCCGCAAGGGCCGCGCGAACGCCGACTTGCAAAAGCGGCTCCGCAACGCAGACGAGTACC
>DASVNP010000136.1:0-4137 GCA_036383775.1 Paraburkholderia sp. | reverse complement strand
CCGGCCGGCCGCTTGCTGCTGCCAGCCGCGGTGCCGCCGCCTTCGCCTCGCGTCCCCGCAGAACCCGCCGTTGACGGCCTGGGTCCCGCCGGGCGCGTCGGCTTACGCGCCGACGGGCTGCCGGTACGGACAGGGGCGCGTTCGGACGAAGCCGGTCGCGGGTGCTTGGCTGTTAATTTGACTCGCATGAAATCTCACACTGCAATCGCGCGCAGCAGTTCGGTCTCGACCTGAATTTGCAGACGGTTGTCCGACAGGCCGTGTCCATCCAGCAGGAACACGTCTTCGACGCGTTCGCCGAGCGTATTGATCCGTGCCGAAGCGACGCCGACCCGATGCTCGGCCAGCACGCGCGCGATCGAATAAAGAAGGCCTGGCCGGTCGTTGGCCGACACGGACAGGATGTAATATTGGCCGCGCTCGTCGGCCCGAAGATCGACGCGCGGCGTAACAGGGAAAGTCCGCGACAGCCGCGACAGGCGGCCTTTCGACGGTCCCGGCAGCAAGGTGCCGTCGCCGGTGAGGCGGGCGGTCAGTTCCTGCTCGACGAGATTGGCAATATCGCGATAATGCACGTCTTCTTCGGTATGCGCGACGAGGAAATTATCGAGCGCGTACCCGTGACGTGTCGTGCTGACCCGCGCGTCGAGCACCGACAAGCCGTTGCGGTCGAAATACGCGCAAATGCCGGCAAACAGATCGGGTTGGTCCTTCACATACACCAGCACCTGGAGCGCCTCGCCGATCGGCGACGGACGGGCTCGCACAATCGGCACCGGCGTCTGAACATGGCGATACAGCACTCGCGTTTGCCACGCGATATCCGCCGCGTCATGGCGCAGGAAATAGCCGATGTCGAGCTTCTCCCACAGCGCTTTCTGCGCGCCCTCCGGCACGGTCTCGAGGCGCAGCAGCGCGAGCGCTTCTTCCTGGCGCGACTTCAGCTCGGAATGCGCATCCGGCCGCGCGCCGCCGAGCACGGCCAGCGTGGCGCGATACAGGTCTTCGAGCAGCTTGCCCTTCCAGGTGTTCCAGACTTTCGGGCTGGTGCCGCGAATGTCCGCTACGGTCAGCAGGTACAGCGCCGTGAGGCGGCGCTCGGTGCCGACCAGTTCGGCGAAGCGCTTGATGACTTCCGGGTCGCTCGTATCCTGTTTCTGGGCCACCTGGCTCATGGTCAGATGCTGCTGAACCAGCCAGACGACCAGTTGCGCGTCTTCGCCCTCGATGCCGTGTTGGCGGCAGAAACGCCGCGCGTCGGCCATGCCGAGCGTGGAGTGGTCGCCGCCGCGGCCTTTGGCGATGTCGTGAAAGAGCGCCGCCACGTACAGCATCCACGGCCGGTCGAAGTTGGCGATCAGCTGGCTGCAGAACGGATACTCATGCGAGTGCTCGGCCACAGCGAAGCGGCGCAGATTGCGCAGCACCATCAGGATGTGCTGGTCGACCGTGTACACGTGATACAGATCGTGCTGCATCTGGCCGACGATCCGGCGGAAATTCAGCAGATAGCGTCCGAGCACGCTAGTCTGATTCATCAGCCGCAGCGCATGGGTGATGCCGGCCGGCTGCTTCAGGATCTCCATGAAGAGGCGGCGGTTTTCCGGGTCGCGGCGCCAGTGCTGGTCCATCGCGTCGCGGGCGTTGTAAATCGCGCGCAGCGTGCGCGCCGACAGACCTTTCACGCCGGGCGTCTGCTCATATAGCAGGAAGGCCTCGAGGATCGCGTTCGGCTCGCGCAGGAACACGTCGTCGGCGGCGATTTCCAGCATGCCCTGCTTTTCGACGAAGCGCTCCGACAGCACGCGCGTAATGCCGCTGGTGCTGGGAAAGAGCTGCGCTTCGACGTTCTGGATCAGGATCGTGGCGAGCTGCGTGACGGCCTTCGCGGACCAATAGTAGCGACGCATCAGCTGTTCGCTCGCGCGCTTGGTGGCGGTAGGTTTGTAGCCGAAGCTCTCGGCCACCGGTGTTTGCAGGTCGAACACCAGGATGTCCTGACGACGGCCGGCAATGACGTGCTGCCGCGCGCGCAGTGCTTTCAGGAAACCTTCGTTACGGCGCAGTTCGCGCGCTTCACGCTCGGTGATCAGGCCCCGTGCTTCGAGTTCGCGCCAGCTGCTGCCAAAGCCCGCCGCCTGGGTGATCCACAGAATGAGCTGCAGATCGCGCAGGCCGCCCGGGCTCTCCTTGATATTGGGTTCGAGCGCGTAGGGCGTGTCCTGAAACTTGGCGTGGCGCTGGCGCATTTCCAGCACTTTCGCCGTGAAGAAGGCCTTCGGGTCGAGCGCCGCGCGGTAGCGTGATGCGAAGTCGTCGACCAGTGCCTCGCTGCCCGTGATGCGCCGCGCTTCGAGGAGCGAGGTGCGCACGGTCACGTCGTTGGCGGCTTCTTCGAGACATTGCGAGACGCTGCGCACGCTGCTGCCGAGTTCCAGACCCAGATCCCACGCGAGGCTGATAAAGCGCTCGATGCGCGCTTCCAGATGCGCGATCGGCGCGTCCGGCAGCAGGACCAGTATGTCGATGTCCGAGTGGGGCGCCAGTTCGCCGCGCCCGTAGCCGCCGACCGCCACGAGAGCCAGCTCGGCCGGCAGTTCGCAGGTGTTCCAGGCGGCGCGCAGGGACTCGTCGGTCGCGCGCGCCAGCGAGGCCATCAGCGCGTCGACGTTGGTGGTCGTCCTGAAGCGTTCCAGCAGTTGGGTTTTGGCCACTTTGTAGTCTGCCTTGAGCGACGTGGCGTGAAATTGGGCGACGGCGGGAACACTACTCATTGGCAGATGGGCGCAAAGGTCGGAAGACGGTCAGGCCGTGGCCGCGACCGCGGGCGGACGCGCGGGCGTGCCGGCGGAGACGGTCAGCACGTCGTAGCCGGTTTCCGTGACCAGGATGGTATGTTCCCATTGCGCCGACAGGCTGCGGTCCTTGGTCTTGACGGTCCACTGGTCCGGCATGGTGCGGATGTCGCGGCGGCCGGCGTTGATCATCGGCTCGATGGTGAAGATCATGCCGGTCTGCAGTTCGAGCCCAGTGCCGGGGCGGCCGTAGTGCAGAATCTGCGGGTCTTCGTGGAACACGGTGCCGATGCCGTGGCCGCAATATTCGCGCACCACGCTGTAGCCCTGGCCTTCGGCGTGCTTCTGGATCGCATAGCCGATGTCGCCGAGATGCGCGCCCGGGCGCACCTGGTCGATGCCGAGCCACATGCACTCGAAGGTGGTCTGGACCAGCCGTTTGGCCATGATCGAGCCTTCCCCGACGATGAACATGCGGCTCGTGTCGCCGAAATAGCCGTCCTTGATGACCGTGACGTCAATATTCAGCGCGTCGCCGTTTTTCACCGTCTTTTCGCCCGGAATGCCGTGGCAGATCACGTCGTTCACGGAAATGCAGGTGGCTTTCGGGTAGGGCGGGTAGCCAGGCGGCTGATAATTCAGCGGCGCCGGAATCGTGCCCTGTTCCTTCAGCATGTATTCGTGGCACAGGCGGTCGAGCTCGCCGGTCGTGATGCCG
Source organism: Paraburkholderia sp. (assembly GCA_036383775.1). Classification (GTDB taxonomy): domain Bacteria; phylum Pseudomonadota; class Gammaproteobacteria; order Burkholderiales; family Burkholderiaceae; genus Paraburkholderia. Next base: position 624 of record DASVNP010000136.1, on the reverse strand, counting down.
GCCGTGACGAACGGCGTGATGTAGTCGAGCACTTCGCTCGCCAGCCTGCAGGCGACGCGCATCTGCGCGATATCGTGTTCGTTTTTGAGTGTAATAGCCATGAGTCGGGCCTGAAATACGATTATCACAAGATTATCGCACCATATTCCCCCTGCCGCAGGCTTTTGCGACGGGGGCGGGCAGGCGCCGGACGCCCGGTGCAACCCCGCGCGGCAAACGGGAGCTACCGGGCAGGTTGAGTCACGCAATCGTCGCGTGCTATAATCATTGGCTAAGTCGGTATCTGCCTTGTTTTATTGTCACTTTATTATCTTACGGCGCACGAAAGTCGCTGGGGGGAGGGTGGTGAGGCGTGGCGGAAACGGCTTCTCATTGCGCTGGTTGCCTGCGCAATGAGGATGGAGCGGTATCAGGCAGCAGACTCGCAAGCCGGCGCACCCAGGGTGTCCGTCGCGTTCCAGCCAAAGAAGGCTAAGCGCGGCCGATACGGCAGCCGGCTTAAGACCCAACCCTCGCGGAGATTTTCATGGCAGTTACCATGCGTCAAATGCTGGAAGCCGGTGTCCACTTCGGTCACCAAACGCGCTTCTGGAACCCGAAGATGGCCCCCTTCATTTTCGGTCA
>DASVNP010000135.1:0-67675 GCA_036383775.1 Paraburkholderia sp. | reverse complement strand
TCCTGACCAAGTAGCGCCGGTCTTGGGGTCGCGATATTTGGCCGCAGAAGCGCTTCCTTTGGCGGCAGCTTTTGTTACGGCCTTCTTCGTGCGTTGCTTGCCGCCAGCATGCGCATCAATATCCGCAGTCGTGAGGCCGTGTTTCTCCATCAGCTCACGGATGGTTTTCAAGACCGTTGTCGATTCCTTTGCAATCAAAGCGTCCGCCTGGGCTTGCAGTTTTTTCATCTTCGCCTGAATTGCTTCCAAAGTCGTTGCCATCAAGTGGCCTCCTCATGAATGTGGTCGCAATATGCCACGTTCAGGCCAGAAAAGGCTAGAGCATTGATTTCGTGGGCAACCTGCTGAACATCGCAACGCGATATTGCCTTTTCGTAAATGCAGCTCAGCGTTAGTCCTTACCTCGGACATCTTTTGTTGGTCCCCCGTTGCGTCGAACGCTCCTGGTCCGGCGGATGACAAATGCGCCGCAGGCCATCGCGAGGATGACGACAGCCATCAGGCCGGCGCTCATTCCAGTAGCGCTACGAGAGTCACTCGCGCTGGAAGCAGCGGAGACGACAGCAGTCAACGAGGCCTGACTCGCGACCGGCTGTGGAACCGCCACCCCCGCGGCACTCCCTTGCCGAACCAGAGATGCTCCCGATGTCGGGGAGGCTTGGGATGCGGCAAGGGAAATTGCGTCCGAACTGGGCACGGCGGGAGCCATTTCAGTAGCCGAGGTCATAGCCGGACCCACTACAGCGGGAGAAGTGGCTTCGGCAGACCTGGCCATCGCCTTCCACCGAGCGAATACGATGTCTATGCAGTGGACGTCGGTGCAGGCGTTCCGCGATTGCCTCCACTGAGCGAGTTGTTGCGGTGAGAGCTTTCCACTGCTCAGCAGAGCCTGTTGCTGCGCGGCGATATTGTCGTACTCATTGTCCAGAATGGCGTGGTCGCATATAACGCGCTCTGCCGGTTGTCGCGTGGTCGCACATCGAATATCGCTCGCCCATGCTCCTGTTGAACCTAAAGCTGTCAGTGACAGCAGCACTGCCAGATGTCGTCTCAGATCCACCAGTCCTCCTGGAATGTGATTGCCGTGATTAAATTGCGGTCGCTTGTGAGCGAACTCCAAATTTGTGCCCTTCAAACTCACGCGACACTTGGCGGCTTTCCCGCATCAGGCGTGCCAGTTCAATCGCGAGAAAGGTCAACATGACTTCTTCTACCTTGGCCGCAGGAAGCGTGGGACCACGATGAATCCCCCAGGCTCATCGCCGTACGCATCGACCTTGCCGTCAAGGAGATAATTTGCCGTCAACGCACACAGCGCCGCATCAACGTCGTCGATAGACCGCAGTGACGTTGCTTCAACCCCTTCACGTTGGAGGATTTCTCGGCGCTGAGTTCCCTTTTTCTTCTCAGATGCGACTTCCTGCCCAAAGAATGCACAGGTTATTGCGTGGGGAAACGTCTCAAAGCACAGCTGGCCCCCAATTTGTCCACCGTTCCCGAAAACAGGAAAGTGTGGGCTGAAAGTGTCATATACCCGCTCTCCGTTGAACATCCATCCGTAGAATCCGCTTTTACTCGCCATGGCCAGTTCACGAGTCGGGGTGGCAAACGAAAAGATTCGCTGCCGCGCAAGCGCTTTCTCAGCTCGCCTTCCGGCCTCGCCAGCCCGCCACCGGCAGGGTGCATCAATACCTATCGCGGCAACCTCAAGTTGGAGGCATTTTTCGAGCATATGCTCCGGCGTATCCTGGCTGAGGTTGCACACAATCTGGGTGCCGCGCAGAACAACGAGATGGTTTCCCTTCCGGTCGCCGCCGATATCGATTCCAGCTACAGCTGGTCCGGAGCTCATAGTGCGAATGTCCTTTTAAACAGGTCCTGGCGTCCGCAGGGGAGGAACGCAGAATGGACCGGTGCGTTGCTGTCGTTGAACAGCATGGGCACTGTCAGCCGATTTTCTCCACGCTGCATCCATCGCAGCGTCCTTCCGATTTGGTGAAATCCAAGCGTGAGGGCACCGCGCGGGAATCAGCCTAAACTCCAAAACAACATTTTCGTCCTTTTCGCCCTCCGCCAGCTCACGGCCCTCCATCTTCGGGCAACACACTCACCAGCTCGGCATTGAACTTGTCGATGAGTGCTTTTACCGCGCTCGTCATCGGGCTGCGACACCGAAAACGCATCCTCCATCACCTTCGGAACCTTCGCGTTGCTGCCCTCGGCGCGCTCACAGACAGCCGACGCTGGACTCGCGCGAAAGATTTGCTCCACTTACCGGTGCTTCAAATCCCTTCGCATAGCCGTTTATCTGGGTGCGGCTTTCCCCGGAGGGGTACAGGTCATCGTTTTTGCGTCGCCCCGGCGCCAAATCCCCTGTTTTAGGGCCTCCCCCGTTGCAGATTCAAATCCGGATTGCTACGCTAGCGCCAGCCTGAGGATTTGGACCTTTGCGTATTGTCGGTGACTGTGCAAAGGCAAGGGTCTCGGGCCAACCTTTGACCAACGACGAGGAATCTATGGCAACCATGAGTGCAACGAAAGCTGCAGCAAAGCCGGCTCCGAAGAAAGCTGTAACGCCGGTCGAAAAAAAGACGAAGGCGCCGACGGTGAAGAAGGCTGCAGCCCCTGTGACGAAGAAGGCGGTCGCTGCCACGCCGCTGAAGCCCATCAAGGATTCGTTCACGAAGGCTTCTCTCGCTACCCATCTAGCCGAGCGCGCAGGTGTCGAGCCGAAAGCGGCGAAGGCGTTAATGGCAGCACTGGAAGAAACGGTGCTCGCATCGGTCCACAAGAAGGGCGCGAAGGAGTTCACGCTGCCGGGTCTGCTGAAGGTTGTTGCTCAGGACGTGCCGGCAAAGAAGAAGCGCTTCGGCAAGGACCCGTTCACGGGTGAGGAAAAATGGTTTGCCGCCAAGCCCGCGTCGGTGCGTCTGAAAGTGCGCCCGCTGAAGAAGCTGAAGGACGCCGCGCTCTAAGCCGGACCGCTTGAAAGGAAGCCCCTCGCGACGGAAGTCTGAGGGGCTTTTTTGCTTCTATGCCTGAGACTCACGGTCGCTCGCCGAGTCTGCCTAGAATGACCTGGTTGATGCCGCCAAGTACTCGACGTGCACGGCGAGGCGCAGCATATGCGCGGATAGCCGGTTCTTTCGAAGCTCAAGATACCTATTGCCGAACGGGAGGAAATCTAGCGTCCACTTATTGAACACCTTGCGCGTGAGCAACCTAAGCGGAATGAACATCGCCTATAGCACGTAGCGCTTGAAGTAGATCGCTGAGCCGTGATGGGCGCCGGCGCGGAGTGTCTTGGCCAGGTCCGACCAGGATACCGGTGGCTCGAACCAATTGCCGGCCGACCAGGTTTCCTCGTAGTTAAGAATCTCGGCGTGATCCATGATCGGCAAAGGGTCTCATGGCAGGCGGCCGCGGTGATATATTGACCATGCATCGTCAGCGCTTGCTGGTCAGCTCGTCGCCGCACCTCGACGCAATGGCGAAGAACCTTTGGGAGATTCCCATCATGAAAGGGCGGCGTATCAGCCTTTCGGGGGCCAAATCTGGGCTTGAACGCATCCTGCTGCGCGTCAGGGCAGGTGCCAGGGAGTTTATTGTCTGCCAAGCGGGCAGGCCCGTTGCAAAATTGATACCGTCGCTGCCTACCCGTAGAACCACGCTGATGAAGCGCGTACGTCGACGCCGTTTGGGATTTTCGAGGCCGAACTGATCCGACGCTGCGCGCGGCTACACCATCGTTCGGCGGCGACGCACTCGCAGATAGCGAGCGCGACATCTGGCTCATCGTCTTCCGATCGGATCAAACTCTCAATCCAGCGGAAATGAAAACAATTTTTCTGGACATCGACGGTGTACTGCACCCGTCCACAGTTGGTGAACTCGAATACGGTCCGCAGGGACCCAAGGTGACCGGATTAGGTGTGTGCGCCCTTGAGGCAAAACTGGCGGAGCTTGTCTCGGGGAAAGCAGTCGAGATAGCGATCCACAGCACATGGATTTACATGTTCGACGCTAAAACGCTTAAAACGGAGTACCTGCCCCAACTCGGTCAAGTGGCACGCATTCAGTTGACGAACAGACTAATTGAGAGCCGTGCCCTTCGCATTCTCGATTACGTCCGGCGACACCACCTTTCTCACGACGAATATCTCATTCTCGACGACGCTCCAAAAGAATTTGCGTCAGCGGTCACGCTCCTGCCTCGACTCGTTGCCTGCGATCCGGCCAAAGGCCTTGATGACCCGAGGGTAATCCAGCAGGTCGAGGATTTTCTTCGCTAGCGAAGAGTGCAAAGGGGGCGCGGGTGTGACGTGTATCTTTTGTCACGACTGGTGACTAAGGCAATCACGCCGGCTCATCTTGATGTCCTTTTACAGCATGTCTGGCGTAGGCTCGCTGGTTGCCACCGCAATCAGAACTCGTCCGTCCGGCGCCGGAACTTCGAAGCCCTGACGAGGTCCGGCGGGATGAACAACATCGATTCCTGTGTGCGAGCGCCACTGCGAACGAGTTCGCGCGATTCTTCCTGATGCTTACGCTTTGCTGCACGAAGGATCTCGTCCGCGAGTGCATCGTCAGTCTGTTTTTCCATAAGGCACCTGGCGTTAGAGGCGCACGACCATCTGGCCACGCTGCTTCATTGTAGGCGAAAGGGCGCCGACTCGTTTACGGCGTGTCTGGCGGGGGGGCACTGCCCATCATTGCATAGCGGTTTGCGCGCGCATCCACCAGCGCATGGTGCCGCCCGCGATGCTCGCGGTAATATTCTTCCTGGCGTCCCGGATCGAGTAACTCGCCCACGTGGTGCGCTTGCCATCCTGCAGGTGGCCCATCGAGCAGATCACACAGCAATTCCCAGTCACCGCCGTAGTCGAAACACAGTACGCGTTCGGGTTCGTCCGCGAACTGGCTAAGCCAGGCAACGAGCGCCGCGCGTAGCGCCTCACGTGTGAACACACGGTCAGGATATTGGCCGAGCTGGGACAGTACCGCCGCACGCACGAACTCATTGCAGCTCGCGCGATCGTAGTCCGATCGCTCGCCGTAGAATTCGCGGCCATCGTCAGCCACCAGCGCGACGCTCACGAGGTCACAATCGATGAAATCGGTAAATTCCGTGTCCACGAAGAGCCGCATGCGTTACTCCTCTTAAAGCCGACCGTGTCCATCATCGTTACTTGCCAGATCGTCGCCCGCGCATCGGTAGTTTTCTGGTGCTGCAGCGCAGATATCTCACCGCGGCGAACAACTGATCCTTGAGCGTCGCAACGCCGTTATTTCCGCGAGCAATACCAGATAGAGGAACGTCAGTTGGGACCCGATGACAGGGGGCGCGGTCGGCGTATCGTGTATGGCCGAGTTCGGCCGCAGGTGCATCCTTTCGAAAGGTGATGCCATACCAGGTAACGCTCTTCATGCGCAACCCTCGCTTGCCTGTTCACAGGCGATTTCCAGCCCGTCCGGTGCTTTTCCGGGCACGTTTTGCATGCCGCTCAGAAGGCCCTCCCGGTCGTCATATCCACATGCCGACGCAATACTGATTCGATCGCAGCCTATGAACTCGGTGAACCCTGTATCGACGATAATTCGCGTCATCGCAACGTCCGTGTTGAGTGATGACCCCCGCCTTATACTTCGACCAGCAGGCCAGGATTGAAGCCTGGGTTTAGATGCCGGGGCGAATAGCCGCGCGGGTTGCAGATCACACGTGTACCACGCTCATTGGGGGCGTCATCGGGCGGAGCAATGTAGTCAAAGCTCGTGTGCATGTGACCGTGAATCCACAGGCAGACCGGAGGTCCCATGAGAGCTTCAAGATTGGACGCGTAAGCTGGTGTCAACGAATCACCCTCATACTGTGCCTCGACTGAGCCTTGAGATGGAGCGTGATGCGTGACGACCACGGTCTTGCCGTCATGTGGCTCTTTCAATATATTGGCAAGCCACGCGCGCGACAGCTCATGTCGCCGGACCGTATCTGCCGGGTACAGTTTCCGATACGTCGACGTCGCGCGAATCAGCCGGAAGTCTTGCATGGCGCTTTGCGCATCTCGCATAGAGATCGCAGACGTGATATCGCCCGCATACAGTCTGAAGTCCGTCCAGAGTGTGCATCCAACAAAGCGAACGTCGCCAAGGACCAGCATGTCTTTCTCGAGGAAATGAATATTAGTGCCGTGCGCACGCTCGCGAAGCTTGGCCAGCGTGTAGTCAAAGTGGCCCCCGTAGAACTCGTGATTTCCGGCCACCAGAATGACTGGCTTCGCGGGATCGTTAACGAACGACTGAGCCCATTCGACGCTCCGATCCTTCGTATGGATGTCACCGGCAAGTACGACTGCATCTGCCTGAGCGATGACCTCAGTGTCGACCTCAAGTGGCTCAAATTCATTGTGCAGATCGGACAGAACGAGCAGCTTCATGGCTTCACGATCCCGGGTTTGGTTGATGAGCTGACTGGTCTGTGCCAGTTCAGAGCGTGATGTTGTCGAAGGACACAGGGTCACGACGACTATTCTGAACCTTAAACTCCATCAGCGTCGCGCGGCAAGCCACGCTCCAATTGATTGAGCCGATGCTCCACCGCGCGCACAAGGTCGACGAACTCGTGTGGATTCCCGGTACTGTCGAAGTGCGAGAAGCTCAGGTAACCCTGTCTCACGCCTTTGGCAAACAACAGTTCAGCCAGGTCCTCCGGATCCCGTACCTCAAAGGATTGACCGGTCGCCGGGATTCTAGCGCTCAGGCACCCCAGCGAGCCGTCGTAAATCAGATCGGCTACGAACGGCGCGAGAGGTCGGTGGGAAGTGATTGACGGTTGATCGTAATCGGACGAGACATCCGTCGAACTCATGCCGGTCTGCGCGCAGGTGACGGCCCACAGATAGTTGGCCGCCGTGTCGACGCCGCTTTCCCCCACCAGTTCGTAGATTCTCCCGGATCCGGTCACTCCTCGACGCGTCGTTGGGTCAAATTTCACGATACGGGTGCTTGCTCGCCCGCTCCCGCGTTCCATGTTGTGCCCGATGAAATAACGGGAGCCGTCGTCCGTCTCCATGACCTGCCAGCAGGACAGAAAGACCATGGGTTGCAATTCAACAGGTGGAGAGGACCAGATTCTCATTTGCGTTCCTCATCGCGGAACAGGGTTGACACGATCCAGGAAAACCCAGCTTTCATTCTTTACGTCCTGCACTACGGGCAATATCCATGCTGCCGCCCTGCGGTTCCAATATTGCCGTCCGCTGTCATAAGTGTATCGGTTTCCGGGGTCAGTTCAGTGGCTCGGGAGTCTTTTAAGTACATAGTGGGGCGGGTGGCCCGAATGCTCAATCTGCGGATTAAAAGTCAGCAGACCTTAGACGCGGCGGCGGTCACTCCACATCCGTGTAAGCCAGTCGCATAAACTCGACCGTACCGCCTAAATTACTCTGGCATCCTACGGAAATATCTAAAAAATGTTCGTGTTGGGATCAAAAAAATATATTAATTTGCACTGCAAATTTTTGTGCGTTTGCACGGCCAGCAGATCTCGCGCGAAGGCCGCTTGTGACGCGAGCGCGAGACGTCTACCATCGCTAGAGTGACTCGATAGTGTCGTTGCGTCAGGCGGGAATTTTGGCCCACAGGTGCCGTTGCTCCTCATCGATGACGAGGGGCAAGCCATTGGCCAGCTTGCAAAACGACAGTGGCTCACCTATCGCGCGAGGCTGTCGTCAGGCTCGTCGCTCCATCGCGCGCACACTCCACCTTCACAACGGGCAACAGGAGGATCGCAATGTAGAAAAGAAAAAAGCCAATCTTCGACGACTGGCTTTTTGCTTCGGATAGGACGGCAGGAAGGTACTGGGAACTCGCACCTCCAGTATTGTCCGCTGCTCTTCCGAAGTCAAGTCCGTTCGTCCGTTCAATTCATACCTTCATCAACGGGTAGGCGGCCGCTCGTCTCGACATTTTGCGATCGCACCCCGCATACCCTCTTCGAAAGCGGACACGCAGGATGACTTCTTCAAATCAAGTTCCCGCCACGGCCCGACGCGCCGCGGCTCGGAGGCAGTTGAAAGCTTGCAATACGTTTCGACCACCCCACGGCTTCGCCGTAGTTATGTCTATCCGAACGATCGATGTCTACTGCGACACCGTAATCGGTCGCTTGTGGGGCTGCGGAGAGGATTGGTCCCGAAGTTTGCCGTGCGTTTTTTTGCCATTTGCGACACCCCTGATGAGACCCCGTTTTCTATCGAAACAGGAGGCAACGATGGCTGTCATGACGTGGGAAAAGCTCGAGGAGCGTATAGCGTCCGGTCGGGGTAGCGGGCACCGCGATGAATACAGGCCCTGGCTATGGATTCACAGGAAGAATGCATCGGCGCAAGGGAATCAGGTAGTGGACAGGATGCCCGGCTACCGACGTAGTTCTCATTTCCTGGCGCGCGTCGAATCGCATGTCGCGCTTCTCTGCCTGTTTCTGGGAGCCAGCGATGTGAGAGAGCAATTCCCATTGTGGCCAATGCCACATCCACATCCGCTTTCGAATCTGCGAGGAGGCTACCGCGGGCAGCCTCCTTCCATGCGCGGGCTCGTGTCTATTGCGATGGATGCCGGAATCAAGCACGGCGTAGAAGTCGGCAGCGGAGGGGTTCCGTACGTTGCAACATTGGATCTCGCGATAACCCTTGTCGAGGAGGGAAAGGCTCGACTGGCAGGAATCTCGCTGAAGCCTCACGACGCGATAACGACAGCCGAGCCCACAGACAGAATCAGCGAGCGCCTTGAGCTTGAGAGCCTCTATCTCAACGAGGCCAATGCATATCATCGAATCGTCGACTGCTCACTTCTCGGCGATTACACCGGCGGAAATCTCGAAACTTTCTCATCGGCATGGTACCTGCCACCACACCTCCGATCACCTGCCCTCATCGAGGACTTCTGTGAGCGATTTATCGAGGTCGCGCTCGTATCAACCATCTCGTCCGGGATCAGCCACGCTGCGTCCAGGTTGGGTCCGCTATCGCTCGACGACGCCAACCTCTTATGGAGGCACGGAGTCTGGACGCGCCGCATTGGTATCGACATTACGAAGCCACTTGAACCAGGACGTGAGCTCCGGCTGGACGGCTGGAGTATTGCCGAGCGGCTCGCGTGCGAACTCTTTGGGGAGGCATCGTAATGACTATCCAACTGAACGCCGTGTTGCGAGGGGTAACTGATGATTCGCCGCTACGCGGGTTGCACCGTGTACTCTGGATTGAGGATGATCTCATCGTCACTATACCCATCCCGGTCCGTAAGCCAGGCGCGCCTTCGATTCGCTACTGGAAGAAGCCAGAGCGACACTCTCTGGCTGCCATCACAGCAGCAATCGACGAACAGAAGCTGATCGTCACCAGCCTGGACCTCCCGCCTCTTGTCTATCTAACAGACGAACAGATTAAGGAAAGGTATCCCCAGCGCTCGACTCCGACCAAACGGCGAGTTAGGGTGAATTGCGCTCTATTGCAAAAGCGCGATCGCGCGTGGCGGTACATCGAACCGGTGTTCGAATTCGTGATGCACCATCCAGCCGAAGCCTATCGGTCAAACCATTTGTCGATCATGGTTAAAGATCGGGCTCGGGCAGTCGGCAGATCACTGGCCGAACTTCTGGATGCCTTACATCGCTGCCTTGCCCTCGGGTGCGGGAAAAACTCGCTGCTGCCCGCGACTCCGAGATGCGGGGCAAAAGGTCGTCAGCGCATGCTGAAGTTCAGTCAACGACTCGGGAGAAAGAATAGCGCATACGTGCGTGGGCAGGTCGACTCTCCCGGAATTCACTTGAGTGCCGAAGATAAAAAGAAGATCAACCTTGGCTGGCGCGCGTTTCTTAAGGAGGGGCGCACAGTAAATCAGGCGTACATCCTTACGTTGGGAGCTTGGTGGAGTTCCGGCACAAAAATCGAATCAGGGGTCGAGGTGCCGATCCTCTTGCCGCCGGAACAATGCCCAACCCTACAGCAATTTCGCTACTGGGGCCCAAAGGAAGACGGTGGACAATCTGCTTTCGAACTACATCTTCGCCCGAATGACTGGGAAAAGAAATACCGCGCAATGCTAGGTACCTCGCTGGATGGTATCACCGGCGTCGGTCAGATCGCACTGATGGACTCGACATCGACCGATCAAACCCTTGTCTCAATGATGTCGCCACTTGATGCCGTGGGCACGTGCAATCGAATTGTTATCCATGACGGCCTCTCAGACGTGATTTGTGGAATCTATTGCGGATTTGAAGCACCATCCGAGCAAACAGCATTGCTAACCATACTCAACGCTGCAAGCGACAAGGTTGAGTTTTGCAAGCGATTCGACATTCAGGTTACTGCTGATCAATTTCCCAGTGCGTTCTTTAGAAAGTTTCGCGTCGACAACGGTGAACTGAGAACAGAGAATGCAATCAAGCTACTGACTGGACTTCGCTCCAGCATCGAGTTCGTCGAGCGAGATCGCCCTGAGCGTAAGGGGCCGGTGGAGACAGGACATCACACTATCCATCATGCAGTTGATAAAAAAGGTGATGGGAGAACGCACGGTCGTCAGCGACTTCGAGGAGAAGACCATTCGGCTGTCCCTGCGTGTTGGACCTGGTATAGCTACATGCGGGAATTGTTACTAGCCATCATCTATTTCAACACCCAATCCGACGCAACGGCTTTATTTCGACGGCATCCGTTTCGAGTCGAGATGCTTCGCGATAACGTTCCTCCCAACCGGGCAGCGATCTACGAATGGTGTGTAAAGAACAATCGCGTCTCCCAGCCATACTGCGATTTCGAACTGCTAAGAGCGATAGTGTTGCCCGTTGCAAGAGCAGTAGTCAGGCAGGACGGAGTTTTCCTGTTACGCCCGGATCGGGGCGAAAAAAAAGAAATCGTATACGGAGTTCGCTTCAGTGGTCCGCGAATAATCGAGCTTGGATGGCATAACGGTACTTCCTCTCCGCCGCCATATATCAACGTCAGGTATGACCCTAACAATCTCAATCGCATCTGGTATCCAGATGAACTGGGAGTGCATTGTCTGGACAACCTCACTGCCGATCAGACCCTACTGCGTCAGGCAACGCTTACTGATTGCCTGGATATTCAGGACCATGAACAGGTGAAAAGGGTGCTGGGCGAAGAGCGTCGCAATCAGGGCCTATCTGATCTGACGACACACGTTGAGAACACAAACCTCCAGTGTCGTGCGGTAAAAAAGCAGGCGCTCAGTAACGCTGGCAGGAAAGTATCCAAGGCAGAGCTGAAAGCCGGAATAGGCGAAAACCGGGCTCGCGAGATCGGCTTGATGGCGCAAACTGTCGACCCGATAACGCGCACTCCGAGTGACACAGCAGGCGAACAACTGAATCGTTCATCATCTGAGGCTGATAGGCCAGGCAATTCCGAGCCGATCGACGGTAGCAATGTTATTGAAGAAGGACTCGCTGCCTACAGAAAATCAAGGAGAGCGAAATGAGTAATCCACTCCTCGAGACTGTGGGCCCATATTTCACCCGGCAGCAGTTGGCTTCCAGGTTGGCATTCGATCCTCTTGCCGGGATTGATGTCTCTTCTGCTTCTGAAGAACAGAAGGATCTCCTTCTGGGAACAATTCGAGATGTAGTGGAGCCCACGCGGCCCAGTATCAGAATGGCATTTACGATGCAGAGGATGCTCAGGCGCGGTTATATGCGTCGTGACCCGACATTAGGCGCGAGCCGCGCCAACACAATGAAAGTGCTCGGGCTGCGTCGCACAAAGAACCCAGAAAAGATTGATTTTGGACCGGTGTACGCAGACGCTCTTGTCGTCAAGGGATGCACGGGGTTTGGTAAATCAACTACCGTCCAACGCTTCTGCAGCTTGCTCACACAAAAACACGAACACGGTAGGTCAGATGCGGCTGGCTGGGTGACGCATGTGCAGATCACTTACCTGATAGTTCCAATGTCTATACATAAAGGGGGATTGGTGTATGCAATTCTTGCGGCATTGGACGAGGTTCTAGGCACAAATAGCCGCGATCAGTATTCAACCAAGAAAGGATACACCGTGGAGAAGATTGCTATCGAGGTTGGTATCCTGCTTGTCCAGCACAGTGTCGGTTTGCTGATTATTGAAGAACTGCAGCCATCAAATTTCGGCGCTTCGCCATACCGCACCGAGATGCTGGCCATGCTTCTGAGGCTTCTGAATTTTGGCATACCGATAGTCTTTGTTGGTAATCCGCTTGCATTCGATGGCATAGCCATTCACAGCCAGGACTTAAGACGGTTGACGTCGGAAGAACCGGTTGAGTTCATGCCTTACGAGGAATCAGATTCGGACTGGCGTGAAGGTCTTGCGCCGGCAATGTGGGGCCACAACGTTATGCCAGTACGGACTCCATGTGACGCCGAGATAAAGCAGGCATTACATCAATGTTCCGCCGGAATTCCGTACTTTGCTGCCAGGGCTGTTGAGGGCTGCCAGCGCCTGGCGATGGAAACGGTCGGGGCGTCTAGTGTGACCGCCGCACATCTCGGTCAATATCGGACCGAATCCACGGCTTTTGCCGCGTGTAAAGACCTGATCGAAGGCTTTAAATTCCGTGACCCGAAAAAGCTCTCGCGATTTGTCGATGTTCCGTGGGAAGAATATGCGTTGCGGTGGGGATTCACTATTGAGGACATCCTGGACCTTGGGGGCGGAGAGCCGTCGTCGACGCTTTCGCCCGTGAGTGCCGCCGACCAGGTCGTCTACAGGTCAGTTCACGAGCGTATCCGCGCACAATACAAGGCCGATAAAACGCGTGAAAAGAAGAAGGCGCAAACAAATTCCAGACGCAAGTCGAATAACACCGAATCTGATCGCTCCAGTAAGACCAGGGAGGCTTTGGCAAAGGGACTAGAAGCTCTGAGGAGGGAAGTCGAGACCGCTAAAGGCAAGCCGGTCAAAAGCAGGAAGGAAAAATAGGTATGGGAATGTCCTCGATGCTCGCTCCGTATTGCTGCAGGCTGTACCGATATCTCGTTTGGCTGTTCCGACGTGTTCCACTTACCCAGACCGTCGACGACTACGCCGTGCTGCTTCCCTGGAACATGCCAGCCGAACTGCGCTAAGTCATTGAACTCGAGGCACGAAGCTGGCGGATCTTCTCAAGTGTCTGCATACGTTGAAGATCCGCTCGTTCGTGCCTCTTTCTGAGTTGTGCTCGACGATGACGGACGGCAAGCGAGGGGCGGAGTCGCAGGTATTCTCGACCTCTGTTGTGGCCGTATTTAGAGTGCGTGTGGTCGACGAATCGGAGCTTTCTAAGCAGTGCTTTGGCAAGTGAGAACGTGGGCTCCAGGGGGCGTAATTTGGGTGAACCGCACCAATCGTGGATTCGACCTCTCGAATGAGAGTTTGCCTGCTTGGAAAAATCCTCGGGTGAAGAGAAAAAAACGGAGAGGACGACCAGATTGGCTAGCGAGTTTTCCGCATAGCATCGGTAACCTAGAAGAATACGTACAAGATGACTATGAAGTTCTGCCAGGAAGCCCGCATCGATGCTTGTCAGGAATGGTAGAGAGAAAGACTCAAGGATGGCGGTTTGCACTCGAGCTAGTTGCGAGTGCTCTTTGGTCTGGAGGTCCAACCTGCCATCAGTTTCGCGTGCCACCATCGCGAACCTGAGTTCATGCGATGTTCGTGGAAGCTTGCTGTTCAAAGCGGCATGGATAAACCGGGCAAAGCGTTGGTGTACGTGAGCGCGGGATGCGGATTGGTGGAGATCATTCAAGCTCAAGGCAGAGCTGTTTATTGAAAGCGGGCGTGTTAGAAATCCGTGTGCAGCTGGGCTACTGGGATTGTCGGGTTCAGGCGACACCAGAGCCTCACCGTGCAAATGACAAACCACCGCTCCAGCTATCTGGTGGCTACGATGTGCATATGCGAAGCCTCGTAGACCCAGTTCCTCTTCGATGCAAGCGGCGCAGTAATATTTATTCTGCATAACTAACGTGCGTTTATGACTGCTTCTCGCTGAACGTGGCATTCGCAGGAGCCGTTCAAGTTCATAATCATACCTTTTGGCGTCCTTAAACGGCTTCGTTAGTGACAAAAAGCCGTGATGTTCGAGAAAGTCTTCTGCTGTTTCGTACCCGCCACCTGTGAGCATGCGGAAACAGTCAGCAACACCGCTATGAGTCATTCTCCCCGGATCAGTCTCCCGCGACCCACACATCTCCTGCATTACTGTCCGCCAGTCAGGCCAACTGTTCATTGCCCACGTCGTAGCGCAAACACTCTCGATTGTTTGATCTGGCAGAAGCACCGGCACGTTAAGCATTCCGACTACTCCATAAAGAGTTACGTTTCATCAAGCGACCAAGATGCTGCCGTACCATCTCTATTTGACTGATCGCCATCCGATCCAGCGAAAAGAGAAAGTAGAGAGTGCTAATCCAGTGCATATCAATCAGGATTGCGAATGATATTCTGTACCGCTCGCAACGCTTCTAGAAGTTCGATCAGGGCGTCGGCGTGGTGTTGTGTCCCATCCCAGACGCGTAAGATGGTGGCGGACAGCGCTTCTGCCGCACGTCCGTCGTCGTAACGCACTTCCCTTCGTAGAGAAATTGCATATTTGCATAACTCTTGCACGTTCTTCGAGGATCGCCGTATCTGCCCGGATAGGATGCGACTGATCTGGCTCTGATGAATCCCCGTGGCTGAGGCAATTACAGATTGGGTTATCTGGCGGGCACCAACAAGTGCAGCCAGATAGCGGAGCTCGGCCGTCTGTTCAGGATTGGTCGGCAAGGCAACATTTAGTGGGTCACTGATATGCAAATCATATGCAAAAAAAACGGTTTGTCAAAGAGCGTTTGTCGTGGAACACCCGTCGTGGGTACCGTGCCGCGCAACGGTTTGTCCCTGCGAGCCGGCCATCGCAGGCTGCGCCGTCAGCCAGTCGCGCTCACTCTCTAGATCCACGCGCAGCCGTTGTCGGGAGCCTTGTTATGCTTCAACTGAGATGTGTGCTTGGATGGGTGAGGAAATGCGCACGGGCCTTGAGCCTCTTCGCTTCCAGCCAGCTCTGGCGCCCGCCTTCTGCGAGAGCAGGGTCCGGCCAGTTGAAGTGATTGAACGAAACGGAGGAAATATCCGTTCGGTGGTGGGTCGATTTTTTGAGTGATCTTCGGCGAACAGTATTCGAGTGCTGTAGCGTCCAGATTGTCGACGTGAAGCGCAATCGAATCTGTTTGGTGTCATACGACGCGCGTTGTTATGGATACTCAAAGGGCGCGCACTGGAGCACTGGCAGCAAATCCGCGGTCCGTCAGCGCCACGAATCTTCGCTGTCAGTTGGCATATGGTAAAGCAACTTCAGGCGCACCCTGTCGAGAGGCATCCACTAGCCTTTCTTTGGCGGCCTTGTAGCTCTGTTCGAACTGGGTCCACGATTCGAAAAGCGCGCAGATCAGCAGCAGATGCTTGCATGGATGGCCAATTGGGCGAGTCTTCTGGGACAGTGCCAGCAAAGCGGGCCACGTGTGTGTTGCCGCAGTCAGTACGTTTAGACCAGAGACGGGTTCAAAGCCGGCGTAGTAATCGAGGACCCATCGCCGTAAATCTATCAGGCGAAGGTTCCCGCCGTGTGTCAGGATCCCGAGTTCGCGAAGGGCGATGCGATATGTTGTCGCTAGCGTGTCATGTTCGAGGGCGCCGGGGGGCACACGGGCCAGGCAGACAGACAAGTCTGCCAGCTTGCGGAGGCGTTCGATCTGCGCTGGACCGAGGGTAGGCAAGTCAACCCAGACATTCTCAGGCTCAAAGCCCGGGATGAACCATTTTCTGTGACGAACCGGAGTGGCCTTAATCTGAAGAGTTCTCAACGGACATCTATGTATGGGACAGGTCAGAACCGATGGATACTGATGGCTCACATGCCAATATGCGGAGTCATATCTCTTGATGTCCTCACGGATGCATTTGGTGCATGCTTTTAACGGATGATTTGCCCCAAGGCGGCTGGAAGGTATGCCGAGCTTTAATTTCATATGTCTGGCGGACGTCGACTGCACGCTAGAAAGAATTCTCCGCGAAAGGTCCAGCGGAATAACGGGAAGATAGTAGCCGAGGAGAGTATGTTTTAGGGCAAGATCGATGGCCGAGCCGAACTGTGTTTCCGTGAATTCGGTCAACAGTGAAAGGTGTGAAGGAAAGTCGTGCTGAAGCGCTGCATAAGGGCTCCCGTAAAGTCGGAGGCTCGTATCGACCGCATTTATGTCAAAGTTCCAGAGATGAACAAACCCGTTCCAACTATATAGCGTCTCGTCCGGACGCAGGATAGGTAGATTAAAAGCAATATTGGTTGCTTCCATGATTGCAAGCTCCTTGTCGAAGTGCTTGCCACACTTGAGGCATCCAGATCGTAAGCGCGAACAATACTGACAGGCCGATTGCGACTATTCGCATGAAGGATAGCACCGTGACGGTCGTGACGCTCACTCAACTGATCGATAATCGAGCCACCAACTGGTGACTGGAGGAGTGGAAGAAATAGGCATGCCTGTCACCGCTATTTCGTCTGGCAGCTTTGCGCATCGTGAACGGTCTGATTCGCGTAGCAAAGTTTTCGCAACGCTACCTCAATATGGTGTGCGTGTTTCCAAGCAAAAGGAACGGCATGGCACGAACAGGCATCGCAGCAATGGCGCGGACACTAACGGGAATCCAGGCGGTCGCCCAGCAACAGGACGCACCGACAGCGTGAACGGCTACTGCAGGCGCTGTCCGTTCTCGGCCGCGTCACAACCGTTGAGGCGACGCCGTTTCTTGATATTAGCGATCTGCGGGCTCGCATGTGTGAACTGCATAAGCGTAGCCAGGTCACGATGGTTCCTGTTCTCGTATCGGGCGACACGGATTTCGCAACACTACCTTAACCGGCATCTGATTCCCTGCTTTGTCGTAAGGCTGGGATCGCATCAGCGGATGTACGCAGCCGGATCAGCAGCCACCGGGCGCGGTCGACGATCGCGAGCCAACTCGTCAATGCCAGGGAACCGATGACGCTTTTCGAACTGCAGGCGTGGCTTGGCCATCGCTCGCCATTCAGCACACAGCACTGTGTCGCGTTCACGCCTACGATGCTGGCGAGCGTACTCTGAGGCGCAGTACTTTCAACGGAACCTGAAAATGATTGAGGTACTGTTTGACCTGTAGGCTATCCGTTCACGGATATCGAGACAATTTCGCCTCGCCCCATGCTGTTTATTACCGGTGCAAACGCACATTCAAGAGAGTTCAGCGAAGAAGCATACAAGCTGGCGGGGAACCGAAGGAACTGGTGGTCGTTCCGAATGCAGGCCATGTCGATCTCTATGACCGTGTCAATCTCATTCCATTTGCGAAGCTGACAGCTTTCTTTCGCGATAATCTGAAGTGATCTCGGCAGCAATCTGGCGTTGAATACCGCCCATCTTAATGCGGGCGGTTTCTCTTTTCTGCCACGATGCGTGCTACGCGACGAAGATCGCTCCGATTACGCCGATGGAGACGACTTGCCCATAAATAGGCCAGTACACCATCCTGTGGCCGGCGACAGCTGTTCTGGCTAGTTCCCGCAAACAAGCTAGCCATGACGGATCGTTCCGGCTTTTGCTATGACGTCCGCGATCAACGCGGCGCCTGAATGGTGATGAATCGGTTTGTTGTTGCCAGGACTCTCGATTTTGGTTGGTAGGTGGGTTGTCACGCGCGGTACTGTGTTGTGCGCTCAACACTCAAGGTTGCCCATCCCCTGCAGTTGGCGACTGTCGGAGCGCGCACATCATCCCCGTTTCACGGTCTGCTGGCGGACTTGGGGTTTCTACGTTTTGGAACGGAGATTTGTCTGACACATGCAAGCATTAGCGGTTAGCTTAGCTTACCCAAAAAGAAGAATAATCAACTGTACGCCGCCGAGCCCACGGCGCAAACTAACCTTACAAGATGGCCATTAGCCGAATAAGTAGGGAGACGACCTTCTATCAATCTGTCCACCCCATCTCCGCGATGCTGGCGCGTCTCGCGCGACTCAGTTTTGCGCGCAGGCGGTGCTGTGAACACGAATCAATGCATCAACGCGTTTGCTCCAGTGCAGCGAAGTATTGGGAAGGCTCGCGGATTTCACCAGAGCGCGTGGGAAAGCGGCAGTCGCTTCATTCGCCAGCAACAGGCGAATTCTTGTTCGTTCCTGAAGTTTCATCGGTCGCTGTATTCCGCAGCTTAGATGATTAATGAGGCGTATCGCAGGGAGAGTCCAACGGAGCTTCCTTGTGCGGTGCGATGCTGAGCTTCGATGCGAGTAACTAGTGTGATGGTGTTACAGGGGACTTGGGATGAGTAATAGAGTAAATGCTGGCGCGCGACTCGATCGCCTCCCAATCGGACCTTTCCATACGCGTGTCTTATGGTTAGTCGGGTTGGGTATGTTCTTTGACTCATTCGACAATACGCTGTCGAGTTCGGTTCTCGCCGCGATGCTCAAGAGTGGTTGGTCGACGCTGCAGATGAACTCGATCTTCATGTCTGCCACATTTGTCGGCTTGACGATTGGCGCGGCGCTCGCAGGTTGGTTGAGTGACAAATTTGGTCGCCGGTTTGCGTATCAGTTCAATCTCGCAATTTTCGGCGGAATGGCGCTTTTGTCCTCCCTTGCCCCGTCAATGCCCTGGCTCATCGCGGCTCGCTTCATTATGGGGATTGGGATGGGAGCGGAGTATGTCATGGGCTACGGGCTCATTATTGAATTCGTACCGCCGTCGCATCGTGGCAGATACTTGGGGAAGTTGGCGCTGATCGGAGGCTCGGGCGTTTTCGTGACAGCGGTGATCGCTACGTTCATTATTCCGTGGATCGGTTGGCGTCCGATGTTTGTGATCGGTGGTATCGGTACCCTTTGGGTCTGGTGGATGCGCCGTCATCTTCCTGAGTCGCCTCGTTGGTTGGAACGTGTGGGGCGCCATGCTGAGGCGGAAGAGATCATGCAGGCAATCGAAAAGGACGCGGGCGTGACAACGCCGCCACTGTCCGCTCCGCAAACCGCGGCGAAGGAGCCGCATTGGGTACCGCTCTCTATGCTCTTCTCGCGAACAGTGATTCGACGGACTTTGCTTGCGATTGTCGTCAACGTTGTTTGTCTGTTTGGCTCGTATAGCCTTACCGGTTGGATGCCTACGTTTTTTATTAAGCAAGGCATGAGCGTTACCCACTCGCTGGGGTTCACTGCGGCAATGATGGGTGGCTGGATCGCAGGACCGCTGTTCCTCGCTTACGTATCTGACCGGATGGGGCGACGTACCGCGATCATGTTGTTTGCCGCCATTTGCGCGTGTCTGGGAGCTATCTACCCGTTCCTCACGTCCGCAACAACCATCGTCTTGTGTGGCTTCCTGCTCGTATCGGCCGTCGCGATTTTCTTGACGCTCGGATTGGGGATGACGCCCGAAATGTTTCCGACGGACTATAGATTCCGTGGAGGTGGCGTGGCGCAGATGTTCGGAAGGCTCGGGCTCATTGGTTCGCCGTTCATCGTGCTCGAGCTTTTCAATAACTTCGGGATTACCGGTGTGGTGTTTGCTATCTCGGGAGCCTACATTGTCATTGCGATCCTGATTATGGTTGCGGGTATCGAAACTAACCAGCAATCGCTCGAGGCACTGGAGCCTGAAGAGATAGCTGACGCGGAGGGTGTGCTCCCGCAAACCGCGCCCCGACGCTAACTATCGAAGGAGTATTGCGCCGGTAGTCGTTGCACCGAAGAGCAGCGCCCGCGAGAGCGTTGACATCGCTTGCTGAACGCCTGCCGACGTGTGCTGTTTGCAATCGATGGATTAACACGGAAGAGGAAATTGGGACATGCGCGGTATTGTCTTTCGCGGTGACTGTACTCTCGAACTCGCAACTTTCCCTGACCCTACGCCCGGCGTTGGGGAAGTTGTCCTTGAAATCAAGGCTTCCGGCATGTGCGGAAGCGACCTGCACTTTTACCGTCGTCCATCCGGCTCATCGGTGCCACCGGTCATCGCCGGCCATGAGCCGTGCGGCGTAGTGGTCGCGGTAGGTCCGGGCGCAGTCGGGCCGCACGCACACATCGGTGCTCGTGTGATGGTGCATCATTACAGTGGTTGTATGGGTTGTCCGGACTGTCGTTCGGGATGGCCCCAAATGTGTCGAACGGCACCGATTACGGTCTACGGAACGGACGCCCACGGCGCACATGCACCCTACATGAAAGTTCCAGCCGATACGCTAGTGCCGTTGGATGAACGGCTCAGCTTCGAGGCAGGCGCCGCCATCTCCTGTGGAACTGGCACAGCGTGGGGCGCATTCGAACGGATCGGTCCGACTGGGCGTGACACCGTTGCTGTGTTTGGGCAAGGGCCCGTGGGTCTATCTGCAACGATGCTAGCGAAGGCACAAGGCGCTCAGGTCATCGCACTTGATATCGATGAAAGTCGTCGCAAAACAGCGAAAGAATTCGGCGCCGATGCGGTGCTCAATCCGCTCGATGGTCCAGTTGCCGAGGCAATTCGCGAGTTAACCTGTGGAAAAGGCGTGAGCGTTTCGTTGGAGACTTCGGGCGCCGCGGCGGCAAACCGGGACGCCCTTGACGCAGTGAGTCCCTGGGGCACTGTTTGTCTGGTTGGTATTGGCTCGGAATTTAGCCTGTCGCTGGCCAAGTATCTGCGCACTCAGGTACGCATTTTGACGTCGTGGACGATGTCCGTCCAAGGGCAGCGCGCATGTGCCGACTTCGTTATCGAGCGTGGCCTTAATCTCGATGCACTTTTCACCGACCGTTGGCGCCTCGACCAGGCAGAACAAGCCTATCAAGCTTTTAACCGTCAGAGTGGCGGGAAAGGCGTTTTCTTGATGTAGTACCAGTGACTCAGTCTTGACGTCGTTTCACAGGAATAAGGGTACAAGAAATCAAATGAGCACTACGAGAGCAGAAGCGGCCAAACGATATCCGAAGCTAGGCCAGCTCATTGCAGGAGAGATGCGATATGACAGTGAGAGGTCGACCACGAACGTCATCGATCCCACGACAGGCCTCGTTCTTGGCGAAGTATCGATGGCGACAGAAGCAGATTTGGATGAGGCACTGGCCGCGGCGAACAAGGGATTCGATATCTGGCGAAACACCTCCGCGTTCGAACGCAGCAAACTTATGCGCAAGGTCGCGGATCGTATGCGCGAGAGAGCGGAATCCCTCGCTGAGCTGTTGGTATTGGAACTTGGCAAACCATGGAATGAGGCGCTCGGAGAAGTGGAAGTGGCTGCCGGTATGTGGGAGTGGGCGGCTGAAGAGGGCAGGCGCGCCTACGGACGCGTTATCCCGTCCAGAGAATCTAACGCGCGCCAGATGGTGCTCGTTGAGCCAGTGGGTCCCGTCGCCGCCTTTGTCACCTGGAACGGACCGCTGGTTACGCCGTCACGAAAGCTGTCAGGCGCGCTCGGCGCGGGATGTTCCATCGTGCTTCGGGCTTCCGAAGAAGTACCGGCATGTGCGTTCGCATTAGGCCAAATTGTGTGCGAGTGTGGCCTACCCGCTGGTGTGCTCTCGGTCTTGGCGGGCGACCCTGTCATGATGTCCAACAAGTTGCTTGAAAGTCCAGTGACGCGCGCAGTTACGTTCACCGGTTCGACGACCGTGGGCAAATTGCTGTCGCAGCAGGCCGCAGCACACATGAAGCGTCCAATTATGGAGTTAGGCGGTCACGGACCGGTGCTGACGTTCGAAGGTATTGACGTCCAAACTTTCGCCAAGCGGGCCGTTGCGGCCAAATTCGCTAACGCGGGTCAGGTGTGTTTCGCGCCCACACGTTTCTATGTGCAGCGCTCAATCTACGCTGATGTCGTGGAAGCCATGACCGTTGAAGCGAAGCAGATCATCGTTGGTTGTGGCTTCGACCGGAAGACGCAAATGGGTCCACTTAAGGGCGAAAGACGCCTCAAAGCAATAGAGGACCTCATTGCCGACGCGAAGCAGTGCGGGCTTCGCATCACGACGGGAGGGAAGCGCATCGATCGCGCTGGGTTCTTCTATGAGCCCACCGTCGTTGCGGACGCGACTGTGACAGCAAAGCTATCGAACACGGAACCATTTGGCCCAATCGCGGCGATAACGCCATTCGATACGTACGAGGAAGCGATAGCTCTTTCAAATCGCCTGCCGTACGGTCTCGGCGCATATGTGCATGCGCGCGACTTTGAGACGCTTCATCGCGCGACGAACGACCTGGAGGCAGGTAACGTTATCTGCAACGGTTGGCGAGTCACTTATCCGGAGACCCCATTTGGCGGTCACAAGGAAAGCGGGATGCTCTCGGAAGGCGGTATAGAGGGTCTTAGAGCTTTTCAGAACATCAAATACGTGTCGCTTTCTTGACGCTCTCACGCACAAAGCCATGGGTTTCATGGTCCTCGCGGGTGGAAAAATTCGTGGTGAGGAATCGTCAGTCGACGACCTGAGCTCGACCGTATTCGCTCACCTTTCCGGAAGCACGACGTCAGTATCCCGAGTGTGAAGGAAACATCTGCGTGGTCGATGTGTTACAGGGGCCAACGCACTTCGCGCAGCTCTGGGCTTTAGCTCTACGCTTTTATCAAGGAGTGTCTTGAAGATGTCGGCCGACAATGGCTCGAATACCTCCTCCGTTTCGGCACGCCGCTTAGAGTCCTCGCCGATCATCATGCTCGTCGCTGCGACTTTTTTTATGGAGAATCTGGACGGCACAGTCATCGCGACGGCCATCCCTCAAATGGCTCGGTCGTTCGGCACACACGCTGCCGATATGAGTCTAGGAATTACAGCGTATCTTCTGACGATCGCCGTGTTTATTCCCATCAGTGGCTGGACTGCGGACCGTTTTGGGCTTCGTAGAGTGTTCGCTAGCGCCATTGCGTTGTTCACGGTCGCGTCCGCGCTCTGTGCTTTCACAAATACCTTCACCGAATTCGTGGCAGCCCGGGCTATTCAGGGAATCGGCGGGGCCATGATGGTTCCAGTGGGACGACTTGCGGTGCTGCGCACGACGCCGAAGGAAGGGCTCATGCGTGCAATAGCAATCATCACCTGGCCGGGATTGATCGCCCCCGTGATTGGGCCGCCATTAGGGGGTTTTCTTACAACCTATTTCTCGTGGCGGTGGATTTTTTACCTTAACGTACCACTGGGGATTATTGGCGTCATTGTTGCACTGCGTCTCCTCGACAATTCCCGCGAAGGAGAACCACGTAGTTTTGATTTCATCGGATTCTCGCTGTGCGGTGCGGGCTGTGCGAGCTTGCTCTATGCGATGGAACTGGTCGGTCGCGGTGGCATTTCGTGGACGCAGGTCGGTGTGCATCTGGCATTGGGCTCGATTTGCCTGACCAGCGCGTGGCTACACCTGCGGCATGTGAAGAACGGAGCGATTGACCTTTCATCGCTGAAGATCAAGACGTTTGCAGTGGTCATGGGCGGCGGTTCGCTCTTTCGTATTGCGATCAGCGCTGTGCCGTTCCTATTGCCACTTATGTTTCAGGTCGGCTTCGGGATGGACGCGTTTAAGTCAGGCGTGCTCACGCTGGCAGTGTTCGCTGGCAACCTTGCAATGAAGATTGTCACAACGCGTATCGTTCGGCGCTTCGGCTTCCGTATCGTGCTGCTGGTGAATGGTGTCGTCGCATCCGCTACGTTGGCAATGACGAGTCTCCTCTCGGCTACCACGCCGGGGGAGGTAATTTTTCTCATACTTTTCCTCAGCGGCCTCGCGCGAT
Source organism: Paraburkholderia sp. (assembly GCA_036383775.1). Taxonomy (GTDB): domain Bacteria; phylum Pseudomonadota; class Gammaproteobacteria; order Burkholderiales; family Burkholderiaceae; genus Paraburkholderia. Next base: position 43,868 of record DASVNP010000135.1, on the reverse strand, counting down.
CGCTACAATTCACGGCTCTCAATACCCTCAGCTTCGCAGACGTTCCTAAGTCGCAGTTGAGCGCTGCTACCTCGCTCTCAAGCACCATCCAGCAACTCGGTGTAGGCGTCGGCGTCGCGATTGGCGCGATGTCTCTGCAACTGGCGCGTTGGATGTTAGGGCACAGTTCAGGCGCCATGACCGCCGCAGATTTTCAATTGGCCTTTCTATTCATTGCGGCTATAGGGTTGCTGGGTATAGTCGATGTTGTCGGGCTTCCGCGCGATGCCGGCGCACTGGTGAGCGGACATCAACAGCCCGCAGCTGTAACCGGCAGCGGACGTTCCTAGCGCACCTCACCGGAGTCGCTGCGCGGTCCTCCGGCCGACCTACTCCGAAGTGTTTTGCTCGACTAGAGCGCCACCCCTTGCGGGCAGTCGCTCCCTCGCCCGAAGTGCGGCGCGACGCTCGTTGCAAAATGGGGAGGCGACGCGCGACCCGTGGTAACGGCGGGAAGGTTATTCTCTCTGTCCCGGTTGGAAAGGCGGATTCTGCCTCTTCCAGCGCGTGTCGTGTGCGGCTTGGTCGGCGCTTAATATCCAGCGCATTCCCAATTGCCCCGGATTTTCCCTCGATTTGGCCGGGTATTTCCCGGATGTGGAGTCCAGTGACGTTAGCGCAGCTTACCAGGCTGTCGATGAAAACGAACTGTACTTAAAGAGGTCCCACGCGCAGAATTATTAGCACGATAAAGGTGCAGCCAGAACGAGGGACGCCCAACGGTGTTGGCGGGTCGGCTGTCTCAGCACCGAATCACCTGTCGACCGGCAGCATGCCTGCTCGCTTGGAGGCGACGCGGTGATTCGGGAGCACATTTTTGCTGTACCGGACTTTCCTGAGCAATTTTCATGAACGACAACCTGGACCTTTGCCATCATTTTGCCAAGTTTGTGGCCAACGCTCGTTACGAGGATCTGCCTGACGACGCAATTGAAGGTGCGAAGAAGACAATTCTCGACACTTTGGGCGTGACACTGGCGGCCAGCGGTATGGAGCCGGCCGTGCGAGCGTTGGTGGACTTGCTGCAGCAGGGCGGCGGAAGTGAGGAGAGCACGGTACTCGGCTTCGGTGGGAAGTTGCCCGCAATCTCTGCAGCGTTTGCTAACGGATCCATGGCTCACTGTCTGGACTTTGACGACCAGACTCCATGGGGTGCACACGCTGCTAGTTCAATTGTCCCGTCTGTATTCGCAATCGCAGAGCGAATGGGCGGTGTTACAGGGCGTAGGCTCATCACAGCAGTAGCCATTGGCCAGGACCTCTTTGCGCGGCTGCGCTGCAACGTTGGCTGGAACCAGAACTGGAATCTCTCGTCGATGGTCGGCGCATTCTCTGCAACGGCATCTGCGTCCTGCATTCTTGGCCTGTCGGCTGAACAGACAGCTCACGCGCTTGGCATTGCCAGCCAGCAGTCCTGTGGAACGATGGAAGTCATCTTCGCAACCGGAAGCGATCTGCGAGGAATGTACGCCGGGTTCACCGCGAAGGGCGCGGTAATCGCGGCTCTGCTCGCGCAAAAGGGGATTACCGGGATCAACACACTGTTCGAAGGTAAGGCTGGGATTTTCAACGTCTATTTCGGCGGTAAATACGACCGCGAAAAGATGCTCGACAAGCTGGGTGAGCGGTTCCTTGGAGGCACAACCCTGTACAAGGCCTGGCCCGCAGTCGGAAACTCTCATACCTACATTCACGCCACCATCGAGTTGATGAAGGAGAAGGGAATCGCGGCGAAGGAGATTGAGACGATTCGAACTTTCGTTGGGGATTTCACGTACACCATGTGTACGCCGTTGGAAATTCGTCGCGCACCATCCACGCTCGTTGATGCAAAGATGAGCTTACCGTTCATCGTAGGTATCGCGGCGAGCAAGGGAAAGATGGGCATTGCCGATTTCAGCGAAGCGGCGCTGACGGATCCTGAAGTGCTGGCGATGGCGGCAAAGGTCGTGCCGGTACAGGACCCAAACCAGAACTGGACGTTCAAGCTGCCCGACGGTCGAATCGAAATTGTGACGCGAGACGGTCGTGTCTTCGAGCGACTTGGGGACAAGATTCCCGGAAGTCCCGAAGCGCCGCTTACCTGGGAACAGCTCTCGGAGAAGTTTGTGAGTTGTGCTTCCGTTGCGGCATTTCCGCCGTCGGAGGCAGGCACCAGAAAGGCTCAGGAGTTGGTACGGGAACTGGAAATTGTCGGTGATGCTACCGACGTACTTCGAGCGCTTAGCTAGAAGTCTTGCGGCCCTGTCCGACGGGCTCGAACGTCTGTCGGCGGAACACGGAAGCGAAGGTGGCTTGAGATGTGATGCAGCGCTTTGAGAAGCGTCATCGAGTCAGCCGGTGCGAGCTTCGAGATAGCCGTTTCGGGCATCGAAATCGCAAAGAAAGTTTCCAAAAACTATAGGAGAACGAAATTAATTCTCCTGTGGATAGTTTCAATTCACGCCTGTGGGCGTATCCGCAATAAAAGGCGGCCACATAGCGACCATAAGGAGGGTCAAATGCAAGTGTCAGAGGCGTCCTCGACAGATTTCGGCAGAATCGGCAGCAACATGCGGGAAGGTGTTCTCGAACAGAAGTTTCTATTGCAGGGAAAGCCCGGTTCTCCGAATAACTACCTCGTAAACGTTGGCCGCACGGGTTCTGGCGGCTGGACGGCGCCGAGTCACCGTCATAATTTTGATCAAGTTCGTTACGTGATCAAAGGCAGCTTTCCATACGGGCAGGGAAAGAGCTTGCCTGAAGGTTGGGTGGGCTACTTCCCCGAAAGCGTGTACTACGGACCGCAGGACCGCCCCGAAGGGCTGGAGATGATGGTCTGCCAATTTGGCGGTGCGGCCGGCTACGGCTTCGTGAGCGTGGAAGAGCGCGAGGCGGCAAACGAAGCACTGAAGAGCAAAGGTGAATTTAAGGACGGCATCTTCACTTGGTACGACGAATCAGGTAAGAAGCACAATCAGGACGGCTTTGAGGCTTGCTTCGAAAAAGCGGTGGGTCGCAAGTTGGAGTATGCCAAACCTCGCTACGAAGACCTCGTGCTCATGAATCCGGCCAGCTACGAATGGATTCCGGAAGATACGTCTGGCGTCTCCTCGAAGTGGCTCGGCTCGTTCACGGAACGGAACACGCGAATCGGCTTTGTGAAGATCGAAGCCAATGCGACGTTCCCCGCTGGAATGGAGTCGTCTATCGAACTGCTTTTCCTGAGCAAGGGAAAAATCAGCTTCGAAGGCAAAGAGTATGGTCTCCACACTGCCTTCGAGTTCGAGGCAAATGAGGGGCCTGTTCCGCTCAAAGCAATTGAGGAAACCGAGTTCTTCCGTCTCGTGCTTCCGAAGTTCTGATTCTGACCTTGGGGTGCGCGGTTTGACCGCGCAATCCACAGACCTCGACTCGTTGCAATTCATCTCACATATATACCGAAGCCGAATCAAGCCATGACTACGATTGCCGTGATTCATACTGGACCAGTCACAGTCCAGCCGATTAAGGAGCAAATCAGCGAGCAAATCCCTGATGCGCGTGTTATCAACATCATGGACGATAGCTTGCTTAATGATGTCCGCGCAGCTGGGCATCTGACGCCTGAAGTTGCTAGCCGGATCCATTCGTACATGAACAACGCGCAGGCGATGCGCGTTGACGTCATCCTGAATGCTTGCTCTTCAGTGGGCGAAGCCGTTGACTCGGTTCGCAACTTCGTCAGCACGCCCATCGTGAAGATCGATGAGGCGATGGCAGAGGAGGCCAGTTCCATCGGTCGCCGCGTTGGAGTGGTCGCGACTGTCTCGACCACGCTGGAACCCACCGTTCGACTGATAAAGAAGAAGGCGAGTGAGCTTGGTCGCAACATTGAAGTGACCGAAAGGATTGCCGAGGGCGCTTTCGAGGCTTTGCTTAGTGGGGACGGTGCAGGACACGATGAGATAGTCAAGAACACTATCTCGGTCTTGGCAGAGCAGGTCGATGTGGTCGTTCTGGCTCAAGTTTCGATGGCGAGACTTGTTCCGCAGCTGAGTGGCGTGCGCATTCCAGTGCTCTCCAGCCCGCGTAGCGGTGTCGCAGCTCTCAAACGCACGCTTGATAACGTGCGTTGAGTGCAAGTAACGGAAGTTCTTCTGAAGCAGTCGATCTGCATCTGTTTGAATTGGCCTTACGCTTTAAGTGGCTTGAGGTTTTAGAGAATGTCGTTGAAGTTCTCGGCCGCAACGTAATGCGACAGTGAATCAACAGGCGTTTGATGCAGTTTTCTGCAGCGTTCAGTCCGAACTGGTTGATTTGTAGTCGATTCTTTTGCGTTTGAGATTAGGGGACAAAATGAAAGTAGCCGCGCGGGAGCTGGTTCGCAATGTCGTTAAGGAGAAGCTGGCGCGAGATGAGGTAGCTCTCTCCATGACCGTTCGTCTGGTCAGAACGGCCGAGATTGTTGAAATCGCAAAGACAGCAGGCTTCGATTCGTTCTACATCGACCTGGAGCACAGCAGCCTGTCGATTGAGACCGCCAGTCAAATCTGCATGACGGCTATGAACTCGGGCGTCGCTCCGTTCGTTCGACTGCCCAATCTCGCTCCCGATGTCATCGCTCGGATTCTGGACGGTGGCGCTCTCGGCGTGATTGCGCCGCATGTTCAGTCTGCTGAGGAAGCGAAGCACGTCGTCCGTGCGGCGAAGTTCCCGCCGTTGGGCGAGCGCTCGCACGGCGGCGTCCTGCCACATATGGGTTTTCGTTCCTTCCCTGCTGCTGAAGTTGGCGAGGCTGTGAATGGTGCGACCATGGTTGTCATCATGATCGAAACCAAGGAGGCGCTTGCTGCAATCGACGAGATTGCAGCCATTGACGGTGTCGACCTGCTGTTTATCGGAACGAACGACCTGTGCGCATCGCTCGGCATCCCGGGTCAATTCGAGCACGAGATGGTCCGGAACGCCTATGCGAAGGCCATTGCTGCCTGTAGAAAGCATGGCAAACATCTCGGCGTCGGCGGTCTCAACGCTCGTCCGAAATTGGTCGCCCAATTCGTCGAAATGGGTGCTCGATATGTGTCTGCCGGCACCGACATTTCGTTCCTGGTGAGCGGAGCGAGCGCCCAGGCAGCTGTAATGCGCGATCTCTGAGCGCAGATTCTAAACATACCTGCGCCGTGGCAGGATCCGGTGAAGTGGTTGTGCTCGCTAACTGGTGTCGGCCGCGTCTCACGCCCACGAAGTCGCAGGTATGCCGACGAGCGCACGCATCGATGTTTGTGGGTTTCACGACCCGCAGTGCTCGCACACCTTGAGGATATTCCGAATGAACCAAGTCGTAGTTTACAAGCCACTTCCCGAAGAAACGATTCAATACCTGCGTTCTCACGCCGAAGTAACCATCGTCGATCCGAAGCAACCGGGGGTGCTCATCGACGCACTCAAAGACGCCGATGGGGCGATCGGTACAGGCGTGAAGATGAACGCAGAGACACTTGAAGGCGCTACCCGCCTCAAGGTCCTCTCAACGGTGTCAGTGGGCTTCGACGCCTTTGACATCGACTACCTAAACCGACGTGGGATTCTGCTGACCAATACGCCGGATGTGCTGACAGAATCGACCGCTGACACTGCCTTTTCGCTCGTTCTTCTGACAGCCCGACGCCTTGCGGAACTGGCTGCATTCGTGAAGGCCGGCAAGTGGACGAAGAAAATCGGCGAGGACAAGTTCGGCGTCGACGTTCATCATAAGACGCTAGGCATCGTCGGACTCGGCCGCATCGGTACATCGGTGGCTCGACGTGCGTCCTTGGGCTTCGGGATGAACGTCCTGTACGTCGATCAGGGCGTCAACGAGCGTGCTGAGCGTGAGTATGGCGCGAAGAAGGTGAGCTTGGACGAACTCCTGGAAACATCAGACTTCGTTCTATTGCAGGCACCGTTGACCAAGGAAACGCACAATCTGATAAGCACCCCGCAACTGAAGGCGATGAAGCGAAGTGCATTCCTCATCAATGCGTCGCGTGGGCCGATTGTCGATGAACCAGCGCTGATTGAAGCACTGCAAGATGGAACCATCGCGGGTGCTGGACTCGACGTGTATGTCGAAGAGCCGCTTTCGATCGAATCGCCGCTGCTCAAGTTGGACAACGTCGTGACGTTGCCGCACATTGGTTCGGCGACGCACGAGACCCGTCAAGCCATGAACAAGAACGCTGCGGAGAATCTCATTAGCGCGCTGAATGGCACGCTAAAGGCGAACATCGTCAACCCGGCAGTGCTGAAGCGCTGACGCGAGTCACAGCGCGCAGGGGCGGAAGGGCCTACCCAACCCGTCCCGGCGCTACCAGATCAAGGCAGCGAACAACCGCGGCCTCTGAGGTATGTTACGCACTCAGAGGCGTGTCAGTTCGGCTACTTCGACAAGTTCTTCACGATTTCAATCATCTTGTCGAGGATAGGGTCGTTCTGCCTGTGCACCCATCCAAATATGAATCGGGTCGAATAGTTCAGGTTCGTCAGCGGAATAATCGTCAAGTCACTCGGATACTGAAAGTTCTTACCCATAACTGCCAGTCCGATGCCCATGCCAACCGAGATAAGGTTAAGCTGGGACGCGATGGTACTGACCTCTTGTACGATATTCGGCTCGAACCCTGCAGCCTGGCAGATGGAATAGAGCTGCCCGTAGCTCAAGCTGCTGCTCGACTTTGGAACCACCACAAACCACTCGCCGGCGAGATCCTCGAGCGTAAGTGACTTCCTGCGCGCCAACCTGTGGTCGTGCGGAACGCAGACACCAAGGTTGCCTGTCTGGATGCACACCGAATCAAGAACGATGCCTTCGCGCTCCATATTAATTTCGGTGCGCCGCTTTCCCGCATGCGGGCTCGGACCCAAATGCATAAAACCGGCATCAATCTTCCCTTCCGCAAGTGCCTTCGGTTGTAGCGAGGTCGACATTTCAACCAGAGAGAGGCTGATCTCCGGATAGGTCTCGCGGAATTCCTTAACTGCGGCCCGAAAAATGGAGTGCATTAGGGTAAGAGACCCATAGCCGATTCTCAGTGTGCCCGTCATGCCCTGTCCCACACGCTTAGTGAGGACTATCGCTTCATTCAGATCATCCATCACGCGTACGAGCTGAGGCAGGAGCGTGCGCCCAGCGGCCGTGAGCTTGACCGTATGGGCTAGCCGTTCGAAGAGCGGTGTTCCGAGCTCCCCTTCCAGGTCTGCAATGATCTGCGAGACTGCTGGTCGGGTAATGTGTAACCGCACGGCTGCACGCCCGAAATGTTCCTCCTCCGCAGCAGCGATAAAGTAACGAAGATGTCGAAGTTCCATCTCTCTTGTCTCCATTTCAGCGGCCGGTCGATGGGGCGAATGCTTTCGCCGGCGCGTATGTCATTTCGGCACTAATTTCGGATGATTATCGTTATCGGTTAGCGCCGCTTACCAATGCACCATAATAGCTGACTTGACCCTACGTCGGTGCGATTTCACACTACTATCATCGTCGCTACCAATGCTGGGACTCGTAGGTTGTTCAGGTCGGGCAAGCGAAAGCGTTTTCTGTTCACCGCCCAACTTCTTAATCGACGGACCATAGCATTGTGGAAGAAATCCGCGAAGTCTCGAGTGAGTAGGGGCGGCGCCTATCAAGCGGTCGTAACTCGTAGAGCAGGAGACATCAGTGAGCATTTCGGGAAGATCGCTGCGCACCCTTGTTGATAAATGGATTGGGGGCACGAGCGAAGTGCGCGTTACGCAGTTCAGTCATGGTCGCGATGAGCAATACAGATTTGTGCGTGTTGAGGGCACCTCGGACAAGTCTCCCATAGCGCTGATTTTCTTTCGCCACGATGACGGCAGCTGGTGTGTGTTTCCGCCGGAGCGCCGGCGGCCAGCGATGCGTCTCTGTGTCTAGTCGTCAATTGCGCGCTCAATCGGCTGAGCGCGCCGGAGCAGGGATGTTAGTCGGTCGAGTAGATAGCTTCTCTGTTCATGCCGCAGGACGTGGCGTTCCCACAGTTGCTTACGAAGCGGGTCCCCTCGGTGCAGACATGGCGGTCCAGGCTGAAGCGGGATTGCCGATTGGCCCCTTAAATACCTCGGAAGAATCCCGCCGACACAGGGTCAACCCGGAAACGAGGTGACCAATAGATTTCTTTTTCGGTCCAATGGATGCTTGAGGCAAGGCATTGGCCGACTTAATAAACAGGAGACTTTATGCGATCGTACGAGAAGTGTTACATCGACGGGGAGTGGGTTACCCCGTTGAGTCGCAACGAATGGACGTTGGTCAATCCCGCCACCGAGAAAGCGTTTGCGACCGTAGTGCTGGCGGGAGTAGAGGATGTCGACGCAGCCGTCAAGGCTGCCAGAGCCGCATTTAAGTCTTTCAGCGAGACGTCGAAAGCGGAGCGTATTGAGTTGTTGGAACGGGTAATCGACTGCTTTGTCCGCCGCGAAGACGAGCTTGCCGAAGTCGTGACACTCGAGTTAGGCACTCCCGTATCACAGAAGATCCATGCGCCCGCTGCGCTTGCGTCGTTCAAGCAGGCGTTGGCTACTCTCAGGGAATACGAGTTTGAGTACCGCCTTGGACCCAACACCGTTCGTCGCGAGCCGATCGGCGTTTGCGGCCTTATTACCGCATGGAACTGGCCGCTTCAGCTTCTCGCGACCAAGCTCGCGTATGCACTGGCCGTTGGCTGCACGGTGGTTCTGAAACCGAGTGAATTCACCCCACTCAGCGCAATTCACCTCACCGAAGTGCTTCACGAAGCGGGTGTGCCGAAGGGCGTCTTCAACTTGGTCTTGGGCGACGGGCCCACTGTGGGCAACGCTATCAGCAAACACATGGACATTGACATGGTGTCGTTCACGGGTTCGACCAGAGCCGGTGTGCTGATCGCAGAAGCGGCTGCTCCTTCGGTGAAACGGGTTGCCCAGGAGCTGGGGGGAAAGTCGGCGAACGTGATTCTTGACGACGCTGATCTCAAGGCAGCAGCGAAGTGGAACGTAACTCGCGCCTTCTCGAACACCGGCCAGTCGTGCCATGCCCCAACCAGGATTCTCGTACATGAGAGCCAGGTCGAAGAAGTGGCGGCGCTTCTTGAGAACGAAGTGAAGGCGGTGAAAGTGGGTAATCCGCTGGACCCGCAGGTGTCGATGGGGCCGGTGGTCAACAAGCTTCAGTTCGAACGCGTACAGGAATACATCAAGGTGGGCATCGAAGAGGGCGCGACAGTTCTTTCGGGTGGCCTTGGCCGTCCCGAAGGACTGGAGCATGGCTACTTCGTCAAGCCCACCATCTTTTCCAATGTGAAGCCACATATGCGTATCGCGCAGGAAGAAATCTTTGGTCCGGTGCTGGCCGTGATTCCGTATCGCACCGAGGCAGAGGCAATCGAGATTGCAAACGGAACGCCGTATGGCTTGGGTGGCTACGTTTTTTCGTCGAACCGGGAACGAGGGGTGTCTGTCGGTCGTCAGCTGCAAGCGGGCCGAGTCTTCCTGAACGGCGCAGTAAGCAACACAGAGGCGCCGATGGGCGGATATAAGCGCTCTGGGAATGGGCGGGAGATGGGTGTTTTCGGCCTTGAGGAGTACCTCGAGGTGAAGGCGATGATTGGGTTTGAGTAAGTGCCAGCAGCCCGGAGACGGGCTGCTCTTAGTCGACTCGCACTAGGTGGAGGGCACGCTGGGCAATGGTTCCAATCAGATGGAGCTCACCCGTCGAGTCGACGGTGATTGTGGATTGCGCCGCTGGCTTGCGTCGTTCACAGATACGGTTTGAGCCAGTCGAGGCCTTCGGATGTACCTGCTTTCGGACGATACTCACACCCGATCCAGCCGTCGTAGCCGAGCGAATCAATAAGCTCGAATAGGTACGGATAGTACACCTCACCTAGGCTCGGCTCGTGCCGATCCGGCACCCCAGCTATCTGGATGTGGCCGATGCCTGCATTCCGACGCTTCATGTCGCGCTTCAGCTTCATCGCAACATCGCCTTCAACGATTTGGCAGTGGTAGATGTCGAACTGCACTTGCAGGTTCTGCGCGCCGATTTCCTCGCAGATGGCTTGCGCATCGTCCTGTCGGTTCAGGAAAAAGCCGGGAATGTCGCGGGTGTTGATTGGTTCGATTACGACTGTGATGCCCAGTGACTGAGCTTCTTTCGCCGCGTATTCGAGATTCTTAACATATACCGCGCGGTGTTTTTCCCGCGATTGCTCTGGCGCGATTAGGCCAGCCATAACGTGGAGTCTCTTGTTGCCCAACACGGCGGCATATTCGAGAGCATTTTCGACGCTTCTCCGATACTCATCCTCCCGACCAGGCAACGACGCGATGCCGCGCTCGCCGGCCCCCCAGTCGCCAGGCGGAGCGTTGAACAACGCTTGCGTCAGCCCGTTGTCGGTTAGACGCGACTTGATGTCGCTGGCTGAGAAGTCGTATGGAAACAGATATTCGACCGCATTGAAGCCGTCTTTGGCTGCGGCGGCAAAGCGATTTAGGAAGGGGTGTTCCGTGTACATCATCGTCAGGTTGGCGCCGAACCTTGGCATATGCATGTCCTCTGTCTAAGTGTCGTTATCCCGGTTACCAGCGCGCGCCGAAGACCGTCCGCAATTCTTCGATTGCCGATTCCGTAAGCGGCTCAGGTCTAGGCACGGTCGAAAGGTAAAGTTGCGCAGTCTCTTCAAGTTCCTCCAGCGCGTAGCTCGCCTGTGATACCGACTTTTCCCATACAACCGGCCCCAGCCGCTCCAGTAGCACCGCACGGACCTTCGGCGACAGCGCCGCTACTTCTTCGGCAACAGCGGGATCGCCAGGGCGGCGGTAGCGAATCAGCGGCACATGGCCAACCTTCATCACGTAATACGGCGTGATCGGCGGCAACACGTCGTCGCTCTTCCATACGCCCGCGAGCGTTAGCGCGACAAGGTGTGTGGAATGCGTATGCACGATGCCCTGCGCATCTGAGTTGTTCTCGTATATTCGCCGATGGAGCGCCAATGTTTTCGACGGCCGTCCTCCCGACACATGATTGCCCTGCAAGTCGACCTTCGCAATGTCATTCGGATCCAGGTGACCGAGGCAGGCATCGGTTGGAGTGATGAGCCAGCCGTCAGTGAGCCGCGCGCTGATGTTGCCAGCGCTGCCCACCGTATAGCGACGCTCGTAGAGACTCTTCCCAGTTATGCAAATTTCTTCGCGAATATGCGCTTCACTTGATGTCATCACAGTGCCTTCAACGCTTTCGCAAAGAAATCAGTCGTGCCGAAGTTGCCGGACTTGAGCGCGAAAGCGAGCCGCGCATTGCCGTTTGCTGCGACGGATTGCGTCGCCGGCACGCCTGGGTCGATCTGCGGCCCGATACGCAGCGAGCGTACACCGAGTGCCTGAACGACCGCACCGGACGTCTCGCCGCCCGCGACGACAAACTTGCGGACGCCTGCCTCCCGCAGCTTATACGCGATCGATGCGAGTGCGTCTTCGACAACATGGCCCGCCTTTTCGACACCCAGTTCCTTCTGCACAGTGTTCACTTCTTCGGGCGACGATGTGGCGTAGATCAGCACCGCCTCATCATGGTTACGCGCGAATGCAACTGCCTTCTCGACTATAGGTTCGCCGCGAGAAAGCGCCATCGGATCAATGCGGAAACTCGGCTTGTCAGCGCACCACTCAGCCACTTGCGCGTTAGTAGCTTTCGAGGCGCTACCGGCCAGAACAACCGACTTGCCTTCGATTTTCTGAAGATCGGCGGCCTGCCCTGAATACACTAGCAAATCCGCAGAATGAAAGTTCTGCGGCAAACCAAGCGCGATGCCAGAACCGCCAGTGACCAGTGCGAGGTCGCGGCACGCTTTGCCGAGCGTAAAGAGGTCGCTATTGGAGAGTGCATCCGCGATGGCGAGCCGTACGCCTTCCTCCTTCAGTTCGTCAATGCGCGCACGAATAGCCTCAGCACCCTCGGTTATGGTGTCGTAGCGAATGAGGCCGACTTTGGATTTCGTCTGCCGCTGTAGTACACGCACGAGATTGGGATCAGACATCGGCGTGAGCGGATGGCTTTCCATACCCGACTCGTTCAAGAGCACGTCACCGACGAAGAGGTTACCGCGAAAGACCGTGCGTCCATTCTCGGGAAACGCGGGGCAGGCGATGGTAAAGTCGTCTTTCAGCGCGTCCAGTAACGCATCCGCGACCGGCCCAATATTCCCTCTATTGGTGGAATCGAACGTTGAGCAATACTTGAAGAAGAACTGGCGGCAGCCTTGCGCCCGCAGCCATTCAAGTGCGTCCAACGATTGGCGTACGGCTTGCTTAGCAGGAATCGTCCGCGATTTCAGTGCGACGACAAGTGCGTCGGCTTCGATACTCGCGTCCTTATCCGGTACGCCGATGGTTTGAACGGTGCGCATGCCGCCGCGCACGAGCATGTTGGCGAGATCTGTCGCGCCGGTAAAATCGTCGGCGATACAGCCGAGCAGTGCCTGCGCCATTACTTAGCTCCCTTTGGGACTTTACTATCCAGAAAAATTCGTTTGCGGGCGAACATCAATGACTCGGTGGGCGGCCGCGAAGATTTCGTCATCAGGACTACCAGTGCAAGGGCCAGCAAACCGTCCTACTGATGCAGACTCAACTACTGGCACCCAATCGGCACGTTATTTTGAGATCGACGTTCAGTTCATGCGATAAGGCGTCCAGACGGGAACGTCCGACGCCCAGTCATCAAGTTCCGATGGGTTCATGTTCGACTCTGGTTTTTGATGGGTTATCGACTGAAAACGACGCGCGCGTTGCCATCGCTCTACGCGCTGCTTGCGCTCTAACGTGCGAGGACGACTGCTTGATCAGCCCCTGCCAGGCGCCGGGAGCCCTGCGTCAATTTCCCAAATTTCAGCCAGTCTATCGATATTGCTCGACTCGCCGAGGCGATTCGAAGCGGCGTCCAACGTAGAGCGAGCCATCGTTGCAATGAGCATCGGTGCCCCATAGCGCATTCCGACCGCCGATGCTTTTCTGAGGTCTTCCGCCCAACTGCCTAGCGTCGCATTTGCGGTTCGCTCATTCGCTGCCAGAGCTGGGAGAACACGCGCCGACGCGCTGTTGTAGCCAGAGCTCTTGTTCAACACGGTCGCCATGTCGGCCATTGCGAGTCCGTTTTTGGCCCCCATCGCGGCGCACTCATAGGTAATGAGGCGGTTGCACGCAGCAATCGCCGCGACGACGAGGCGCATGGCGTGTCCGTTACCGACGTCGCCGCAGGGAATGACCGTAGTGCACACAGATTCCAAAATGTGACGCACAGAATCAAGTGCGGTTGCCGGACCTCCCACGAGTATGGCCGATGCCGTCTTGATCGCAGCGGTGTTCTCCGTGTGGAGAGGGGCGTCTACAAGTGTGATACCAACTTCGCTCAGATCTTTGGCAAATGCTTTCGTTGCGTCCGGATCGCCTTGGCCCATGTCAATCAGGATTCCTTTTGCTGCTGAGTTGGCCTTGAGCCAATCCGGGCTTCGAAGTAGAGTTGCGCGCACTTCCTCCGAGTCAGTACACATGATGATGACGTCTGCGCCTTTCGCCAATCGCGCAGTGATGTGTACCTCTTCTACGCCGTCGCAGCAGAGAGAACCGTTTCCAGTGTTGAGGATACGAACGTCGTACTTTTTTGCCAGTTGGCGCGCTACAAACGTTGCCAGCTCACCGCTGCCTGCGAGTCCAATCGTAGTCACTTTGCCTCCCGGGAATTTGCATTTGTCGGCGCATCGACGAACTTGGTGTCGGCCATCGATTCGATGACTCCAATCATCTGCTCGAGCTGCGCGTCCTTACCGAGCGAATTCAGACCAATCTGCAGAATCGACCGAGCTGCGCCCCCGATCGGCATTGGGACCTTCTGTTCTGCTGCCAGACCGATTGCCTGATGGATGTCTTTGACCTGGAGCGCAAGCCAAAACTTGGTGGACTGCCTCCCTTCGGCGATGGCGGGCAGCATGCCCTGGGAAGTGTAATTCTGCGCCGTCGTGGCGTTAATTGCTTTCGTCATAACTTCGAGTGGAAGACCGAATTTACGTCCCATCGCGACAACCTCGAGGGTTGCAAGACGGCAACTGACATTCATCATGTTATTCACGGTCTTCATGGTCTGACCGTTACCAACGCGTTCTCCGCAGTGGAACACGTTCGGACTAATAGACTGCAAGACGGGCAAGGCCTTCTGGAAAGCATCCTGCGGACCAGAGGCAATAATCGAGATGGTCCCGGCGATGGCGGTGGCCATGGCACCGGAGACGGGGGCATCAAACAACGAGACGCCCATTTCCTCGAGTTGGCGGGCGAAACCTCTAGTTTCAGAGGGGACGCCGCTAGTTTGATCGACAACAATCTTGCCAGCAGAGAGCCCTTCGGCGACGCCGCTCGGCCCGAAAAGCACCGCCTGAACGTCTGAACTCCTTGGCAAGCAAAGTAGGATCACGTCGCTATTACGTGCGAGTTCTGCAGGTGTCGTCGCCGCTGTCGCACCGAGTTCCACGAAGGACTCTACGGCCTTCTGACTCAGGTCGAACACGCTCAACGGAAACTTGCCGATCAGATGACGGGCGAGCGCACCACCCATTGCGCCCAACCCGATGTACCCGATGCGCATTTATCTCCTCCTTCCTACCACTGCCGATGCTGTCCTCGGCGGACTGTCGCACCACAAAGCGACATTACGTTATCGTGCGCCTCGCCGCGATGAACGTCGAGTCGCATTTTCTCTGGGTGCCGGTAAGTGGCTCTTACCGCGATTGACTGCGATTGCATCTCGTTCTAGCAGAACCAGTGCGACGACGAAGCGGTCGGGCGCCGATGCCGGCGGTGCAAATTACGTTTATGGCACGGACGGGAAAGATGGCTGGCAAGCCCGCATGCCCGCCAACCGATCAGAGCGCTGGACTACCTGCAGCCATTGCCACATATAGAAGCGCTGTATACAGACCCGTCCTCAGACCGCGTTTGGGCGTCGCCTTGCTAACCGTCTCAACGCCGAGCCCGGGATAGACAAGCGAGTAGCCGAAGTAAGGGAATATTTGCGATAGAGCAACCCTGCCACCGCAGATGCGACCGGTCCGGCGACCATGGGACGCTTCGCGCAATGCCTGCCTGCCGGAATAGGGCCCGGCCCCTACGAGCGAAATAAGCGACGCCGCGAACTGGGTGCCCGCCACTAAGCCAACCACGAACGGCGGACGCGCTGAGATCGGGGTGTCGGCGACGGCTGGGAGGAGCGAGCAATTTGAGGATTCTTATCCCTTGACTGAAAGCGTTGCGCCAGACAGATAGATATCTAACGGCTCGCCGCTCGTGCGACTTGCAGAAGGGGATCACGCCGCTGGGTTAGCGTGCGCTGTCGATGATCGAGCCTCCGTCCGGGGTGAGGCTGTAACCCGTCAGGAACTGCGCGTCCTTGCTCGCCAGAAAAAGGACAACTGGCGCGATGTCATCGTCCGGAGATCCATAGCGGCCGAGCGGGTTGGTCGGCGCCGGCACGTCGACGTCCTTACCCCATGTTTCAGCGACCGGTAGGACGTTGTTCACAGTGATCTTATCGGCGCCCCATTCTTTCGCCGCGGTTCGCGTCAGGGCGCGCACCGACTCTTTCGCCATGTTGTATGGTCCGTAACCTACGAGGCCGACGATGCCTGCCATTGAGCCAAAGTTGATGATACGACCTTCACCGCTCGCCTTGAGGTGGGGATAGCAAGCCTGCATCATGCGCAGATACGCAATCGGTCCGACCTCGAAATTGCGCTGCAATTGATCCACCGAGAGGTCGATGATTGACGAGAACGGAGCGGTGGGGTCGAAGGCATTGTTCACGAGGACGTCGATGCCGCCGTAGGACCCGACGACCTTTTCGACGGCCGCCCTGATTTGTTCGGCGTCGCTAATGTCGCATGGCACACCTAGGGCCGTGCCGCCGGAGGCCTTGATTTCCGCGACGACGGCATCGACATTGGCGGGGGTGAGGGAAAGAATCGCAACTTTGGCGCCTTCCGCTGCGAACAGCTTTGCGGTAGCGCGACCGATACCTCGCCCGGCGCCCGTTACGATGGCTACTTTTCCGTTAAGTCGGCCCATAAACATCTCCATTCAGTTGAGGCTTTGGTGGATGGGCTGCGCGAGGCTCGCCGCATAGGGCGACGGAACCTGGCGAGCAGCGTTTTGCGTGACGAATGACGTCGCGAGAAGCACCAGACCTAAGATTGCTGGCAGGGCCGCCTTGGGTTTGCGTACACCGAGATGTGCCATGCCGGACAAGATCAGGTGATAGAAGATGCCTGCATAGGCCAAGTCACTGAGTGGGACACTCATCCGCGAGAGGATGGCGACAGGGGCCATGATCTTCACGAAGATCATGAAAGGCACGAGATGATTGGCGGAGTAGCCCAGCGCGACTTGGGCCCGCTTCACATGGTCCCGTTTGGTTAGATACAGATGGGCGGAGACCAGATACAACAGCGACAGCAGTGCTGTGCTGCTCCAATACGCGTAGTTCTCAAGCATGAAGTCTTCCTTTGCAAGTCATTCAATCGACTGGGTGCGAGAATGTCGCCTAAGATGAAATCTCGCAAGTAGGATGAAATAACGGTGCTTAGTATGAAAAACCAGACTAGTGGCGATGATGAGATCAACATGCACGACGAAATGCGGCGTGCCTTCGCACTCCTTTCCGGCAAGTGGAAGCTCGAAATCATGTGGCTGCTCAACCAGCGTGTCTATCGCTTCGGCGAGTTGAGGAAGGCAATTCCCGGCATCACACAGCACATGCTGACGGCGCAGCTTCGTGAACTGGAGGCGGATGGCTTGGTGTCGCGCACTGTATTCGCGGAAGTGCCTCCGCGCGTCGAGTACGAGATCACTCAGAGGGCCCGCGGGCTTGGTCCCACGATGGAGGCACTAGCAGCGTGGTGGAATGAATATGGAGGGAGCGTGCCGGTAAAGCCCACTTCGCGTGGGCGCAAGGCCAAAATGGCCCGAGCAAAGCCGGGGTGACGATGGCGCTAGCCGCTTCGCCAGTCGGCTGCATATCGGCAGCCAGTCGTTTTAGAAGGAAGGCATCGATCCCGCAGATCGCCGAAGAAACGGAAAAAAAGCCCGCAGTTATGCGGGCGAACCCTGGAACACGAAATCAGATAGGATGGTCGCCCGACGTATCGCGAGCGAGAAAATAATATGGGAAACTTCGACGGGCAATGCACTATTTTTGTAAAAAAGGATTCACTGGCGGCTTATCGGACGTCGACAAGAATACGCTTTTTGTTTCGAGAAATTCGCGAACGGCCTCAATACCGTTTTCGCGACCGAGGCCCGACATCTTCATTCCGCCAAACGGCATCATGAAGCTGTAGGTTCGGTAAGTGTTGACCCAGACAGTTCCGGCTTTGAGCGCCTTCGTCATGCGCATTGCTCGACCGATGTCTCCAGTCCAAACGCCGGCAACCAAGCCATAGATAACGCTGTTGCCCAGTTCGATGGCATGACGCTCATCATCAAAGCCAATGATGGAAAGCACGGGCCCAAAGACTTCCTCTTGGGCGATGCGCATGTCATTCAACACGTCGGTGAATATTGTGGGCTCAACGAACTGGCCGCCCGTGAGTCCGGGGCCCACCGCTGGCTTACCACCCAGGAGGCAACGAGCGCCATCGCCTTTCGCGATTTCAATGTAGTCCATCACCTTGGCGAATTGCGGCGGCGTAGCGATCGGTCCGACGTTCGTAGCGGGCAGCATCGGGTCGCCCAGCCGCACATCGCACGCAAGAGCAACCAGGCGCTCGGTGAAGCTATCCTTGATTGAGTTCTGCACCAGAAGCCGCGACCCGGCGATGCACATTTGACCGGCAGCGCCAAATATTCCCGACACGACGCCGACAGCTGCAGCCTCCAGATTCGCATCCGCGAAGACTATGTTTGGAGACTTCCCTCCAAGCTCCATCGCGACACGCTTCATTCCTCTTGCTGCACTCTCGTAAATTCGCGCCCCGGTCACATCTGATCCCGTAAAACTGATCTTGGCGACGTCCTCGTGCTCGACCAGCGGTGCTCCGACCTCGTTGCCATAGCCCGTTACAACATTCAGAACACCGTCGGGCAGGCCAGCTTCCTTGGTGAGGGCGGCGAATTCCAGCGAACTGGCCGACGTGAATTCTGAGGGTTTGACTACTACGGTACAACCGGCGGCCAGCGCGGGTGCACACTTGAGCGATAGAAATTGTAGTGGTGAATTCCAAGCCGTCAGAGCCGCTACCACTCCAACGGGTTCATGAGTCGTGAAAGCGAAGACGTCCGCTTTTTCGACCGGCATGACGGCGCCCTCGATCTTATCGGCTAGACCGCCGTAGTAATACCAATATTCTGGGATGGTCTTAAGTTGTCCCAGCATCTCCGTGAAGACTTTGCCGTTGTCACGCGTTTCAATCTCCGCCAGATTCGTAGCATTCTGGACGATGAGGTCGCCGATGCGGCGCATAATCTTGCCACGCTCGGTGGCCGTCATCTTGCTCCACGGGCCGACATCCATTGCGCGCTTGGCCGCCTCTACGGCGCGCGCTGCGTCTGCTGCCGTACCGCGAGGGATCTGTGCCCACGTTTCACCAGTGTACGGATTGATCGCGTCGATCCACTGGCGGTTCGTCGGATCTTCGGCCTTCCCGTCGATCCAAAGCTGATACTTCATCATCCGTCTGTCTCCATGAGTTAGCTGTCGTGCCAAACTTTCCGTCCCTGGCTGCAGCGCAGACAGAACTCTATGAGATCAATTAGTACGCTGTTGGGCGGCGACGCCAAGCATTGATCTATGCGATTTGGTGATGCAAGTGTGAGACCTGCTTTATCGGGAACGCTTCGCTTTGCTACGGCGATTTTCTACGGTAGCGGCGCTAGCGTCGAGTTGGTTTTGCTTCTCGGAAGGAAAGCTAGGCTAACCAAAGGTGCTCGCTGTGCAGATGAGAGCGCGAAGTATGTACGCAAAGCGCCGTATCTCGACACCGCGGCCCGGCATGAGGTTTTGTTTCAACAACGCATCGCGCCTAGCAATTAAAGTGCAGGTTTAAGGCGCCTGCCGCTACCGATGACGATTGCAGAAAGAACGAGCAATGCAGCGCCGCTAATGAATGTTGCACCGATCGAATAGTGATCGAGCATCGTGCCACCTAGCTCCGCGCCGACCATGATAGATAGCTGGATTGAGGCAACCATCAAGCCGCCGCCACTTTCCGGCCTGTCCTTTACACCTTTTGAAAGCCAGGTTGACCAGGCAACTGGGATCGCCGCGTTTACAGCACCCCATGCAACGGCCAGGACGGCGGCTGCTCCGAAGTGATGCCCTACAGGAAGCATCGCTAGCGTCACAGCAGCCAATGCGACCGGCAGACCCATCAACAGAGAGAAAAGGCGTTTGCTTATGAGCGCGCTGGCGCCGTAGGTGCCGGCGAACCCGGCCAGGCCCATGCCAAGTAGAAGCATCGATAGCCGAGGAACATCGACATGCGTGTACGTCTCGAAGAACGGCCGAAAATAGGTGAAGACCGCAAACGCGCCAGCGAACGTCAGCATTACAGCCAGCATGGCGAATGACACATGCGGGCGTCGCAGAAGTGAAAGCACATTCGTGCCAGTCCGTTGTGACGCCCGATTCTTCATGGAGGGAAGGGCGATCAGCAACAAAACGAGGTTGATTGCGACGATTGGAACCAATGCCCAAAATACACCGCGCCATCCGATGACGCTACCTAAATAACTGCCGACAGGGGCTGCAAAAGAGGTGGCTACTGCGTTGCCTGTGTATAGAACTCCCAACGCCTTTGACAACGATTCCTCCGGCACCAGCCGCATTATCGACGCAGTCGCAAGAGACCAGAAGCCACCTACAGTTACCCCGAGGAGTGCGCGAGCAGCCATCAAGGTCTCGAAGCTACCGGCCTCAGCAATAAGAACCAGCGACATCAGCAAGAGTCCCGCGAGCCCGGCCAACACATGGCGACGGTCGAGACGGCCCGTGACCGAAGGGATAATTAGGCTTGTTACAACAGCGAACAGACCGGAAATGGAGATTGCCTGACCAGCCATGCCTACCGACGCATGGAGGTCCAATGCGATCGGCGTCAGCAGGCTTACAGGCATGAATTCGGACGCAATCAACATGGCCGCACACATCGCCATCGAGCCGACTGCACTCCATATCTGGCGTCTGGAAATTGTTGGTTGATTCATTCGGGTGGACATCAGACTTCCTCGTTCGTTTTGTGCGTGCCTCGTCGCATCGGATTCAAAATCGTCCGGCAAAAACGAGTGCACGACCGGCCAATGCATTGGAAGTCGAAATTGCAGGGCGATGACTGTACGCGCGAGAAGCGCACTCAAACGATAGGGGTTTGACTTGCGAGGCGAGCGTGGTGTTGAACCGCTGCAAACGAAGAGAGCGGCGCGTTTGCTGACTACAGCCAGCGAGGTAATGCTTGACTGTTTGAACGTAGTTTACCTACGCCTGTCCGGCCGATAAACCCTGGCCAGCTGATTGGACTTATGAGCCATTCTTATCAATTGGGATAAGTCCTGGGGCACCCGACCGTCTCAGAGTCAACGCGAATCCACAACTCCGATCCTGAAATGAGCCGCCGATGCTGCGGGTGCCGTCGTATAACGGAACTCGGAGCGTAGTGGCCTTGACTCGCTACCGTCGCTCGCTCGCGATTGATGAATGAAGCTAATAGCCTCAATCAGATTTACATAGCTAGTTCGTGACCAAGGACGTGGTTAGATTACTGCATGAGCGCTGCGCAGCTTGACACATCGGCGCTGACTGCGATTGGAAAGAGGATGTGCGCTTCTTATTGCCCGTCTTCGAGGGCATCACAAAGCATGAGATTCGACTGTGGCAATCCATGTCCTCAGGTCTGAGCGCGTGTCCCGCAGGAGGATGGCGTTCCCGACAACTGGTTCCGTTGCAACTCGTACCGCTGGGCCTCGTCCCCAGAGCCTCGCGCCGTCACCGGATTCAAGCTCCCGCTGCTGATAGGTATTGCCCGGCCGCGGTTGCCAATTCCGTTTGCCGGGTTTGGCGGAGGGAGGGTTGTCCGAGATCGCGCTAATGCATTTACGGAGATATCTGAATGGCACAAAAGAACGATTGGAAGCAGCAAAAAGACAACATCGATGAAAAAGACATCCCCGTCACGCACACGCCTGTCTCGCGCAGGCGATTCCTCCGATCGATTGGAGTGTCAGGCGTCGCAGTCACTAGTTCGGGTCTGTTCTCTCCGGTTGACTCAGAGGAAGTCTCTATAGAACCGAAGCTTGACGATGGGAACTCAGCCAACGAGCACACCGTCCGTATGAAAGTGAACGATGAGATGCGCGAGGTGCGGGTTGCTTCAAATGCTGTTTTGCTTGACGTGCTCAGGGATCAGCTGGGCCTCACTGGCACAAAGAAAGGCTGCGACCATGGCCAATGCGGCGCTTGTACTGTCCACGTCAACAGCATCGCTGTGAACTCATGTCTTTCGCTAGCGGTGATGCACGACGGTGATGAAGTCACAACGGTCGAGGGACTTGAGCGCAACGGACGGCTGCACCCAGTACAAGAGGCATTTTGGGAGCACGACGCGTATCAATGTGGCTACTGCACGTCAGGCCAGATGATGAGCGCGGTCGCGGTATTACGCGACAAGCGCATTGCGCCGGATGACCACTCGTTGCGTGAAGCTATGAGCGGGAATATCTGCCGCTGCGGTGCCTATCAGAACATCATCGCTGCAATCCAGGACGCGCGTGGGAAGGCGGGGAGGTATACCTGATGCAGAATTTCAACTACGTCCGCGCCACGTCTGTGGATAGCGCGGTTGCAAGTGCTGCCATGCCGGACACTGTTTTCCTGGCGGGAGGCACAACGCTACTTGATTTGATGAAGCTGAATGTGATGCGGCCGGCGGCCATCGTCGACATTCACAAGCTAAACTTGAACCAGGTAGAGCGGCTGCCCGACGGAAGAGTGAGAATTGGCGCTATGGTTTCCAACACAGAATTGGCTCTCAACGACCACATCCGTTCCCATTACCCGGTCCTTTCTGAAGCGCTGAAATCGGGTGCCAGTACCCAACTTCGCAACAAAGCGACGACTGCGGGCAATATCATGCAACGCGTGCGTTGTGGATACTTCCGGGACGGTATCTCTGCCTGCAACAAACGCGATCCAAATTCCGGCTGCGCCGCTATCGGAGGACTGAACCGCAACGTGCACGCAGTGCTCGGTGGCACTGAGCATTGTATTGCCGCGCACCCGTCGGACATGTGCGTTGCGATGGCAGCCATCGGAGCAACCATTCATGTCCAAGGGCGAGCGGGCGGTCGTGACATCGATTTTGGCGCGTTTCATCTCTTGCCCGGAGACACGCCGTGGAAGGAGCACGCTCTCCAAAGCGGCGAGATGATTACGCACGTGACGCTTGATGCACCGATGCAAGGCAGTCGCTCCGGATACCTGAAGCTGCGTGACCGTGCGTCCTATCAATTCGCCTTAGCCTCATGCGCCGCAATTATCGTGCTTGATGGTGGACTGGTTCGAGATGCGCGCATAGCCCTTGGCGGTGTCGCGACCAAGCCGTGGCGAGCGCGCGAAGCAGAGGATGCGCTCAGGGGGCAACCTGCGAACACGAGTTCATTCGAGAGAGTAGCTGCGCTCGCGCTCAAGAGCGCGCGTTCATACGGGCAGAACGGCTTCAAGATTGGCTTGGGTCAACAGGCTGTCGTGCGGAACCTGACTTCGTTGGTCGCCTGACCTGCTTCACGGAGAAAAAGATAATGAGCGATCAAGCTATTGGTCAGTCGGTACGACGAGTAGACGGCCGTCTTAAAGTGACTGGCGCGGCGAGATACACGGCCGATCAGAATCCACCGGGCCTCGTGCATGCATATGGAGTTTTTAGCACCGTCGCAAGCGGCCGAGTCTTGCGAATCGATTCGGCAGCGGCGAGGCGCGTTCCTGGCGTCATCACGATCTTGGATCACGAGAACTTCCCTCGGCTCTACCGGACGCCTATCAACCTGACGCTGCCAACGATTCTTACAGCCTCACGGACTGACGAAAACCGTCTACCCTTTGAAGACGCTACCGTCAACTATGCAGGCCAGTTTGTTGCCCTCGTAGTAGCAGACACTTTTGAGCACGCACGGGAAGCCGCGAATCTCGTGAGGGTGACCTACGGAAAGAGCCGGCCGGTTACTAACCTCGACGAAGGCATCAGGCGTTCCGGGCTGAAAGACGGCACGAACGGTCACACGCGAGGCGATGCGGCAAGCGCGTTCGATGCAGCACCTCACAGAATCGATTTCACGTACCGCACGCCAGTCGAAACGCATAATCCGATGGAGATGCATGCGACAGTCGCGAGTTGGCATGACGGCCGCCTGCACGTCTACGAATCTACGCAAGGCGTTGTTGTGCATCGGAATTCGCTGGCGCGAATTTTTGGAATGACGCCTGACCAGGTTACGGTCGAAGCGCCATTTATCGGCTCGGGATTTGGCAGCAAGTTGTTCATCTGGCCGCATTCGGTAGCTGCGAGTGCCGCGGCACGTGTGGTCGGACTCCCCGTGAAGCTTGTCGTTCCGCGGGCAGAGATGTTCACGACCACAGGCCATCGCCCGGAAACGCTCCAGCGCATGCGGCTGTCGGCTGACTCACAAGGCAAACTGACGTCACTGCGTCATGAGGCCATCAACACGACGTCATTCACGGACGCCTACACTGAGACCTGTGCCGTTGTGTCTCAGAGCCTATATTCGTGCCAGAACGTGCATGTCAGTCACCAGATGACCAAGGTGAACCATGGCTCACCGACGTCCATGCGTGCGCCGGGCGCGGCACCTGGGCTTTTTGCGCTCGAGTCGGCGATGGACGAACTGGCGCTCGATGTCGGTATGGATCCGGTCGTTTTCCGATTGAAGAACATCTCCACAATCGATGAAAGCAAGAACCTTCCGTGGTCGAGTAACCACCTTCGCGAGGCTATCCTGCAAGGAGCGGAGAAATTCGGATGGAAGAATCGGTCGCCACAACCTGGTTCTATGAGAGAGGGTAGCGAGATAGTTGGCTATGGCGTGGCAGCGTGTAACTGGGACGCGTTCCGCACACCGGCCGAAGCCCGTGTGCAGTTGCGAAACGATGGAACGGCTGCTGTCACCTGTGCGGTCCAGGACATCGGAACCGGGACATACACGATCGCCGCCCAGGCAGTCGCCAGCGTGACGGGGCTTCCATTAGAGCGGATCCAGGTGAAGCTCGGTGATACAACCTTTCCCTCAGCGCCGCTGTCGGGAGGCTCGTGGGTCACTGCGAGTCTCTTACCCGCCATTGCAGAGGCAACACGCCAAGCCATCAATCAGTTAAAAGACTATGCAATTTCGCCCTCAGGTCCTTTCGCCGGTACGAAGGCGGAGGACCTTCGTTTCGAGGAAGGCAAACTCACCGACGGAAACCACCAGGTGGACTTCACGTCCGTGTTGAAGGGGCAACGTCTTGCCGACGCAGAGGGTTATGCCCATACGGGCGGCGCACCGACCGACAAGTTCTCGTTCCGCTCATTTGGGGCGCATTTCGTCGAAGTTCGCTGGGACCCTGGTATTTCGCATTTGCGGGTCGCTCGTGTAGTAAGTGCGATTGATGTCGGGCGCGTGATCAACCCGCTTACAGCGCGCAACCAGGTTGAGGGTGCCATTGTGATGGGTATCGGAATGGCCCTGTTCGAAGCGACCGAATACGACGCGCGCACCGGCCTTCCCGCCAACAATAACTATGCGGAGTACGTGGTGCCGGTGCACGCAGATCAGCCCGAAATCGATGTTCTGCTTCTCGACTACCCTGATCTTCAATTGAATGAATTTGGCGCTCGAGGTATCGGAGAAATTGGAACGACTGGCTTGGCTGCGGCTGCGGCTAATGCGGTTTATCACGCGATTGGTGTCCGGGTGCGAGACCTCCCGATAACGCTTGAGAAAGTCGCGAGTCAACTGAATACCTTTGCGTGAACGAAGTCAACAACAGGTTTTGTTTCGGATCGCCTCCCGTGGAACTGCCTCGAGGTTCAACAGTGGGTCGCCAGCCATTGTTCAGCACGTCGTCAGGAAACACCATGCCCGCTCTAAAAATCTTCAGAGAGTTTTTGCTTGTAATCATGCTATCCCTATTCCTTGTAAGGACCAGTGCAGCGGCGGGTGGCGAAAACAGTGCTTCGAATCCCTCACCCGCCCGCAGCAAGAGCAATGGCGATCAAGGTGCCGAAGCAATGAAAATCGCAATCAAAGTGGCAGGAAAGGTACTGCAAGCAACACTTGTCGATAATCCGACAGCGCGCGAGTTTGCTTCTCTTCTACCTGTTCAAGTCCGGATGGAAGACCTGCTCGGTCGGGAGAAGGCGGGGGTTCTGCCACGAGCGATTTCGAAAAGTGGGCCGAGTAGCGATTTCTACAAGTTAGGAGATATTGGCTACTGGTCTCCAGGTCACGATATCGCAATCTACTATCGCCAGGACGGCGAGAGGATCCCCTCTCCAGGCATTATCAACATTGGGCACATCGACTCAGGAATCGAGCCTTTCGATGTGCCCGGTTCCGTGGAGATTTCCATCGAACGAGCACACTGAGCTAAGTGCATGACGAGTTCAGTCGTGAACTGATTGGTCGGCGACTATTTGCTAAGGATTTGCGGCATCGTCGACGTTCGGTGTTTCAGTGCGCCGATCACGAGGGAGAACGCGCGTGAAGTCTGACGGCGGCTCGGATAGTAAGCGTGATACCCGGGCCACGTCGGACACCAATCCTTGAGAACGCTCTGCAGCTCACCCCTATCGATATGCCCGTGCACCGCATCCTCTGGTATGAAAGCCAAGCCAAACCCATCCAGAGCGGCTCTAATCATCTGCGGTTGGGTGTTGAAGGTGAGCTGTCCGCCGACGCGGGCCTGCGTCTCGCGCTTTCCCTTTTTGAGTTCCCATGCGTAAAGTGCCTTCGTAGTCGTCATGCGCAGGGTTATGCATTCGTGACTAAGAAGGTCGTCCGGCGTCTTCGGAACACTTCTATGCGCAAAATATGAGGGAGCGCCTACGATAGCCATCGGAATGTCGGGGCTGATACGGACCGCTACCATGTCCTTCGCTACCTGATCTCCGAACCGCACACCGATGTCATAACGTTCTTCGACAATATTGGCGAGGCCATAGTCGACCGTAACTTCCACTTTGATGTCGGGGTACGAGGGCAGAAAGTGTCGTAGCTTTGGCCAGATGACGGTGTCGATAGGATGGTCAGTGGCAGTGATGCGAACTACGCCCGCGGGCTTGTCCCTGAACTCAGACAAAGCTGCCACGCTGGCATCAATCTCTTCTATTCTGGGTGCGACGGCCCGGAACAGTTCCTCGCCCGCTTCAGTTGTAGAAACGCTTCGAGTAGTTCGTGTCAGCAGGCGGAGACCTAACCGAGCTTCAAGGTCACGGATAACGTGACTCAACGCTGACTGCGAAACGCCAAGCTTGGCGGCGGCACGTGTAAAGCTCTTCTCGCGCGCGACGGCGAGGAACACAAGGATGTCATTCAGGTTTTCTCGAGGCATCTCGCGTTATCCATCTTTGTTGAACAAAAACCTCAGACTCGTAGCACCGATAGCGCGTTCTCTGGGTGAAGAGGTTCTGTCGTCATGTCCGATTCATGAATGATACTAATAAGCCCAAGTGACTAAAGGCACTTAATCAAATAGGTAGAAACCCTTAAAGTACACGTAATGGAGGTCGTTCACAAGCCGTGCGCGGTGGCCTTCGAAATATATGCACGGTCCAGGAGGAGCCAGTATCTGGTGCGAGACATTGACCCCCGCGCGCATACACTTCGTTTGACGCTGTCGGGCATGAACTTACCAATCTTTCTGGAGTATCGACCATGAATCGAAGCCTTCACCTTCTCGTTATTGCAATCGGATTTTCCGCTCCTCTGTTTGCATCGGCCCAATCGTCCTCGACGCAAGGCTTGACGCGCGAGCAAGTGCGTCAAGAGATGGCCCAGTACGAAGCAGCAGGATTCAACCCTGCGCATCAAAATCCGCGTACGTGGGTGGAAGACGCACAAGTAGCCTCGGCCAAGGTCACGACCGCTCGAGCTGCAGAAGCCTCAGCTCAATTCGCATCCGGCAAGACCGAGGACGTTAACCACTGCAACTGATGTCGTGTTCAAAACCAGATTGATGCGGCCTCTCAACGACGTGACCATTTCTTCGAGGCATTCGCAGCAAGTAGAGCTATGGGAGTGCGATCCCATAGCCTCGTAGTCTCAGCTACGCAGTCCGCTCGGGTGATCCCATCTAACGCTTGCGAAGCACTGACTTCCTCTCCAGAAGCTGGTCATCGCTACCTCAGGAGATCTTCGATTGATTTCAGGATAATGTCACCCGCTGCCATGTCATGTCCGCCGCTAGCCATGAGCGGAGCAGCGAAATCGCCTTTGGTTGAGTAGATCGCGCATAGCGTGGAACTTGAAGTCCTGAGAACCGCCATTGAATGGCATTAGAGACGAATGCCAGACTGCAAGGAAATTTTGGGTGTCAGCGTCTAGAGGGCTATCAAATGAGGGGGTAAAAAATGATAGTGGATGAAATCCGGCATTTTCTTGATTCGTATTTTGAAGTCCTACAGAACCAGGATCTAGCGCTATTCGATCGGATATTTTATCGCGATTGCGTTCTTTATTCGCAACAGGACGGCGTCACCGTGGTACGCCCACTCCCTGAGTACCGTAAGATAGTCGAAGGACGGAAGTCGCCACAGAGCGGTGGCTTTGCGCGCTCTGACGAGGTTCTCATGATAGATGTGCTGTCACAGGAAATGGCACTCGCGAAAGTGCGGCTGCGCCTGTTTGATAACACTGTGGTCGATTATCTGAACCTGATGAAGATCAATGGACGGTGGCAGATCGTCGCGAAACACGTCCATCGAGAAGGTAGCGCGATCGCCACAGGCTGAGCGTAGCTCGGACAGGCGATGCTGGCTATACAGCCGCCTCCAGGGACGCCATGTCAATCACAAAGCGGTAGCGCACGTCGGCTCGCTCCATCCGTTCCCATGCTTCATTGATCTGATCCATACGAATCATCTCGCAGTCCGGGAGGATGTTCTTGCGCGCGCAGAAGTCGAGCAATTCCTGAGTTTCTCGTATGCCTCCGATTGGCGAGCCGGCGATGCGTCGACGACCAACAATCAGCGGAACCGTAGTCGGTTCGGCGAGCGGGCCCACCTGACCAACCAGAACAAGGGTACCGTCCACGTCGAGCAGCGGCAGGTACGGGTTCAGGTCGTGACGAACCGGAACGGTATCGATGATAAGGTCGAAGCTCGATGCAGCTTGTTGCATCGCTGCGATGTCGGTGGAGAGTAGAAGTGCGTCGGCGCCGAGTGCTTTAGCATCTCCTGCCTTGTCGGGCGTGCGACTCACTACCGTCACAGTTGCACCAAGACCCGACGCGAGCTTGACCGCCATGTGTCCAAGCCCACCCAAACCAATAACTCCAACTCGACTTCCGGGACCGATGTTCCATGTGCGCAAAGGCGAATACGTCGTGATTCCAGCGCAAAGCAACGGAGCGACGCGGGAGAGCTCGAGGCCATCGGGCACGCGAAGCACAAAGTCTTCTCGAACGACGATGTGTTTCGAATATCCTCCTTTTGTCGGTTCCTTGGTAAATCGATCAAAGCCGCAGTAGGTCTGAGTGTTGCCATCGCGACATAGCTGCTCCTGACCCTTGCGGCATTGGTCACATACCATGCAGCTGTCAACCATGCAGCCAACGGCGACGTAGTCTCCAACCTTGTAGCGCTTGGCCTGCGGGGCCACATCAATGACGCGGCCGACAATCTCGTGACCCGGTACAAGGGGGTAGTTAGACCAGCCCCAGTCGTTGCGCGCCTGATGCAGGTCGGAGTGGCAAACTCCGCAGTAGAGGATTTCGATTGCGACATCGTTGAATCTCAGCTCGCGGCGTACGAAATCGTACGGCTCAAGAGGCGATTTTGGCGTTTGAACGGCGTAGCCACGGGTCTTCATTGTTGAACCTCGTTCGAAGGAAAGAAGAGAGGGGACTTGTGCGACGAATCGTCTCGGTGCAATTGTCAGCGGTCGGCCTCTGGGCGTGTCCCGAACGCAGCTTTGCTTTCGGACGCCGGCTCGCAGATCAGGTGAACGCCCCGATAGGTGATTCTATAAAAGGATGAGAGGGGTATTAAGCCTTCTCTTCCACATGGTCCTATGAGCTATTCTCACGAATGCTGAAGCGTGCTTTGAGCCGGATCGGCCACGACTCAATGCGCGCAGACTCTTTCGACCGGTCGCATGGTGTCCAATGCGCGTTACATTTTTCCCACACGTTGGCTACTCGTGACCTCAGTCATCGGCGTCGAGGCCGTGATTGAAACCTGCAGGCAGTGAAAGTTGAGGTGGCGAGGTCAGTGACGGAGGCGAGAATCGCAGTAGGGACGAATATGAAGCGACTGTGCTCTTGGATGCTGAGTGCCAGTCTATGGCCGCCTACGTCAAGTTAGGCATCGCTCGCACACGAGGGCGTCGATGCCTTGCCGTTGAGTTTGCGCGCGCGGCCGCCAGGAGATTAGAGACCGGCGGTTTGTCCGCCGTCGACCACAACCGCGTGGCCGATCGCAAAGCCGGCTACGTCAGAGCAGAGCCACAGGACTGTATTGGCGATCTCCTCCGGCCTGCCCAAGCGACCAATCGGCTCTTGAGCAACCATCCGTTTGCGGTTTTCCTCGGTACCTTGGGTGAAGCGGCCAATCATTGGCGTATCGATGATGCCGGGACAAACAGCGTTGATACGGACGCCGTCCTTCGCGTACTCGAGCGCGGCAGACTTCGTCAGTCCAATTACGCCATGTTTGGTGGCACAGTAGGCGCCCTGACCACGAATTCCAACGACACCCGCGCCAGAAGACGTATTCACAATGGAACCGCCGCCGTTTTTGAGCATCAGTGGAATCTGATACTTCATGCAGTAGAAGACGCTGCTGAGATTGACGCGCAGAATGCGTTCAAACACCTCGTCGCTGATGTCAGCGGTGTATGCGAGCGGTTGTTCTATGCCGGCATTGTTGAAGGCGAAGTCCAGTCGACCGAACTTCTCGATGGTCGCGGCAAGTGCAGCCTGTACATCTTCCGACTTCGAGACGTCGCATTTCACAGGCAGTGCGCGAACGCCTCGCTCCTCAATCATTCGTGCCGTCGCCTTGGCACCTTCTTCCGACAGGTCTACCACGACAACGTCCGCGCCTTCCTGCGCAAAAGCTAGCGCGGTTGTCAGCCCAATGCCGTTTGCTGCACCGGTAACAAAGGCCACCTTCCCTTCATAGTTCCACTTGCGATGAGTTGTCATTTCTGATCCTATCTCCATTGTAAAGATGTTATTGCAAAACTGAGGCGGTGTGCATGTGCTGTATCCTGGCGAAGCAAATCGTCCAATTTACGCACCCTTGCATTGCCGGTTGATTCAGTCTGGGAATATGAAGTCGCGCGTCGGTACTCGCCGTCGTGGGCGACAACATCGCGACCGACACGGGTGCTGACCTAGGTCGGATGTTGACGCGTCCTGCTTACAGATCTTCGAGTGAATGACCTAATCGGGCAACTCAACTCTGTAGATTGCGCCACGTCGTTGCCTTGCTCGCAATTCCTCATCTGTTCCAAGATAAACGCAGCAATACAGCGTCCTGCTGTTATTGCCTCCAATAGCGCACGACACGGCATTACCATAGAACCTGACGCGATGCGTCATCTTCCCGCCATCAAGCACACGAATGAATTCTCCGGTGTTGTAGCAACCAACCCAGATCGCACCATGTGCGTCCGCACAGATGCCGTCCGGCTGTCGATGGCCGAGGTCGGCGAAAATGCGTCGGTTCGATAGGTCGCCGTTTGCCGCCCGCTCGTAGGCGGTGAGCTTCCCACGCCAGGTTTCCGCCACCACTAGCGTCTGCCCATCATCTTTGATGACCGCTCCATTGGGGAACTCCAGTTCCCCCGCGACCTCCCGAATCGACCCATCCGGTTCAACAGCGTGCATTTCGGTAAGTTGTTTCGGCGCCCCCCCAAAAAGGTCATAGCCGAAATTTCCTACGTAAACCCGACCGATGTCGTCTACAACGAGGTCATTGAGGTCGCCCTTTGCGACGGCGGAGAGGTCGGCGTACACAGACGTCGTTCCGCCAGACACTTTCAGCAACTTCTTGTCGGCGCAAGACACCACTATGGCGCTGTCGTCTGGAAGGAATCCAATGCCTGCTGGCCGACCAGGGACATTGCAGATTACATTCCGAGTTCCATCTTCCTCGACGGTATATAACTTGAGGTCGAAGACATCAGCTACCCAAAGACGGTTGTTGTGCCACCGTGGCGCCTCCAAGAAAACAAAATCGTCAGCCGCGAGGGTAGCGTGAAGCTCTTTCATGTGCTTTCTCTTATGAAAATAACCTACTAGATTGTCTCCTATGGAGCTAGGTTATTGTCTTGTCCCCGTTAGGTCTAGTTCGATTTTCTCGCCTTAGTGGTAAGTTTTCCTGACAGTGACTCCGGGGGAAATGGAGACAGGTGAGTCGCAAGCGTTGGTTGCAACCTGTCGTCGAGAGAAAACGCTCTTTCTATCGACGAAAATAGCACGCCTCAACTGCGATACGGCGCGAAACCAAGCTCTGCAACTTGCAGGGTATTCCCTGCTGCATTCGACAATATCGTTCTGGCGAGCGCAAAGTTGCGCGATTCACGGCGAAGGGCGGCAGGGATACCCAAGAAAGACAAGTTTGAGCGTGTAGGTATTCGATGGGCTTGATCTAGATGCCATGGCTCGCCGTGTCGCTATCCCATGGGCGACACGGCATCCTTAATGAAGGTCCATGGTTGGACGTAGCATTTCCTACCCGACTACTTCCCTTTTTTTAGGACGTGAATCGTGTTGCTTTCGACCCAGTCCGCAACGTTCTCGATGTAAGCCACGACGTGAGGGGAGTTGCAATGCGCGTTGAACGTCTCCTCGTTCTCCCAACGCTCAATGAACACAAAGCAGCGGGGCTTGCGTATGTCTCGATACATCTCGTATTGCAGCATACCTACCTCTTGGTGAGTCGGCGCGAGGAGCCCTTCGAGCGCTTCTGCTAACTGCTCCTCACATCCAGGCTTAGCGACAGAGATTGCGACGGCGGATACCTCAGACATGGGACTCTCCCTTAATCGAAATGGAGACGGGAGGATATACGCGGTGATTCGATTTACAAAGGGCTCTTGCGGCCACTTTCACCAACCTAGGTGAAATCTCCGAGCCGACGGAGGTCGAAATCGCCTTAGGTTTTACCCCTAAATGGAATGTTGCGAACGGCTCGATAGGGCGCCTCCAGTAGCCTAGCGCCGCTATGAGCGGCCTCCGCAGGGGTTGAGAAGACGCGTGCTCCAGGGTTTAGCGTTACTTACCTTCAAAGCCACAAAAACCAACTAGACCTAACCACGCTGGCGGGCATAACCTTCAATCAACGGAGACACCCTTCTAAAAAGTAGCTCATCGGCATGGAAATCTACGACTACATCATTATCGGAGCTGGATCGGCAGGCTGCGCGCTCGCTCGTGGCCTCAGTGACAACCCTGATAACAACGTTTTGCTGCTGGAGGCTGGCCCCCCTGCCGACCGATTCTGGGTGAACACTCCCGCCGGTATGGCAAAGCTTTACTTCCACAAAGAGTTGAACTGGAACTACTTCACGGACGCGATGCCAGCGCTTCGCAATCGGAAGATGTACTGGCCTCGCGGGAAGGCACTGGGCGGCTCCAGTTCGATCAACGGGATGATTTTCATTCGCGGACACCGCAACGACTTCGATAGCTGGAGAGATCTAGGCAACCCGGGCTGGGGTTATGAAGATCTCCTGCCATTCTTCAAGAAGATGGAGCACAACGAACGCGGTGCAGATGAATATCGCGGCACGGGCGGTCCGCTGTGGGTCAGCGACCCTGTAACAAAGGTCCGAAGCTCGTATGACTTCATTGAGGCTACAGAGCGTTTGGGCATCCCCCGCACGGAAGATATTAATGGAGCGGTGCACGACGGCGTCGGTTTCATGCAGCACACGATTCGCGGAGGACGACGCTACTCTGCCTACACTGCATTCGTCGAACCCATTCGAAATCGACCGAACCTTACCGTTCTGACTAGTGCTGCTGTGCAGCGCATCGTATTGAAGGGAAACGTTGCGACAGGCGTTGAAGTTCTTATCAACGGAGAGCGTAGAACGTTCGATGCGGCGAGGGAAGTGATCCTGTCGGCCGGATCACTGAACTCCCCGCAGGTACTCATGCTCTCCGGCATTGGACCAGGCGAGGAACTGCAAAGGCACGGAATCAGGACTCTGGTTGAGATTCCGGGGGTAGGGCTCAATCTGCAGGATCACTTTTACGTGCACGGAAGCTATCTGTCGACCCCGGATAGTTCGTACAACCTCCAGTTGAGTGGCATCAGAAAGTATCTCGAAGGGGCGCGTTATCTTTTGACGCATAAGGGTTATCTGGCGCTTGGTTCGTCTCAGGTGGGAGCATTCGTAAAAAGCCGCGCCGATGAACCCTACGCGGACCTGCAAATCAGTTTCCGTCCGATGACCTTTACCTACCATCCGGGCGGTGAGTGCGAAGTGGATCACCAGCCTGGCATGGGGGTGTCCGTTTACCTCTTGCGCCCGCGTGCCACCGGTACCGTGACCTTACGTTCTTCGAATCCTGCCGACCCGGCAGTATTCAAGCCAAACTTCCTGACAAACGACGATGACAATCAGGCAATGATTGCCGGCGTGAAAATGATCCGGCAGATCATGTCGACTAAGCCCATGGCGTCGCGTGTTATCGAAGAGCATATTCCTGGTCCCGTGGTGAAGACGGATCAGCAGATTCTCCACTGGATGGAGATGACTGGAAATTCGGCACACCATCAGGCAGGCACGTGCAAGATGGGACGCGACAAGCTTGCGGTGGTCGATGAGCGTTTGCGCGTGCGGGGTGTCGAGCGGTTGCGGGTGGCTGACGCGTCCATCATGCCGCATCTTACTTCGGGTAACACGAATGCTCCGTCAATCATGATCGGCGTGAAGGCAGCGGACATGATCATGAAGGACGCCGTTCCTCGCCGCGTCATAGGCGAGGCAGCAGCGCTCGTCCGAGTTGCTGCGATCGAGAGCGCTTCCTCGGCGAATTAAGTGAACATCGGCCGGCAAGAAATAGTGAGCATTGCGACTGCGAGTGTAGATGCGGCGCGCTTGGTCAAGTAAAACGAACATGGGTGTCATTAATGTTAACTGAAAATCTTCAGGGCGCCGGGAGCAACGTGCAAACGGAATACCCTCGCGTTGGCCTTTACATAGACGGTGAGTGGATCTACGACCGCGAAACGGCGGTTGAAGTGAGGAACCCGAGCACCGAAGAAGTGTTGGGAAAGGTTCCAAAGGCAACCAGTGATGACCTCGTTCGAGCTCTGGATGCAGCCGCCCGCGGCTTCCTGGCTTGGCGGGATACGCCACCTCAACAGCGCGTGAAGGTCATCCAGAAAGCCACAGCGCTGATGCGGGAGCGACTCGATCTCATTGCTACGACGATCACGCTGGAAAATGGAAAACTCTATTCCAACGCGTATGCAGAGGCGGACCGCTCACTCAATTTCTTCGAATGGAACGCGGCGCAGTCACTGCGTGACTACGGATTGATCGTTCCCGGCGAAGCGCAAATGCAGAAGTACGTTCTGCGTCAGCCAATTGGCCCGGTGGCAGCCTTTACGCCTTGGAACGTGCCTATCAGTTCTGCGGCGCGCAAGGTAAGTGCGGCCCTGTCGGCGGGTTGCTCGGTCATTCTGAAAGCGGCAGAGGAAACCCCTGCTACCGCTTGTCTCGTTGTGAAAGCTTTCGAGGAAGCAGGATTGCCGGCTGGAGTATTGAACCTCGTCTTCGGGAATCCGGCGGAAATCTCATCGACGCTTATTGCATCTCCTGTAATTCGGCTCGTGACCTTCACCGGCTCGGTTCAGGTCGGCAAGCACCTGACGCAGCTGGCGGCCGCGGCCATGAAGCCTGTTCTGATGGAGTTGGGTGGCCACGCTCCCGTACTGGTCTGCGAAGGGGTAGACGGTGCTGCCGTCGGTCGACTGGCTGCGCTGGGGAAAACAAATGCGAGTGGTCAAATCTGTGCGTCTCCCTCACGCTTCATCGTTCACCACACCGTGTACGACGATTTTGTCACTGCATTCGCTGGCGCCGTGAAAGATGTCCGCGTTGGTGACGGGTTCAGCAGGAACGCGCAAATGGGTCCTGTTGCAAGCGCACGCCGGCTCTCCGCAATGGAAGCGCTTGTGGCAGATGCCAAGCAGCGCGGTGCCCGAGTCGCGGCGGGAGGTAGCCGTGTCGGAGATCGAGGGTATTTCTTCGAACCGACCGTGTTGGCTGACGTACCCATCGACGCAGACGCGATGACCGTAGAGCCTTTTGGTCCGATCGCCGCCTGCGTTCGTGTTGACGATCTGGTGGAGGCTATTACGCTTGCGAACAGCCTCTCGGTTGGCTTGGCGGCCTACGCATTTACCAACTCTCTGCAGGACGCTGAACGTATCAGCCGCGAGCTCGAGTGCGGCGTCCTTTCCATTAACCACTTTGGTACGCCAGACGCAGACACGCCTTTTGGCGGAGTAAAGGACAGCGGAATCGGACGGGAAGGTGGGCCGTCTACCCTGGACGCTTACGTGGTCACAAAGACGGTATTGCAGAAGACAGTGCGCGTCTAGCGACAGATTAAAAAGATAAGACTCGACGAAAGCGAGCAAAAAAAGCATTGCAGATTGGAGAAGCACTTATCGGAGACAGACTATGAGCGCATCAGGGAAGCATTTCCTTTGGTTTGAAGTCGCGAGCCAGCGGCTGGCGACGGCTGGCGGAGCGGGAGCAAAGAAAATCACGGCAGGTTAGCAGTAGCACAGGCATCGTAAGCGCAGTCCTCGCGGTACGGTCGGACGGCGCATCGGGGCTCGCGAATCGGATCCGCACAAACTCGTCTAAAGAGCATTAGATGGAGTCGGCGGTTTAATAGAAGAAACTATGTGGAGACAGTCATGAATACGTGTTTCAAGAAATTGGGATTGGTTGGCGTGGCCGGTGCGTTGGCGCTTCTAGGCCAGGTCGCTGTCGCGAAGGACATCACACTGGGCTATGTCGCCGCAGGAATGCAGTATCCCTTCAATGTCGCGGCGGCGAACGGCTTCGAAGCGGCGGCGAAGGCGGCGGGTGTGAAGACCATTGTCCTTGACGCAAAGACGAGCGTCGAGAAACAGGGCAACGCAGTGGACGACCTTATCGCTCAGAAGGTCGATGGCATTGCTGTTCTGCCGATTGACGCGGTGGTTGCACAATCGTGGGTCGACCGTGCTGCGTCACACAATATCCCCCTCGTCGCAGTCGCGACTCAGATCGGTGATCCGCAGAAGCACGCAATCAAAGACGTTTACCCGAAGCTGAGTGCGCTGGTCGCGAGTGATGAGGTGCACGCCGGATACGATGCGGCCCAGATTGCAGCAACCTTGCTTCCGAAGGGGAAGACCGCGAATATCGCGATTGTCGAGGGAGCTCCTGGCTATCCCACAGTATGGCAGGTGACAAAAGGTTTCAAGGAGGGGCTTGATAAGGCGGGCATCAAGTATCAGATCGTCGCCTCGCAACCGACCGACTGGACGCCGGAGAAAGGGGAATCCGTTTGCCAGAATATGCTGACTGCACACCCGGACATTGACCTATTCTTTAATCAGGCCGACGACATGGTCATCGGGTGCGCTCGGGCTGTGCGCGCGGCGGGATCACATGCAAAACTCGTCAGTCGAGGTGGATCGCGGCTCGGCATTAACGCCATCAAGGCAGGCGATGTCGATGGTACGGTCTGCATTCAGCCTGGGAAAATGGGCCAGCTCGCATTCAAGGCGCTGTACGCGGCGGTGACTAACCCCAGCGCGCCGAAAGGACAATTCGTCGATGTGGACACGCCTCAAGTCACGAAGGCGACCCTATCCCAATGCGTGCCTGAGTGGTAAGCAATGGTGAAGTCAACGGAAGTCGTAGGAGGCAGCCAAATGGCAAATGAGGTCCCGCTCCTGCAGCTGCAAGGTGTAACCAAGACGTTCCCGAATGGTTTGACCGCGCTGCGTGGAGTCAATCTGGAGGTCTCGCTCGGCACGGTTCATGGGTTGCTCGGCGCGAACGGCGCCGGCAAATCAACGCTTATCAAGATCCTTTCTGGCTCGTTCCCGGCTACCGGCGGACGAATCGTCTGGAAGGGGGCGGCCGTCGAGTACTCGAGTCCGAAAGCCGCGAATGACATGGGGATTGCGACGATTCATCAGCACATTCCCTTGGTCGCGACGCTTTCGGTACTCGAGAACGTATTCCTCGGTGAGGAAAGCCCGTGGCGTCGCAGCACGACGATCCGGAAGCGTTTCTCCGATCTGTGCCAGCGAGTCGGATACTGGCTTGATCCGGACGGTCTTGTGAGCGACCTGTCCATCGGCCAGCGCCAGATGGTCGCGATCCTGCAGGCGCTTGGAACGGGCGCCGACCTGATCGTAATGGACGAGCCGACGGCGTCCCTCGCGGCAAGTGAACGCGAGGTGGTTTACCAGATCGTGCGGCACCTTTCGCGCGTTGAGAATAAAGCGATTCTGTTCGTCTCGCACTTCCTTGACGAGGTCATGGCGCTGACAGACCGGGTCACGATCCTGCGCGATGGGCAAGCAGTCGTTGATGCACAGACCAGTGAACTCGACGAATCGCGCCTCGCAGAAGCTATCGTCGGCCGACAGATCGTCGCACTTGAGCGGGCAACGATTCAAGCAGTCGATGAAGGTGCTCCGGTGCTGCTTGAGCTCAAAGACCTCGCGTCTCCCGACAGGCTCGAGCCCGTCTCGTTGAAAGTACGGGCTGGTGAAGTCATCGGTATCGCGGGGCTCCTCGGTTCGGGCCGTAGTGAACTTCTTCATGCGATTTTTGGTGCGGACCCAGACGCGAGGGGTGAAGTGCGAGTCGACGGCAAGTTGATTGGGAAATCGACTGCTGCGGCCGTCAAGGCAGGCCTGGGTCTCGTTCCCGAAGACCGTATGGCGCAAGGTCTCGTCCCCGGCTTCGAGATTTGGCGCAATACGACCCTTCCGGCTCTCGACGGAGTTTCACGAGGAAGATGGCTTCCAGACCGAACTCGCGAGCGCCAGCGCGGGGCCGAGGCCATTCAACGCTTGTCGATCAAGGCGAATTCGCCGGAAATCCTTGTCACAGAACTCAGCGGTGGGAACGCACAGAAAGTAACCATCGCCAAGTGGCTGTTCAGCGATGTGAAGGTGTTCTTGTTGGACGAGCCGACCGCTGGAATCGACATCGGGGCGAAGACGGACGTCTTGCTGCTCGTCCGCGAGCTGGCCGCAGCCGGAAAGGCGGTCATCATCGTTTCGTCTGAATTCGAGGAAATTCTGGCGGTGAGCAGTCGAGTGTTGGTCATGCGTGACGGACGTTGTATTGCTGAGCGCGCTGGCCACGAGACGTCCGAGCACGAATTGGTTTTGTTGGCGGGCGGCAAGAGTGCAAACCCGGCTAGCGCGCAACAGGCCGGCGCGTAATCTTGACAGAGCGAGTGATTATGAACCTTACGACTTCAACCCATTCCGGGCCGTCTCACGGTGGCAATGGGCCCTCGGGCGGTACAACTGACGGCGTTTCTACAATGGCGCAAGGACAAACGACTGACTGGCGTCGATTGCTCGGTCTGCGCGAAATGGGCGTGTACTATGCCTTGATATTACTTGTATTGATCATCTCGGCCGTTACGGTTTATACCGGTCGGCCCAGCTACCTCAGCTTGGCGAACATCTCGAATGTCCTCTATCAG
Source organism: Paraburkholderia sp. (assembly GCA_036383775.1). Classification (GTDB taxonomy): domain Bacteria; phylum Pseudomonadota; class Gammaproteobacteria; order Burkholderiales; family Burkholderiaceae; genus Paraburkholderia. The sequence goes on along the minus strand of DASVNP010000135.1, from coordinate 4,828 downwards.
TCGTCGCTGGTCGCCATTATTGCAGTCGCAATGACAGTGATTCTGATCACAGGCAACTTTGACCTTTCGGTCGCGTCGGTGGCGGCTCTATCGGCAGCGGTACTCGTAGGTTTAGCGGATACGCTCGGGTTCTGGCCGGCCGCGCTCGTCGCGATGCTCGTCTCGGTCTTGGCTGGCCTTTTGAACGGCGCGATCGTCCAGTACCTCGGCATCAACGCATTCATTGTTACGCTCGGGACGTTGACTGCAATCCGTGGTGTGGTTCAGATTTACACCGATGGACGTTCCTTGTCGGTGGAGACGCCCGAAGCACTCCAGGCTATGCGAGTTTTCGAGTCGGGTCGCTTGCCTATCGCGATTCCGCTCATTCTGATTGGCGTAGCGCTGCTATTGGCAGGTTGTTGGCTTCTGCTGCGAGCACGGCGAGAAGCACGCAATATCCCTGTGACGACTTTTGGCATGATCGCTGGCGGGATTTGTTGCCTCGCGATTGTCTGGGCGGGTGGATTGTCACTCTCGATGCCTAAGCCTGTTGTGTACATGGCTGTTTTCACGATGATTGTCTGGTTTATCCTGAGCATGACGAACATCGGTCGACGCGTCTACGCGGTGGGTGGCAATCCCGAGGCGGCTCGTTTATCCGGCATCAATGTGAAGCGATACAAGATGGCCGGCTTCATTCTGTGTAGTGCGGCGGCGGGTTTTGGCGGAATCTTGTTCGGTAGTCGACTTGGTGCTGTCAATCCGACTGCAATGCAGGGCGCAGAACTTACGGTTATAGCATCGGCGATTCTCGGCGGGACTTCGTTGTTCGGCGGTGCTGGTTCCGTGATAAAGACGTTGGCTGGTGCGCTGCTCCTGTTCACTCTGACGAATGGATTCAACATCCTGAATCTCGGAGCTAACTATCAAGGCGTCATCGAGGGAACCGTGGTTGTAACAGCAGCGGCGATCTATACAGTCGGCGGATCGCGGCGAAGCAAACGGTGAGCTGCAGTCCGTCTGGGTCGAGCACCTCGCCTTCTGACTATTGCGGTCGACACGTGGTGTTCGCACATCCCGTAATCGCGTAATAGTTCAATTCCGTGCAGTTATTTCTAGGCAGTGCGTTGTGAACGACAACGCACTGCACAGTCTTGTCTTGTGTCGGAGCAGCAATCCTACTCGAATCACGTTCGTTCAGGGCGAGCTGTCGGTTGTATAAAAAAATACGGATGGTTTGGAGGCAATGTGGCAAAGCAAAGTTCAGTTCGAACGCTTTCGGCGGGCTCCATTGGCAACTTTGGAGAAATCTATGACTTCGCCGTCTTCGGATTTTCCGTTCCGATACTCTCGACGCACTTCTTTCCTGGAAGCGATCGTACGGCGGCGCTGTTAAGCACATTCGCCGTTTACGCGGTCGCGTTTTTCGCGCGACCGCTCGGGGGGCTACTGTTTGGCGTTATGGCCGACAGATTAGGGCGGGTGAGAGTCATGGCGACGACCGTGTGGTTGATGGCGCTCGGCACCGCAGTAATAGGACTCTTGCCCACCTATGCAAGCGTGGGAATCGCAGCCCCTGTGCTTCTCGTCTTGTGCCGGATTGCTCAAGGCCTCGCGCTTGGCGGTGAGACAACCGGTACAACCAGCTTCATCCTCGAATCGGCACCAGACGACCGCAGAGGAGGGTGGATTGGCCTCACCTTGATCTTCTCCCACCTGCCTAATGCATTGGTGGCAGGACTTTTAATTGGCCTTCAGCTTGCGGCAGGCGCAACTGCCTATGCCGACTGGGTCTGGCGAGTGCCATTCCTCGCAGGGGGGCTTATCGGTATTGTCGGCTTCTGGCTGCGGCGTAACCTCGACGAACCGGAGGAGTTTAAGCAGGCAACCCGAAGGACAGGTTCGAAGAGTCCGCTTCGGGACGCAATCCGAGCAGGAGGTCTCAAGAGCATGCTGAATGTGGCCATGATTCAGCCCATTCAGACCGTTGGTTCGTACTTGCTCCTAGGATTCATGTACACATTTCTTGTCCGTGTCGCCAAGCTTGACCCGACATCGGCCCTTGTCACAAATGCTGCTGCCATCGTTGTGCTGTCGTTCATGATTCCGCTAGGTGGAGTGTTAAGCGACCGCTTCGGTCGGAAACCCATCCTCACTTGTGGTGCGGCATGGCTGGCGTTCGCGGCCTATCCAGGAGTGCATCTGGCAGCATCTGGCACTATCGCAGGCGCCCTTTTGGGTCAGCTGTTGCTGGTTGTCGGGGTTGGGTTGTATGGAGGAGCTTGCTTCGTTGCCGCGCCCGAGTTCTTCCCGACATCATTTCGGGCCACAGGTCATGCAATCTCCTACCAGCTCAGTGTCGCCGTATTCGGAGGAACTACACCGTTCATTGGAACTCTCCTGGTTCAGGTGTTTGGGTCTCCGCTTGCTCCGGCATATTACGTTGTGTTCGTCGCGGTTGCCTGTCTCATCTCGACCCAGTTCGTGCCAGAGACAAAAGGCGTACGGTTGCGCACGTCAGCTGGTTTCTCGTCCGGTGAAGCGTCAAATGGCGTAGTTCATGAACTGAGGTGAGTCAGGCCTCAGGCGGAGCGAAAAGAGGATGACCCTAGGCCCGCATCCTCTATAAGGGAATTCGCGCTCGCTGTGTTGTGAACTCATCCTCAGGAACACCGGGCATGTGGACCCCCACTTCTTATTGAAGCTGGTCCAACTCGCGAGAGCGACGGCCGATGGCGCCGACAATATCTCTGCCCGGCCCTGTATCGCGACCAGCGTGACGGATAGAAGGGATTTAAGTGTCTTATTTTTGTTAGCAACGGATATAAAAAATAGTAGTACAAAGTAATTGATGGAACAATACGTTCAAACCCATGCAGTAACGCGACGTCGCACCGGTGGTAAAGCATTTCGTTTATCTGGCGTTTCTAGCCGCCGACAAGCGATGCAAAACATTTCAATAACACTTAAAAAGCACAAGGACTTTGAAATGAAAAGAAGTTTGTCCGAAGTCAAAGTGGCGTTGACCAGCGCGGCGATGCTGGCGGCAATGCCTGCAGTTGCGCAGAACAGCGTGACGCTGTACGGCATCGTCGATACCGGTTTCGGTTATCAGTCGAGTTCGACGTCGCTGGGATCGACGTCGGGCGGCCACTCGGCGTTCAAGATGATCAACGGCGTGTGGGCAGGCAGCCGCTTCGGCCTGAAGGGCGCGGAAGATCTGGGAGGCGGCACAAAGGCCATCTTTACGTTGGAAGAGGGCTTCAACAGCGCGACAGGCGCGATGGCGACGAACAATCTGATGTTTAGCCGCCAGGCTTTCGTCGGCGTGACGAACCCGACGTATGGCTCGCTCACGGCTGGCCGTCAGTACGCGTCGTACTACCAGTTGCTTTCCTCATACAGCCCGACAACCTGGCTCACCGGCTATTTCGGTGCGCACCCAGGCGACGTGGATGGATTGGATACAGGCTATCGTACGAATAACACGCTCCTCTACATGTCGCCGGTATTTTACGGCTTCAAGTTCAGCGGCTCGTATTCGTTAGCGGGGGGGCCGGGCAGCGTGAACCAAGGTTCGAGCTGGGCAGCAGCAATTCAGTACGCTCAGGGGCCGGTTGGTCTGGCTGTGGGCTTCTCGCGCATTAACAACTCGACGCAGGGCGGTGGCGCGTTCGGCTCCGATTCGGCAACATCAAACGCGGGTGCACAGGCAGGTGTGTCGGCCGTGACGAACGGATACCTGACGGCGCAGGCGCAGCAGCGTTTCGCAGTCGGCGCGGGCTATACGTTCAACAGTCAGTTCGACATCACTGCGACCTACACAAACACGCAGTACATCCCGGGGATCAACTCGTCGTACCACGGCTTGGCGATCTGGAACACGGGTGGCATCGTTCTGCACTGGAAGCCGACGGCGACATGGGACTTCGCGGGCGGCTACAGTTACACCCGCGCGACCACGGCCAACGGCATCACGAGCAACGCGCAGTACCAGCAGTTCAACCTGTCGCAGTATTACTCCCTGTCCAAGCGTACGGGCCTGTATATGCTCGAAGCGTATCAGCGCGCGAATGGCCAGACCCTTGGCTCGAACGGCAAGTCGATCATCAACGCGACGGCAACCATCGGCGATGGTTTCAACTCGACGCCTTCGTCATCGCGCAGTATGGTGGCAGTAGGTGCAGGTATCGTGCATCGGTTCTGACGCCGTTCAGAGCCCGTTGTAGGAGAAGGCGCTGCAACTGCAGCGCTTTCGCATCTGAAGTTTGGATACGGCAACATACAGATGGCGTCGGCTGATAACGCGCCACCCTATCGACCAACACCAGCAGCTGTGTTCGTTCGTGACCCTTCTCAAATATCGAGACGGTAAGTTTTGACTGCGTCAGAGCGAAATATCTTGAGCCTGTCTGTATAAGACAAGTTGAGACAAGTGCTGCGTCGCGTGGTTAACAACATCGACTCATTCCCGGTAGCTCACCGCCTATTTGAGTACCGGCCAGTCGCCGCCAAAAAAGGACTCGGTCTACGCCAAAGCAGGCAATCACGTGGTCGATAAGGGGCAATACTAGTTCTTCGTACCTTCCTTATGTGCCAGGCATTTGCGCGCACAGTTCAACATGACAGGACTCCACGAGCAATTGCAAATATCTCGTCTGGCGCAGGCATCGTGGGTATGCCAAACCGGCTGCCCTGCGTCGCCTCTGCGTATTTCGGCGAACGTGACCGCCGATTTCGGGAACGTGACCGATTCGGCGGGGTTGGGCGTTGCGCGGTGTTGATTGTAGATTTTCTTGTTAGTTCTGGTCGAGTTCGGACTCCAGGACGTTGGGTTTTGGGGATG
>DASVNP010000134.1:0-21517 GCA_036383775.1 Paraburkholderia sp. | reverse complement strand
CGCAAGAAGAGCGTGCTCGCGATCCTCATGCAAAGCTTCGCGATCACCTGCCTCGTGTCGATCATCTGGGTCGTGATTGGCTACAGCCTGGCCTTCACGCCGGGTGGCTCGTTCATCGGTGGCCTGTCGCGCTTCTTCATGGCGGGGATGAACTACATCCACGGCGACAAGGCGACGACGCTGACGGTCAGCCACCTCGCGCCGACCATCCCGGAAACGGTCTACTGCGTCTATCAGATGACGTTCGCGATCATCACCCCTGCGCTGATCACCGGTGCGTTTGCCGACCGCATGAAGTTCTCGGCGATGCTGGTGTTCATGACGCTGTGGTCGATCATCGTCTACTCGCCGATCGCGCACATGGTGTGGGAACCGACCGGCTGGCTGGCTAGCGCGGGCATCCTCGACTTCGCGGGCGGCACGGTGGTGCACATCAACGCCGGTATCGCGGCTCTGGTCTGCGCACTGGTGCTCGGCAAGCGCGTCGGCTACGGCAAGGAAGCGATGGCACCGCACAACCTGACGCTCACGCTGATCGGTGGCGCCATGCTGTGGGTGGGCTGGTTCGGCTTCAACGCGGGTTCGGCAGTGGCGGCAGACGGCCGTGCCGGTTTCGCGATGTTTGCCACGCAAGTTGCAACCGCAGCAGCAGCACTCGGCTGGATGTTCGCTGAATGGGCGACCAAGGGTAAGCCGTCGGTCCTCGGTATCGTGTCGGGCGCTGTTGCAGGTCTGGTGGCAATCACGCCGGCTTCGGGCTTCGTCGGCATGACCGGTTCGCTGGTGATCGGTATCGCGGCAGGCGTGGTCTGCTTCTGGTCGGCAACGTGGCTCAAGCACAAGCTCGGTTACGACGACTCGCTCGACGCGTTCGGCGTGCACTGCGTGGGCGGTATCCTGGGCGCGCTGCTGACCGGTGTGTTCGCGGTCAAGGATATCGGCGGCGCGGACGGCAGCATCGTCCTGCAAGCAAAGGGCGTGCTGACGACGCTGATCTACAGCGGCGTGGTGAGCTACATCCTGCTGAAGATCATCGACATGGTGATGGGCCTGCGCGTAACGGAAGAAGAGGAACGCGAGGGTCTGGACGTGGTTCTGCACGGCGAACACGTCGAGTAAGGCACACGCAAGACACACGCGCGAGCCCGTGTTCACGGGCTCTGACGATCACAAACAAGCGCAGCGACTTTGGCCCGCCTATATGGCGGGCTTTTTCTTGCGCGCCATCTTGTAAACAGCAGATTTCCGCGCCTATCATGGCGATAGCGAGAATGCATTCGCGTCCGCTTGCGAATGGAGAAACCGTCCCCAAATGGACAAAGCATTTGCTCTACAATCTTTTTTCTCCAGTCTGCGAGTGATCAATGGTTCCGCACCTAGTTACGGCGTTAAACGGCCCGCTGCTCGATCTCGAGCGGAAGATCCTCGACGCCACGCCCGCAATCGAACGTTGGTTCCGGCTCGAATGGCAGGAGCACACGCCGCCGTTCTATTGTTCCGTCGATCTGCGCAATGCGGGATTCAAGCTCGCGCCGGTCGACACCAATCTGTTCCCCGGCGCATTCAACAATCTGCCGCAGGAAGTGTTGCCGCTCGCCGTGCAGGCCGCCATGGCCTCGATCGAGAAGATCTGCCCGGACGCCAAGAACCTGCTGGTGATTCCCGAGCGCCACACGCGCAACGCTTTCTATCTGGAGAATGTCGCCCGGCTGGCCGCGATCATGCGCCAGGCCGGCTTGAACGTGCGTTTCGGCACGCTCGACGAAAACATCAACGGGCCGGTCACGATTGCGCTTTCCGACGGTCAGAAACTCGTGCTCGAACCGCTCGAGCGTTCGCCGCGGCGCCTTGGTCTGAAGAATTTCGACCCGTGCTCGATTCTGCTGAACAACGATCTGTCGGGCGGCATTCCGCCCATCCTCGAAAATCTGCACGAGCAGTATCTGTTGCCGCCGTTGCATGCCGGCTGGGCTGTGCGCCGTAAATCGACACATTTCTCCTGCTACGACGACGTCGCCAAGAAGTTCGCGAAGATGGTCGAAATCGACCCGTGGATGATCAATCCGTACTTCGCGCACGTCGAAGGCGTCGACTTCCAGGCGCGTACCGGCGAGGAAGCGCTGGCGGATGCAATCGACGGTGTACTGAAGAAGATCGCGCGGAAGTATCGCGAGTACGGTATCTCCGAGAAACCGTATGTCGTCATCAAGTCGGACGCGGGTACTTATGGCATGGGTGTGATGACCGTGCACGACGCGTCGGAAGTGGCCGCGCTCACCAAGCGTGAACGCGCGAAGATGGCCACGACCAAAGACGGCCTCGAAGTGCACGACGTGATCGTGCAGGAAGGCGTGTACACCTTCGAGCGCATCGGCGAAGAAGTCGCCGAGCCGGTTGTGTACATGATCGACCGCTACGTGGTGGGGGGCTTTTACCGCGTGCATGGCAGCCGCGAGCGCGATCAGAATCTGAACGCGCCGGGCATGCACTTCGTGCCGCTCGGCTTCGAGCATACGGCGCTGCCGGACGCGCATGCGAAGCCCGGCGCGGCGCCGCCGAACCGCTTCTATATGTACGGCGTGGTGGCGCGGCTCGGGCTGCTGGCCGCATCGGTCGAACTGGAAAAGACCGATCCGGAAGCGATTCAGGTCTAAGCCACCTCGAGTGGCCGCTGGCGGCATGCGTGCCGCCAGCGCCATTTTCAACGACACTATTTACGATCAATGCCAAGCCCGTCAGGGCGCACCGGGACCTTCATGGACATTCTTTTCATCGCCGATCCGCTCTCGCACTTCAAGATCTACAAAGATTCGACCTACGCGATGATGGCCGAAGCGGCGCGCCGCGGTCACGTGGTGTACACGTGCGAGCCGAAGCATCTGGCGTGGACGGGCGGCGACGTCGAGGCGAACGTGCAGCGCTTTGCGATTGTCGGTGACGTGACGGATCTGCATCGCGAAGTCTGGTACGACGCCGAACCCGCGGCGCCGCGCTCGCTCAAGAGCTTTAGCGCGGTGGTGATGCGCAAAGACCCGCCGTTCGACATGGAATATGTCACGTCGACGTGGCTGCTGGAAATCGCCGAACGCGGCGGCGCGCGCATCTTCAACAAGCCGCAGGCGATTCGCGATCACTCGGAAAAGCTGGCGATCGGCGAGTTCGCGCAGTTCGTCGCCCCCACACTGGTCACGCGCGACGCAACCCGCCTGCGCGCCTTCCACGAACAACACGGCGATGTGATCCTGAAGCCGCTCGACGGCATGGGCGGCATGGGCGTGTTCCGCGTGAAGGCGGACGGCATGAATCTCGGCTCGATCATCGAAATGCTGAGCCACGACGGCGCGCGTTCGGTGATGGCGCAAAAATTCATCCCCGAGATCAAGGAGGGTGACAAGCGCATCCTGCTGATCGGCGGCGAAGCGGTGCCGTTTTCGCTCGCGCGTATTCCTCAGGGTAATGAAGTGCGCGGCAATCTCGCGGCCGGCGGCCTCGGCGTGGCCCGCCCGCTGACCGAGCATGATCGCAAGATCGCCGATACGCTCGCGCCGGTGCTCGCCGCACGCGGTTTGCTGCTGGTCGGACTGGATGCAATCGGCGACTGGCTGACCGAGGTCAATGTGACGAGCCCGACATGTTTCCGCGAGATCATGGATCAGACCGGCTTCGATGTTGCCGCGATGTTCATCGACGCACTGGAGCGTGCGGCGGGCTGAGGACAGGGCCTGCACATGTCGCTAAATGCATGCCCTTGAATGCCCGCCGGCCCCCCCAAAACTGTGGATTGAATCCGCAGTGTGCAGAACACGGCTTTGGCGTGAAAATGGGCCTGCTACAATGCCTGCTCTTCCGCGCCAAGCCGAATCGGTGGCACCTGACAGATGCCATGGAAATGGATTGCGGACTGTAAGCGAGCAGCTTTTCGCCGGCGCCGGCACAACGCCATGCGCGGCGTTCCGCTCGCCAGGTGATGTGTTCCGGCCCTCATGGCCCGCGGCCGGTCGAAGGCGCTTGCGAACCGGGTTTTGTCCCGGTCCACGGTTCGGGGCCGTTCTTTTGCTGTAAGGCTGACATGGCAGGCATTCTGATCATTGCGCACGCTCCCCTCGCCACCGCGTTGCGCGATTGTATTTCGCACATCTATGGTGGCTTGCCGGCTCGCATCGGCGTGATCGACGTATCGCCGGATTGCGATCCCGTACAACAGGTTGCTTTTGCGAACTCGGAAATCGAGCGCCTCAAGGAAGAAAATGGCGCGCTCGTGCTGACGGATATGTTCGGCGCCACGCCGGCGAATATCGCGGGCCGGCTCGCTTCAGTGCCGAACGTGCGCGTGCTGTGCGGCGTCAACTTGCCGATGCTGGTGCGTGCGGTCTGCTATCGCGCCACGCCGCTCGACACGCTGGTCGACAAGGCACTCGCCGGCGGGACCAAGGGCGTGCATGCAGTCGGACCCGCTACGCCGGCGCCTGTCGCGCCTGCCGCGGAGTCAGGCGATTGCTTGCCGGCTTTGCCGCCTGTGGCGGCGTGTGACGGTGACCGTTTGCCCGCCTTGCCGGCTGATGCCGATCTGACGCAGAAGGCCAGCTCGGCTGGCTTGTAGTAGTCAGCCTGGATTGCGAACCAAGGCTTCAAACGCATTGCAACTGGTTGGCAGTTTCACCTTTCACGACAACATTTACCCGCGCTTCGGACCATCACATGCTGCAACAGGAAACGACTATTGTGAACAAGCTGGGGCTGCACGCGCGCGCGTCGGCCAAGTTGACGCAACTCGCGGGCAACTACCAGGCGGAAATCTGGATGAGCCGCAATGGCCGCCGTATCAATGCCAAAAGCATCATGGGTGTGATGATGCTGGCGGCGGGTATCGGCAGCTCGGTGCTGATCGAAACGGATGGCGAAGACGAAAAAGCAGCGATGGACGCATTGCTGAAACTGATTGCCGATAAATTCGGCGAGGGTCAGTGAGATTGCGCGTTCACGTTGCGATGAGCATCAACGCCGCGGCTGTCCGCGGCGTTTTTTTTAGCGCGCGACAATGGCCGGACTCACGCGCGTGTCGGGATTCGCAGGCGGGGGAGTGGATTGCTGGAATGCAAGGCGGGCGACGTCGTATTGCCTGGCTGCTTACGGCGTTTCGTGCTGCGGTGCACATAACCGCGGCGCACCTGCGAAGGGCGCGGAATTTATAATGACGAAGAGTGTCTGAGAGCATTGCAGCGGTTTGCCGCGGCATTACACAACTAGAGGAGGTGCGCGTGTCCTTCACGCTGCATGGAATTCCCGTGTCACGCGGTATCGCCATCGGGCGGGCTTATCTGATCGCCCCGGCCGCACTCGACGTAGACCACTATCTGATCGAACCCGCCCAGATCGAGGGCGAGATCGAGCGCTTTCGCACGGCCCAGCAGCACGTGCATTACGAGCTCGAGACGCTGCGCGCCGATCTCGCCGCAGACGCACCCAGTGAAATGGGCGCGTTCATCGACGTTCATTCAATGATCCTGAACGACGCGATGCTCGTGCAGGAGACCTTCGACCTGATCCGCACGCGCCGCTACAACGTGGAGTGGGCGCTGACCGAACAACTCGAGCGCCTGTCGCGCCATTTCGACGATATCGAAGACGAATACCTGCGCGAACGCAAAGCCGACATCGAGCAGGTGGTGGAGCGCATATTGAAGGCGCTGGCAGGCGCCTCCGGGGCGCTGGTTGACGGCGTGCATGGCGCGTGCGACGAAATGATCGTGGTCGCGCACGACATCGCGCCGGCCGACATGATGCAGTTCAAGACGCAGACGTTTCAGGGTTTCGTCACGGACCTCGGCGGCCGCACCTCGCATACGGCGATCGTTGCACGCAGCCTCGGCATTCCCGCCGCGGTCGGTGTGCAGCACGCGAGTGCGCTGATCCGTCAGGACGACCTGATCATCGTCGACGGCGACCACGGCATTGTGATTGTCGATCCCGCGCCGATCGTGCTGGAGGAGTACTCGTACCGGCAGAGCGAAAAAGCGCTCGAGCAGCGCAAGCTGCAGCGGCTGAAATTCTCGCCCACGCAGACGCTGTGCGGCACCCGCATCGAACTGTGCGCGAACATCGAGTTGCCGGAAGACGCGCGCGCGGCAATCGACTCGGGCGCGACCGGCGTGGGCCTCTTCCGCACCGAGTTCCTGTTCATGAATCACAAGGACCACCTGCCGGAAGAGGAGGAGCAGTTCGGCGCGTATCGTCGTGCGGTCGAGCTGATGAACGGTTTGCCGGTCACGATCCGCACCATCGACGTGGGCGCCGACAAGCCGCTCGACGCGATGAACGCGGGCGACGGCTACGAAACCGCCGCGAACCCGGCCTTGGGATTGCGTGCGATTCGCTGGAGCCTTTCCGAGCCGCAGATGTTCCTCACGCAATTGCGGGCCATTCTGCGCGCGTCGGCGTTCGGCAAGGTGAAGATTCTGATCCCCATGCTCGCGCATGCGCAGGAAATCGACCAGACGCTCGATCTGATTCGCGAGGCCAAGCGTCAGCTCGACGACGCGGGCATTGCCTACGACCCCAACGTGCAGGTCGGCGCGATGATCGAGATTCCGGCCGCCGCCATCGCGTTGCCGCTGTTCCTGAAGCGGCTCGATTTTCTGTCTATCGGCACGAACGACCTGATCCAGTACACGCTGGCGATCGACCGCGCGGACAACTCGGTCGCGCATCTGTACGATCCGCTGCATCCGGCGGTGCTGCATCTGATCGCGTTCACGCTGCGTGAGGCGAAGCGCGCGGGTGTGCCGGTGTCTGTATGCGGCGAGATGGCGGGTGATCCGGCGTTGACGCGCCTGTTGCTCGGCATGGGGCTCACCGAGTTTTCCATGCATCCGAGCCAGCTGCTGGAGGTCAAGCAGGAAATCCTGCGCTCGCATTTGAAGACGCTGGAAAAGCCGGTGGCCGATGTGCTGGCTTCGTTCGAACCGGAAGAGGTGCAGGCGGCGCTCAAACGCGTGGCGCTGATCTGAGCCGTCAGCCTTGGTTGCTTCGAAAAAAACGCCGCACTCGTGCGGCGTTTTTTTCAGCAGGCGGCAAACATCAAGCCGGATGCGCTTGCCCGCACACCGGGCAATCCGACTGGCGCGCAATGCGCATGGTGTTCCATTCCATTCGCAGCGAATCGAGCATCATCAGGCGCCCCAGCAACGGCGTGCCGATTGCGCCGATCACTTTGAGCGCCTCAGCGGCCTGCATCGAACCGACAATGCCGACGGTGGGTGCGAACACGCCCATGGTCGAACACGCGACTTCCTCGAACGGCTGGTCTTCGGGAAACACGCACGCGTAGCAGGGCGAGCTTTCGTCGCGGAAATCGAAGGTGCTGATCTGGCCGTCGAAGCGCAGCGCCGCACCCGACACCAGCGGCACGCCATGCTTCACGCAGGCCCGGTTGATCGCGTGGCGCGTCGCGAAGTTGTCGGTGCAATCGAGCACGACCGTGGCATGCGGCACCTCGCGATCGAGCCATGCGTCGTCGACACGCTCGGCCACCGCGTTCACCGCCACCTCGGGATTGATCTGCGCGATCGCGTCGCGCCCGGACTCCACCTTCTTGCGCCCGATGGAAGCGGTCACGTGCAGGATCTGCCGCTGCAGATTGGTCAGGTCGACTGTATCTGCATCGACGAGCGTCAAACGGCCGACGCCGGCCGCAGCCAGGTACAGCGCAGCGGGCGAGCCCAGGCCGCCCGCGCCGACGATGATCGCGTGAGCATCGATAAAGCGCTGCTGCGCCTCGATGCCGATTTCGTCGACGAGGATGTGGCGGGAATAGCGGAGGAGTTGATCGTCGTTCATGGCGGGGCGCGTAAGTGTGTCGCGCGATGGAAGGCAGAAGGAGAGTCTGCCGCGCGCGGTGTCGTTGTGCTTATTCTAATCGCGCGAAGGAACTGTCGAAGCTGACGAATAGGCCGGCGCGGGCCGGCCGCAACGTGGGTCTTCGCAGGCTGTGGCGCCGCGAAGACCCGTCAGGGCTGACTGCTTACTTGGCCGGTGCTGCCGGCGCCGATGCACCCGGAACCGGTTGCGTCGACTTAACCGAGACCGGCGCGGACGCCGACGTCTCCGGCTTGTTCTGCGCGAGACGGCGCTCGGTCAGCGACTTCGATTCCTGCACCGGCTTGCCTTCCAGCTTGTTCAGCGCCTGTTGCAGCATGAAGTCGTCGGTCGAACCGAATTCCACCGGCTTGCGCTCACGATCCTTCTGACGCTGTTCCGGCGTCTTCTTGTCGTTCTGCTCTTCAAGCTGGCGCAACTGGTCCATGCGTTCCTGTTCGCGCTGTTCCGCTTCCTTCTTCTCGTTCGGATCCTGCGTGTTCGCAAGGTGATTCGAGTAGTCGACTTCGCGGGTGACGAGTGCGTCGTCCGGATCGCCTTCAGCGTACTGGTCGACCGCGATGTCAGGACGGATGCCCTTGTTCTGGATCGAACGGCCGCTCGGCGTGTAGTAGTACGCCGTGGTCAGGCGCAGCGCGGTCTCGGCCGTCATGGGGCGCACGGTCTGCACCGAACCCTTGCCGAAGGTGGTCTTGCCGACGATCAGCGCACGATGCTGGTCCTGCAGCGCGCCCGCGACGATTTCCGATGCCGACGCGGAGTACGCATTGGTCAGCACGATCATCGGCACGGTCTTGAAGATCGGCGCTTCGTCTTTCAGCGGGTCGCTGTCGAAGGATTGCAGGCGGTAGTTGTCGTAAGTGTCGCGATAAACCTGCTTCGAGTCCGGAATCTGGCCGTTGGTGGACACTACCACCGAATCCGGCGGCAGGAACGCGCCGGCCACGCCGACCGCGCTTTGCAGCAGGCCGCCGCCGTTATTGCGCAGGTCGAGCACGAGACCCTTCAGGTTCGGCTGCTGACGCGCGATGTCCTGCAGCTTCGCGGCGAGATCAGGCGTGGTGCGTTCCTGGAAGCTGGTGATGCGCACATAGGCGTAACCCGGCGCGAGGATCTTCATCTTGACCGACTGGACCTTGATGATCGCGCGCGTGACCGTGAGCGGGAACGTGCGGTCGTCAGTCTTGCGGAAGATGGTTAGCGTGACCTTGGTGCCTGGGTCGCCGCGCATCTGCTTGACAGCCTGGTCGAGCGTCATGCCGCGCACCGGCTTGTCATTGATGCGCGTGATCAGGTCGCCCGGACGAATGCCGGCGCGGAACGCGGGCGTGTCTTCAATGGGCGAAATGACCTTGATCAGCCCGTCTTCCGACGAAATTTCGATGCCGAGACCGGCGAAGCGACCCTTGGTCTGCTCCTGCAGTTCTTCGTAATCGGTCTTGTCTAGGTACGACGAGTGCGGGTCGAGGCTCGACACCATGCCCTTGATGGCGGCGGTGAGGAGCTTTTTATCGTCGACCGGTTCGACATACTCGTGTTTGATTTGCCCGAACACTTCGGCAAAGAGCCTGAGCTGGTCCAGCGGCAGCGGCGCGACCGCGGCGCTGGCGGGTTGCTGGGCCGAGGCGGAAAGTTGCAGGGTGGCAAATACACCGGTAGCAAGGCCCGCGGCAATCAGGCCGATATTTTTCAGGTTCTTTCGCATAGAGTCTGTTGCGGTCGGAAGCGCGTGGCAGCGTCGATAGAGATGGGGACGGACAAGTATAACTGCACACCCGGCAACTCAGGGCGTAGCGGAGCCAATCGGGATTCGACAGCACAGGCCGGGCCTGGTTCGTGGCATTGGGGCCGCGTCGGCGAAGTAATGTGCCGTAACAGGCGGATGGCGGCCGCAAAGGCACGCCAGAATGCAGCGGGCCGCGCCGGCCGGTACGTTTCACCGGCTGGCGCGGCCCGTTGGCCGCCGCATGGCGGCGGCGGGGCAGGAGGATCAGCCCGCCTTGCCCTGGCTCGCGACCGCGGCCTGCGCCTTGGCGATCGCCTCCTGGTCTCCCAGATAGTAGTGCCTGATGGGCTTCAGGTTCTCGTCGAGTTCATAGACGAGCGGCACGCCGTTCGGGATGTTCAGGCCGACGATGTCTTCGTCGGAAATATTGTCCAGGTACTTCACCATGGCGCGGATCGAGTTGCCGTGCGCGGCGATCACGACTTTGCGGCCCGACTTGATGGCCGGCGCAATCGACTCGTTCCACAAGGGCATAACGCGTGCGACCGTGTCTTTCAGGCACTCGGTAAGCGGCAGCTGTTCGCGCGGCACCTTCGCGTAGCGCGGATCGGCGTAGGGCGCGCGCTCGTCGGTCGGCTCGAGCGCCGGCGGCGGCGTGTCGTAGCAGCGGCGCCAGACCAGCACCTGCTCGTCGCCGAATTTCGCGGCGGTTTCCGCCTTGTTCAGGCCCGACAATGCGCCGTAGTGGCGTTCGTTCAGACGCCACGAATGCACCACCGGCAGATACATCAGATCCATCTGGTCCTGCACGTGCCACAAGGTGCGGATCGCGCGCTTGAGCACCGACGTGTAGGCGATGTCGAAGGTGTAGCCCGATTCCTTCAGCAACACGCCCGCCTGCTGCGCTTCGCGGTTGCCCTGCTCCGTGAGGTCGACGTCGACCCAGCCCGTGAAGCGGTTTTCCTTGTTCCACGTCGATTCGCCGTGGCGGATGAGAACGAGTTTGTACATGAGAGTGCTGGTCGGTAGTGAGGAAGCGGTAAGCGTTGCGGGGGTCCTCTAGAGGAGCGCCGCCATCGCGTCAAACGGTTATTTTATAATGGGTGGATTGCCCTTTTCGATTTCTCTCTTTTTCGGCGGATTTTCCGTGAAGTTTTTCACTGATTACACAAACCTTGTACTGATCGCGATCGTCCTCATCTCTGGTGGGTTGCTGCTGTGGCCGACGATCAGCCGGCGTGGCCGCGGCGGCCTCTCGGCCGCTGAAGCCACCCAACATATCAACCGGCGCAATGCGGCGGTCAACGACCTGCGGCCGTCCGCCGACATCGCCAAGGGGCACTTGCCCGCGGCACGGCACCTTGAATTCGCGGAACTGCAGGCGAAAGTTGCCCAGCTCGTGAAGAACAAAAGCAACCCGGTGCTGCTGGTCTGCCAGACCGGCCAGCAGTCGAACAAGGCAGCGCGTATCGTGCAGGATGCGGGATACGCGGAAGTCCATGTTCTCGAAGGCGGCGTCGACGCCTGGCAGAAAGCCGGCATGCCGGTTGTGAAACAAGGAGCAGCCAAGTGAACAAAGTGATCATGTACAGCACCCAGGTGTGCCCGTATTGCCAGATGGCCGAACGTCTTTTAAAGTCGCGCGGCGTCGAGCACGTTGAGAAGGTACTGATCGACAAGGACCCGGCCCGCCGTGACGAAATGATGACCCGGACCGGACGCCGGACGGTGCCGCAAGTGTTCATCGGCGAGACGCATGTTGGCGGGTACGATGACCTCTCCGCGCTCGATCGCGCGGGTGGTTTGACACCGCTGCTCGAAGCCGCCTGAATTCACACGCCCGCCGGCGTGCGAGCGGGCGATTGAACGCCAAGCCGGCGCATTCCCGTCCCACAGGGCGGGGCTGCGCCGCAACGATCTGGCGGTCCATGACATCATGGGCCGCCGCCATGCATACCTATCAGGGAATCATTCAATCATGTCCGACGAGAATAACCAGCCGTTCTTCAACATCCAGCGTATCTACCTGAAGGACATGTCGCTCGAGCAGCCGAATTCGCCGGGCATCTTCCTCGAGCAGGACATGCCGTCGGTCGAAGTCGAAGTCGACGTGAAGGCCGAGCGCCTCGCCGAATCCGTGTTCGAAATCCTCGTGACGGGCACCGTCACGGCCAAGGTGTCGGACAAGGTGGCCTTTCTGATCGAAGCCAAGCAAGCCGGCATTTTCGACATCCGCAACATTCCGGCTGAGCAGATCGATCCGCTCGTCGGCATCGCTTGCCCGACCATCCTGTTCCCGTACCTGCGCTCGAACATCGCCGACGCGATCACCCGCGCCGGCTTCCCGCCGATCCACCTCGCCGAAATCAACTTCCAGGCGCTGTACGAGCAACGTCTCGCGCAAATGGGCAGCCAGGACGGCGCGGCGCAAAACGGCGTCACGCACTAAAGTGTCGCGCGTAGTGCCGGCTATGAAGGTTGCTGTCCTCGGCGCCGGCGCATGGGGCACCGCCCTCGCCGGCCATCTGGCCTTACGGCACGACACGGTATTGTGGGCGCGCGAGCCCGCGCTCGTTACCGAACTCTCCGCTTCGCACGAAAACGCCCGCTATCTGGCGGGCGTTGCCTTGCCGGCGGCGCTTCGTTATGAAGCGGATCTGAACGCGGCGCTCGACCACGCGCTCGCCGACAACGCGCTATGCGTCGTGGCAACGCCCGTGGCCGGCCTGCGCGGGCTGTTCCAGGCCATGCGCGACGCCGGCAAGGTGCCGGCGCATGTGGTGTGGCTGTGCAAAGGGTTCGAAGCCGATTCGCAGTTGCTGCCGCATCAGGTGGTCGCGGCCGAACTTCCGGGGCATGGCAGCAACGGCGTGCTGTCCGGTCCGAGCTTCGCGCGCGAAGTCGGGCAGGGCTTGCCGGTCGCGCTGACCATCGCGAGTGCATCGGCGGCGTGCCGCGAGCGCACGGTCGCCGCGTTTCATCACGGCGCCATGCGCATCTATACCGGCGACGACGTCGTCGGCGTGGAAGTGGGCGGCGCGGTGAAAAACGTGCTGGCGATCGCAACGGGCATTGCCGACGGCCTCGGGCTCGGTCTGAACGCGCGCGCGGCGCTGATTACGCGTGGCCTCGCCGAAATGTCGCGCCTCGGCGTGACGCTTGGCGGGCGGGCGGAAACGTTCACCGGTTTGACCGGCCTGGGCGATCTGATCCTGACCGCAACCGGTGACCTGTCGCGCAATCGCACGGTAGGCTTGCAGCTCGCCGCGGGCCGTACGCTCGACGATATTCTCGGCGGCCTCGGTCACGTGGCGGAAGGTGTGCGTTGCGCGCAGGCGGTCCTCGCCATCGCGCGTGCTCACGCCATAGAAATGCCGATCACGCAGGCGGTCTGTGCCGTGCTGTTCGACGGCGTGGCGCCTCGCGACGCCGTCAGCGCCTTGCTGCGGCGCGACTCCAAAGCTGAATAAGCCTTGTCTTTCAGCCGTTTGGCGCGCAAAGCGCTGAACGGCTGCCCGCTATCGCTGTCCACGTTTTATCGACGCTTCGGATTAGCGAGGTTCCCATGCTCACTTTCAATCATTGCACGCTGGAAGCGCGCGTGGTCGACATCACCACGCTCGCCGTGGATGCGATCGTCAACGCCGCGAATACGTCGTTATTGGGCGGAGGCGGGGTGGATGGCGCAATACATCGTGCGGCCGGCCGGGAGCTGCTGCGCGAGTGCGAGACGCTCGGCGGCTGCGCGACCGGCGACGCGAAGCGGACCGGCGGCTATCGCTTGCCGGCCAAACATGTGATTCATGCGGTCGGCCCGGTCTGGCGGGGCGGCGCGCATGGTGAAGCCGATTTGCTGGCGTCCTGTTATCAGCGCTCGCTCGAAGTGGCGCGCGAGGTGAAATGCCGGAGCATCGCGTTTCCCGCAATTAGTTGCGGCATCTACCATTTTCCCGCCGACGACGCCGTGCGGATTGCCGTCGGCACGGTGCTCGACACCTTGCCACGCACGCCGCTGATCGGGCAGGTGGTGTTCGCCTGTTTCGACGACACCATGTTCGCCCGCTACGAAGCTGAGTTGGCGCGCCGTCAGGCGCCGCCGTCGAATCCTGTTTGACGCCAGGCCTCGAACACCACGACCGCGACGGTATTCGACAGATTCAGGCTGCGGTTGCCCGGGCGCATGGGCAGCCGCACGCGCTGTTCATTCGCAAACCGGTCGAGTACCGAATCGGGCAGGCCACGCGTTTCGGCGCCGAACACGAACCAGTCGTTGGATTGAAACGTGTGCTCGTGAAAGCGGCCCGAGCCGCGCGTGGTGAAGGCGAACATGCGCGCCGGGTCCGGCGATTCTCTGGCGATGAACGCGTCCCAGTTGGCGTGGACATTCATCTGTGCATATTCGTGATAGTCGAGGCCGGCGCGGCGCAGCTTGGCATCGTCGAGCGGGAAGCCGAGCGGCTCGATCAGATGCAAGCGGGCGCCGGTGTTGGCGCACAGGCGGATGACATTGCCGGTATTCGGCGGGATTTCCGGTTCTACGAGAACGACGTTGAACATGATGAGATCTGGTGAAGACTAGTTTTTGGGTGTGCGCAGCGCGACGAAGTTGGTGACTCGCCGTGCGCCGGCCGCCTTGAGCGTGCGCGCGAGCGCTTCGAGCGTCGCGCCGGTGGTCATCACATCGTCGACGATGCCGACGTGCAGGCCTTGCACGGGTTGCGCGACCTTGAAGGCGCGGCCCACGTTCTGCCTGCGCGCGTCGAGATCGAGCCGCGACTGCGGCGCGGTATGGATCACCCGCTGCAGCAAGGTTGCGTCGCTGCGCACCTGCAGCGCGCGGGCGAGCGGTTTTGCAATCTGCCATGCCTGGTTATAGCCGCGCTCGGTTAGCCGCCTGCTGGCGAGCGGCACGGGCGCGATCACATCGGGGCAATCGCTCCGGTCTAGCCAGACGTCTTGCGCGAGTCGCGCGAGGCGTTGCGCGAATTCCCGCGCCAGCATCAGCCGGGCGCGAAATTTCAGACCGACCGCCAGGGTGTCGAGCGGGGCCCGGTAGTCGGCGAGCGCGAAGCTCGCGTCGAACGGCGGCGGCTCGCTGATGCAATCCGCGCACCGGTAGTGCGCGTGCCTCGCCCGTCGCGCAGCGGATAACGGCACCGCGCAGACGGTGCAGCGCAGCCGGCTTTCATTCCAGTAGGCTTCATCGCAACCGGCGCACAGCGTCGCCTGCGACAAGTTGCCGCATAGCGCGCAGAGATTCGGCAACACGGCGTGCATGACACGCGGCCATGCCGAATGCACGCCGCGTTTGACGCGCGCGAATGAGTCGCCGGAAGACGAGGAAAATGGCCGGAATGGCATGATTGGAGCGCCCGCAAAAGCCTTCCACGCTGAATGGAAGGAAGCGAACGAGTATACTTCGTGCTCTACGCCAGTACGACACCCATGTCCCCAACTTCTGCTCAAACAGGCCGTCCGGCCTACGATTCCCGGCGTCTGAGGCGAATCTTCGACCGGCGGGCCACGACCTTCGGCGAAGTCGCGTTCCTGCCGCGCGAAATCGCGCAGCGCATGCGCGAGCGTCTCGACTACATCAAAGTCACGCCGGCGAGCGTGCTCGACGCCGGTTGCGGCGCGGGCGAAGACATCCCCGCGTTGCGCGAGCGCTTTCCCGAAGCGCCGGTGTTCGGCACTGATTTGTCGCACGGCATGCTCACACACGCGCTGCGGCACGATGCAGGCGACACGAGCTGGCGGCGCTTTCTGCCGGCCACGCTCGGCAAGGCGCTCGGCGCTCGCGGTCCGAGATTCGCGCAAGCCGACTTTTCGGCGCTGCCGTTCGCGGCCGGCGCCTTCGAATTCATCTGGTCCAATCTCGCGCTGCATTGGCACTCGCGGCCCGATCTCGTGTTTCCCGAATGGCAGCGTGTGCTGAAAGTCAACGGCTTGCTGATGTTCAGCACGCTCGGTCCCGACTCGCTCAAGGAGTTGCGCGGCGCCTACGCCGAGATCGAGGCCGCGCACGGCGTCGCGTCGCGCAAGCATGTGATTGACTTTGTCGACATGCATGATCTTGGCGACATGCTGGTCGAAAGCGGCTTCGAGATCCCCGTGATGGACCAGGAAGTCCTCACCATCACCTATAAGTCGCCCGAGTCGCTGCTCGCGGACGTGCGCCGCTGGGGCGCGTATCCGTTCGAGCGGGAAGGGTCGTCGAGCGCTGCCGCGCGTAGGCTGCACAAGGCTTTGCTGGCGGCGCTCGAAGCCCGCCGGCGCGCCGACGGCACGATCGCGCTGACCTTCGAGGTGATCTACGGACACGCATGGAAAGCCGTGCCGCGTACCACGGCCGAAGGTCATGGCATTGTGCGAATCGAGGATATCGGACGGGGTTCGTCGAGGAGCCGGTGAGGAATCAACGGGGTGGTAAAGAGGACATCTGTTATGTCTGAAATTACCGCTTCAAAAGACCCGCAAAAGCAGTGTCAAAACGGCGCGGAGGCTTGTCGCGCCGGGCTTGTGGGGCAATTGAGGCTTGCTTGTGGATGCCATGGATCGCGCCTATAATGCGTCAGTTTGTCGCCCGGACCCCCCAAATATGGGACGACGGGTTTGCGGCGCAAGGCAACAAGATAAGATGCACGGCGGTGATCGGGCGGCCCCGGGATAGGAAAAACGCAAGGGGACGCAGGAGCGGCCGCTGGCGGTGCCTGGTGACGATCGGCAGGAGGCAGCGATGGGAGCATCAGATCTGCTGGCGGGTTCAGAACCAGTTCTCAAAGACTGGACCATGAAACGCAACTGCTCGATATCACCGCGACAGTTCGTATGTTTCTATGTATCGCTTGCGTTGGTCTCGCTGGTAATTGCTTTCATGCTGTTCCTGGTCGGCGCCTGGCTGGTGTTGCCGTTCACCGGGATCGAATTGCTGGCGGTGGGCATCGCATTTGCCATCTATGCACGGCATGCTGTGGATTACGAGCGCGTCCGGTTGTTTCAGAACCGGCTCGTCATCGAGCAGGTCAGCGCCGAGCAGCTCACGCAGTTCGAGTTCAATCCGCGCTGGGTGCGGATCGAGGCGGGCGCAACGCCGCGTGACCGGATCAAACTGGTCTCGCGCGGCCAGACGATCATGATCGGGCAACATCTCGCGCAGTATCGGCGCGCGCAGTTCGCAGGTGAATTGCGTATGTGGCTCACACGCTGTTAGATGTGTGCAGCCGCGCGGCGTTCAAGGGGGAGCGCGAGAGAGCCTGCCGGCGGGGTCGAGGGTTTGAATGGAAATTTTGGGTAAGGAAGCTATGAAAACAATCAAGCGAGCCCTCATGGGCGTGCTGGCGATGAGCGGACTGCTTTTCGCCGGTGCCGCCCTGGCAGTGGGCGATGTTCCGGGCGGCCCTGCCGTCAACGAGATCAATCTCCAGCCGCCTGCGACAAAAATCGCTGAGGAGCTCTTCAGCCTCCACATGTTCATGCTGGTTCTTTGCCTGGTGATCTTCGTCGGCGTGTTCGGCGTGATGTTCTATTCGATCTTTGCTCACCGCAAATCGAAAGGCCATAAGGCTGCGAATTTCCACGAAAGCACCACCGTCGAAATCATCTGGACGATCGTGCCGTTCATCATCGTCGTGCTGATGGCGCTGCCCGCCACCAAGACCGTCGTGGCGATGAAAGACACCACGAACGCCGACCTGACCGTCAAGGTCACTGGCTATCAGTGGAAATGGGGCTACGACTACGTGAAGGGTCCGGGCGAGGGCATCAGCTTCCTGTCCACGCTGGCCACGCCGCGTGCCGAAACCGATGGCCGCCAGCCGATTTCCACCACGTATCTGCAGGAGGTGGACAATCCGCTGGTCGTCCCCGTCGGCAAAAAAGTCCGCATCATCACCACCGCGAACGACGTGGTCCACTCCTGGTACGTGCCGGCCTTCGGCGTGAAGCAGGACGCGATCCCGGGTTTTGTGCGCGACACGTGGTTCAAGGCTGAGAAGACCGGCACGTTCCGCGGCTTCTGTACCGAGCTGTGCGGCAAGGAACACGCGTTCATGCCGGTGGTGGTCGAAGTGCTGTCCACAGACGACTACGCGAAGTGGGTCGATGTGCAGAAGCAGAAAATGGCCGCTGGCCAGGACGATCCGAACAAGACCTACACGCTGGCCGAGTTGATGGAGCGCGGCGGCAAGGTGTACTCGGCGAACTGCGCGGTTTGCCACCAGCCGAACGGCAAGGGCGTGGGCGCATTCCCGGCGCTCGACGGCAGCAAGATCGCCAACGGCGCGATCGCCGAGCACGTCAGCCTGGTGCTGAAGGGCAAGAACGCAATGCCTTCGTGGGCGCCTACGTTGAACGACGTGGAAATCGCCTCGGTCGTGACGTTCGAACGTAACTCGTGGGGTAACCACACCGGCGATATTCTCCAGCCGAAGCAGGTTGCGGATGCGCGTAACGGCAAGCTGCCGGAAGGCGGCAACCATCTGGCCGATGCCGGCGCGGCAGCGAGCGGCGCAGAGGCGGCTGCGGGTGCGGCAGCTTCGGGCGCGCAAGCGGCTGCGGCGGGCTCGGACAGCGCGGCAACGCAAGCGGCACTCCCGGCCAGCATCTACTTCGACACCGGCAAGAGCACGCTGCCGGCTGACGCGAAAGCGGCGGTCGACGCGGCGGCCGCCTACGCGAAGGCGCATCCGGACGCGAAATTCACGCTGTCGGGCTTCACCGACGCCACCGGTTCGGCCGACGTCAACGCGAAGCTTGCAAAGAGCCGCGCCGAAGCCGTGCGCGACGCGCTGAAAGCAGCCGGCATTGCCGAAGACCATATTATTTTGAAGAAGCCGGAAACGATCACGGGCGGCACCGACGCGAAAGAAGCCCGGCGCGTTCAGATCAGCCCGGCCGCCTGACGTGTTCATGGTCAGCACCGCAGAATTCGCTTTAGGAGATTGTCATGTCTAGCATCGGACACGATGTAGTCGCGGGCCACGAGCACGTGCACGGCGACCATGCCCACGAAACGCCGCATGGCTGGCGCCGTTGGCTTTTCGCAACCAATCACAAGGACATCGGTACGCTGTACCTGATCTTCTCGTTCACCATGTTCCTCTCCGGGGGCGTGATGGCGCTGATGATCCGTGCCGAGCTGTTCGAGCCGGGCCTGCAGATCATGCGCCCGGAGTTCTTCAATCAGCTGACCACCATGCACGGCCTGATCATGGTGTTCGGCGCGATCATGCCGGCCTTCGTCGGCTTCGCGAACTGGATGGTGCCGCTGCAGATCGGCGCGTCGGACATGGCGTTCGCGCGCATGAACAACTTCAGCTTCTGGCTGCTGCCGGTGGCGGCGGTCCTGCTGGTTGGTTCGTTCTTCTCGCCGGGCGGCGCGACCGCCGCGGGCTGGACGCTGTATGCGCCGCTGTCGACGCAGATGGGCCCGGGCATGGACTTCGCGATTTTCGCGGTCCACTTGATGGGTGCTTCGTCGATCATGGGCGGGATCAACATCGTCGTGACGATCCTGAACATGCGCGCACCCGGCCTCACGCTGATGAAGATGCCGATGTTCGTCTGGACGTGGCTGATCACCGCGTACCTGCTGATCGCCGTGATGCCGGTTCTGGCAGGCGCGATCACCATGGTGCTGTTCGACCGCCACTTCGGTACGTCGTTCTTCAACGCGGCAGGCGGCGGCGACCCGGTCATGTACCAGAACATCTTCTGGTTCTTCGGGCACCCCGAGGTGTACATCATGATCTTGCCGGCGTTCGGGATTGTGTCGCAGGTGATCCCGGCGTTCTCGCGCAAGCCGCTGTTCGGCTATAGCTCGATGGTGTACGCAACTTCGTCGATCGCGATTCTGTCGTTCATGGTCTGGGCGCACCACATGTTCGCAACCGGCATGCCGGTGACGGGCCAGCTGTTCTTCATGTACGCAACCATGCTGATCGCCGTGCCGACGGGCGTGAAGGTGTTCAACTGGGTCGCGACGATGTGGCGCGGTTCGCTCAGCTTCGAAACGCCGATGCTGTTCGCGGTGGGCTTCCTGATCGTGTTCACGTTCGGCGGTCTGTCGGGCCTCATGCTGGCAATGGCTCCGCTCGACATCCAGTATCACGGGACTTATTTCGTGGTGGCGCACTTCCACTACGTGCTGGTGGCGGGCTCGCTGTTCGCGCTGTTCTCCGGCTGGTACTACTGGGCGCCGAAGTGGACCGGCTGGATGTACAACGAGACGCGCGGCAAGATCCACTTCTGGGCATCGCTGTTCTTCTTCAACCTCGCGTTCCTGCCGATGCACTTCGTCGGTCTCGCAGGTATGCCGCGTCGTTATGCTGACTACCCGGCACAGTTCACGGACTGGAACCAGGTCATCTCGATCGGCGCATTTGGCTTCGGTCTGGCGCAGGTCTACTTCCTGTTCGCGGTTGCGCTGCCGGCCTATCGTGGCGGCGGCGAACTCGAAAAGGCTGGCGACAAGCCGTGGGACGGCGCAACGGGCCTCGAATGGACCGTGCCGAGCCCGGCCCCGTTCCACACGTTCGAACATCCGCCGACCGTCGAGTAATCGGTTGTCGGTGAGGTAAGCGGTTCCGGCGGCGCGCATTAGCCGCTGCCGGCACCGGGCAGCTACCACACGGCGGCTGCAAGCCAGTAGTCACGCAATGTATTCAGAAAGTCGAGCATGACGCGCAATCCACAGGAACGACGTACGCCGGAGCAGATTCGCGCAGGCAACAGGCGGATTGGTCTTGTGATGTTCGCCATCGCGGCGGTCTTTTTCGCGAGCGTCATCATCAAGCAGTGGTTTTTCACCTGACGCACCGTTGGAATCCGGTTTGCAGGTTTGTTGAGGATTGAGATGTCGACGCAACCGCCGGCTCAGGCCGACCGCTCTTTTAACCGTTCGATGCTGATCAAGCTGTTCATCGTCGCGTTGATGATGTTCGGTTTTGGTTTCGCGCTGGTGCCGATGTACCGCGCGATTTGCCAGATCACCGGCATCAACAACCTCGTGCAGCGTGATGCCACGGCGCGCGAGGCGAGGAATACGCAGGTCGACATGAGCCGCACGATTTCGATCGAATTCGATGCGAACGCGCGCGGCCCGCTGGGTTTCAAGCCGGAGCAGCGCAGTCTCGACGTGCATCCGGGTGAAGTGACGACGGTGATGTACGAGGTCAGCAACGAACAGGCGCGCACGATTCAGGCGCAAGCCATTCCGAGCTACGCGCCGAAGCAGGCGACCGAGTACTTCAAGAAGATCGAGTGTTTTTGTTTTACGCAGCAAACCTTGACGGCGAATCAGACCAAGCGGATGCCGGTGGTGTTCGTGGTCGATCCGAAGTTGCCGAAGGACGTGAAAACGATCACGTTGTCGTACACGTTCTTTGAATTGAATACGCCGGCAGCGGCGACGGCCGGAGGCGCTGCGCCCACGGCCAATGCGGCGGCAACCACCGCCAATCCCGCCTGATGACGCGCGTCGCACAGGCGAAGGAAGACGAAACAGAATGAGCGATAACGGCGGCAACCCGCGCAAGAGCAGTTTCGGCCAGTCGATGCGTGCCGTGCTCTGGTCGTTTTTCGGCGTGCGCAAACGTCGCGATCTGGAAGCGGACGCTACGCAGCTGAACCCGCTGCACGTGATCGCGGCAGCGGTGATTTGCGCGGCGGTCTTTATCGCGGTGCTGATTCTGGTTGTGCGCGCGGTAGTGGGTTGATGCGCTTGCTGTGATTGACGCGAACGTAGTACCGGGCAGAGCAGGGCCCCCGAATTAGAGCGAAGCGGTGCGGTATCGACGCGCCGCCGAAGATACAGCCGGAGATTCCGGAACAACTGGACTGAAGTGGAGAATCAAGAATGAGCGGTCAAAACGAGAGCCCGTACTATTTCGTACCGCATCCGTCGCGGCATCCGATCAG
>DASVNP010000133.1:0-6801 GCA_036383775.1 Paraburkholderia sp. | reverse complement strand
ATTGTCGCGCTGGACGGTGAAATACTTTCGATCCGAGAAATTACCGTCGCGCGGCACATCGCTGCCGGAGTCGATGACGATGTTGCCCGACGCGTCCAGCACCAGCATCGCCCCAAGATATTTCGCAGTCGCGGCCCGGTCGAACAGCACCTGCCGGCGCAGGCCGGGCGGCAATGCCTGCACAGCCGGATCGCGCATGCCATCGACAGCCGCCTGCAGCGACAGCGCGTATAGTTCGAAATTGCGTTCGATATCGCGCTCGGCGATCAGTGCCAGGTTGCGCGAAGTCTCACGGGCGCGTTCCATCGCATCGAGGCGTGCCTGGTACAGCACCGTCGCGCATAAGGTGATCATCAGCAGTGCGACGAACAGCCCGCCGCAAATAATCGAAAGTGGCGCCAGCTCGCTGCGCCACAGGCGAGCCGCCCGGGGCAGAAGCGCCTGCTTGTTTTTCGTTATGGTCCCCACCCCACTCCCACCTCCAAATCGTTCTGGAAAATCCGGCCCCACCTGGGCGGTGCCAGCCGGTGGCGAAGTTGCTTTCAGAAACCAGACATCCCGGATCCGGCCGGCGAACGCGCCGGAGATTCTACCGCCTCATCGATGCATTATCGGCAAATTACCCATTTTCCTGATCTGCACCATGCCGTTGGCGTTTTCTTTTCAGAAGTTGCCGCTATCAACAATTAAAACGTCAGACGGAAATATTTGCCTGTGTTGTAAGCACACATATACCGCGAGTCGAATATCCCCGCGTCCGTTGTACCTGTGTTCTGGCAGGCCACGCGATATCGTTGGAGAAGCCGATGAGCGCCAGCTTCGTCACAGGCGGGCGGCCCGTATCCGGCCGACCTGATTGCTGGTCGGTTTTCCGTCAGGCTCGCCGCTGAGATCCGGGAATCACGCCTTTCACGAAACCGCGACTGCGGCGGCCATCCTGGCAGGCCTTCGTTCGATTCCCTGCGTGAGATGGCGCTGCATCCAGTCGGTGAACCGCTGCGGCATCGCCTGACACCCAGCTTTCCCGGCTTCGCGCTGCTCAGTGCTTCGCGCGCAGAGATGGCGCTCGGGATTACGCCCTATCCGGAGGCTTCATGAAAGTCCGGCTTGTCGATGACCACCGGGACACGGTAGACGTGCTCGCTGCAATCGTCTCCGACCATGGTCACCAGCCGCTCGTTGCCCATACCGGACGATGCGCGCTGGAAGCTGCCGGGCGCGAAATACCTGAACTCACTTTCTGGACATCTCGCTCACAGACATGGACCGCTTTCAGGTGTGTCGCGCCATGCGCGCAGCGGGCGCCGCAACACAACCGGATCGTCGCGCTCATCGGCTTTGTCGAGTACGACCGTAGCGACGGACCCGTGTCGTTTGATGCGCGGCTGATCAAGCCGGTCTCCTTCGACGTGTTCGAGCACTTCCTGCGCTAACGCCGGAGGCGCCGACGGTTTCTGCGCGGTTCGGGAATTCGTACTCCCGACGCCGGCTGAGGCGAGCCGGGCGCTCCATCATCTGATCAGCCGGACAGGAAGGCGCCGGACTGGGGCAAAGCGCACGGCGTTCCTTGAGGCCATCGCACGGCAGCGGATCTCAACATTGGTCGAAAATCGAACCTTCAAAAGTACGACGAATTTATTAGCATGTAGAAAGATACCGTTCAGTCGAACCACATGTCGCCTTTCGATAACAGGCAGTGCGTGAGCGTTCGCCGGCGATACGCATTGCGGCTCGGACACTGCGACGGATACCGGCCAGGGGGAGAGGCAAATGACGACCGTGCTGCTGGTTGACGATGAACCTGGGACCCTGGCGGCATGGGCAATCTGCTGCGAGAACGATGGATTTGAGGTGAAGGCCGCTGGCGATGGCCAGGAGGCGTTGGCGATCCTGACGGCGACCGCCGTCGACATCGTCGTAGCCGACTGGCGCATGCCGGTCATGTCAGGCAGTGCGCTCTGCCACCGCATCCGGAACACGCCCGCTCTGGCTGACACGGTCTTTATCCTGGTGTCGGCCGAGCCGAGCCCGCCCGCCTTTGTGCGGTATGACGGCTTTCTGCGCAAGCCCATCGAGGTGCCTGAACTGCTGGTGATGATGCGGCGCCTGCTCGCACAACAGGCAGCCGAATGCGCGGCCACGCGGAATCGCGTCCCGACGCACTGAATGTGACGGCAGTCCGCTACCGACTATCCGTGCGACACGAGAATCCGCAAGCTGGCTATCGGGCGGACTTCCTGTCAAAGTCGTCCGACGACCCACCCGGTCAAAACCGCATTGCGGAGGAAACCTGAAAGCACGTCCCCACTGCAAATGTGCGAATAAGTCACCTTCCTCGACCGTATCATTGTCTTCGTCGGCCAACCTTGCTCGATGATCAACCGCATGGTTTGCTCTCTCCGTTGCGAGACCGATCAGCCTACTCCACACGAAACCGCTGCTGCGACCGGAAGCACAAGCAGCTCTCCTTGGGAGCTTCCCCAGCTTTTGCACGCTCGTCTAGACGCTTCTTGCGCTAGCAAATGCCGTGTGAGCATGGCCAGCGGAATTAACGAACATCAACAGATACCGTCGCTTTTGCGGAAGGGTCGAGTGCACGGGAATCCAGACGGAAGAACGAAATCGCCTGATTCAGTTGCCGCCCCTGACTTTCGAGCGATTGCGAAGCGGCCGCCGCTTCCTCCACTAGCGCCGCGTTTTGCTGGGTCACTTCGTCCATCTGCGTGATCGCCTGATTGACTTGCTCAATACCGCGACTTTGCTCCCCCGACGCAGCAGCAATTTCGCCCATGATGTCGGTCACGCGTGCGATGGCCTGCGTGACCTCCGCCATCGTTTTTCCAGCGTCGCCGGCAAGGGCCGAGCCATCGTGGATCCGCTGCACGGAAGTATTGATCAGATCCTTGATTTCCTTCGCCGCGCTGGACGAGCGCTGCGCGAGGTTGCGCACTTCGGTCGCGACCACGGCGAACCCGCGTCCCTGCTCACCCGCGCGCGCGGCTTCGACCGCTGCGTTCAACGCGAGGATGTTGGTCTGGAAGGCAATGCCTTCGATGATGCCCGTGATGTCGGCGATTTTCGTCGAACTCTGGCTGATAGCGCCCATCGTATCGGCTACCTTGTTTACCACCTCCTTGCCCTTCCGGGCGACTTCCGAGGCATTTGCCGACAGGCCGCTTGCCTGCTGCGCGTTCTCCGCGTTCTGTCTAACGGTTGTGGTCAGTTCCTCCATGCTGGCGGCCGTCTCCTGCAACGATGACGCCTGCTGTTCGGTTCGGGATGACAGGTCCACATTGCCCGATGCGATCTGGCTTGAGCCGGTCGCAATGCTGTCTGCGGCCGTGCGAACCTCGCCGATCAGCCGGACCAGACTCCCCTGCATCACACCCATTGATGCCAGCACGCTGCCGGCAGGAGCTTCTTTCGCGCCCCTGACGGGGCTGAGATCACCCTCGGCGACACGTTGCGTGACCTCGCTCAAGGCGCGGGGCTCGGCCCCCAGCGCGCGTGTCAAGCTGCGTACGATCAGCACGCCAGCCGCTATGGCCACAAATACGGCGACCAGAGAGATGACCATGAGCACAATGCGCTGATTCGCGAAGTGGTCGACGTCTTGCTGGACCATCTGCTCCGCGCGCCCATGCGTGTACGTCGTATAGTCGTTTATCGCTTTGACCAGGGCAGCCAGAAGCGGCCTGCATTCATTGTTGATCCTGGCGACAGCCTCGTCCCGCCTGTTGGCAACAGCAAGCGCGACAATTCCTTTTGCAACCGGGCTATAGGCTGTCTCAATCCGGTTGATCTCGGCCACGAGACTGCGCGCTTTCTCGCTGGTATCCGTAGCACTCGCAATCATTTCGTTGAGCTTTTCGAGGCGCGACTGGACGTCATCCTGGGCCTGCGCTTCGGCTGCCTTCTCCACCTGGAAATCTTCCGGTCTGGTGGCCAGGGCCATATTGCGTGCCGCAATGGCGCGTCTGTCCACGGCCGTTCGAACGCGGGCAGCCATGTCGGCGCGCGCGTTGATGCCCGAGACATACCCGGCAAACCGCTCGCTCGAATCATTCAGCGACTTTACGGCCAACCCTGAAACGATCAGCACGAGCGCAGCGAGCACGCCGAAGCCCGACCAAAGCTTCGCTTTGACGGTCAAATTTCTGAGATTCGTCATACGGATTCCAATGACAAAGAGGAAAATCAAAATGAGCGACCGATCCTCTCCAGGCCGCGTGTCCGCGGACAACGGTGCCCGGAATGGTCCGCTTCTGATGTCATGCAATACCTATGCATCCGGCATTACGACCGCGTCGTGGATTTGCTGAAGCCCGGGGAACCCCTCGAAAACCAAAAGCAAAGGTTTGCGGATTGTTTATTTTTCTATGGGGAGCAACCGGCAATAGTCAACCACCGATTCCTGGCGGTGCGCTTGAGTGAGCTTCTCTGGCTATTTCAAAAGTGGAGCGGATAGTGCAGTGAAGTTGACCCGCCGAAACGGACACCTTTTGAGAAGGAAGGAGCAAGCGCTCCGGGTACGTGGCGGCACCTGGAAGCCCGGCCACGGCGACAGCAGGATGAGCGGCGCGTACCGCCAGTTGGAACAGGTCAAGTTGCCTCGGCCCGGCCGGGACGCGCGTCAGGAGATCGTGCAGGCTGCGGCCGACGCGTTTGAGCCGGCCCTCGATAACGAAGTCAACTGGCGTATCGCCATGGTCAGCGACGGCTTCCCGGACTACATTCGCCGCGTCACCGAGAAGTTCTCGTGGAGCGCCTTTGCGTCCGACAAGGAGGTTTCACAGATCGATTCAGACCGCCTCCTTCATGGGCTCAGCAAAGTGATTCTCTCGACCGCCGGCGAGCTAAAACGCCCGCACGAAAAGGCCGTCGCCCCGGAAATGGAGAACCTCGTATGGGCAACGGCAGATCACGAGGACCTGATCCGATCCGTCGACGGCATTTTCCAGTCCTATCAGGTCAATGGTCCTATAGCGGGCTGCGAGGGGCGTAGCCCGTCGCGAATCCCTTGCTTTCAGAAGCGTATTCGCCGCGGGCGACACGCCGCGCTCATCTCCACCTACGTTCGTCCCCACATTTCACTGGCGCCACGTTGACTGATAACGGAAAATCGCACGTCGTCAAGACAAATCAATTAGAAAGATACGGGGATTTTTTCATGAGACGAACCTGCCAGGCCCTGGCCGGCGCGGGCAGCCTGCTGCTCCTTGCGGCTTGCGCATCGGGACCGACCTTCCACGATGTTGCCGGATCGATTCCGACGCTGGACGCAAATCTCGGGCGCCTCTATTTCCTGAGATCCGCATCGGTACTCGGTGCAGCGATCCAGCCGGAGATCCGGCTCAACGGCCAGGTCGTCGGACGTTCGACGCCAGGGGGCTTCTTTTACGTCGACGAGCCGCCGGGGACCTACACCGTCGTCACCACCACCGAAGTCGAACGGAAGATCAGCTTCGACCTGACGGCAGGCCAGACACGTTACGTGCGCACGGCGGTTGGTTTCGGGGTGCTCGTCGGGCACGTGACGCCGTCGCTTGTCTGGCCGGACAGCGCGGAGGCGGAAATCCAGGATCTGCACTATACGGGAGCCGCCATACCAACGGCGGCTCGGGCCGTGCACGCGTCGGGAGCGGCTGCGGCGGTCCGGTCGCCAGCGGGGACCGCCTCGGCTCCCGCTGCAGCGGCACGAACCGACAGCGTGTCGAAGCGGGTTACGACTACGGGAGGCAAGGAAGTGAAGCTGTCGTGGCATGCGACGTGGAGCAAGGAATGCGTCGCCGGACAGGCGCCCGACCTGACGTTTATCCGCGAACCGGCGCACGGGCACGTCGAAGTAAAGAACGAATCGTTCCAGCTCACCAATACAGCGACAATGACCGCTCCGTGTGACGGCACGACGGTGCTCGGCAAGGTTGTTTACTACACTCCGGATCCCGATTATCACGGGGATGATCAGGTAGACTATCGAATTTCATCGCGGTACCGGACGTACACCCGGGCAGTATCCATCGAAGTCAACTGACGGCGTCAGGCCGCACGTTAATCGCAGAACGCATTACGTGTCAACGGCTACGGGAGAGCTGATCGGGCCGACTCCATCGACGTCGGGACATCCGCCTCCGAACGAAGGACCAGCGGCCGTGCGTGGCAATCGCGAAGCGGCCAGGTCTCCGTACGGCCAACAATAGACGTTAGTCAGCGTCGTCGGTCGGGCATTCGAACGTCGGCTACGCCCGGATCGGAGACATTCACTACACGATGATCCGGCGAGTCCTCCGCCATAGCTCCCGTTCCAATGGCCAGCGACTGAGTCGACAGGAATGGCGGTGACTACCGCTCGGATACCGTCCCAGACTGCTTTGTCGAGTCGCGCCGCGCACGCATCAGGATGCTGCCCGGAGGCGCCTCCTCGCGCATCCGGTAGTCGGTGGGTGTCGTCGCCAGATATTTCCTGAACAGTTTGGCCAACTGACCGCCGCTGCCGATCCCGCAGCGCCGGGCGATTTTGTCGACCGGCAAACGTGATTCGACGAGCATCCGACAGCTTATGTTCAGGCGCGCGCGAAGCAGATAGTCGGAGGGTGTGATGCCGATTTCGCTCTTGAAACGCCGCAGGAAGTTGCGCCCGCTCATCGCTGCGACCTGCGCGGCGTCGTCGATAGAGATGGGACGATCCACGTTTGCCTCCAGCCAGCGCGCCGACGCCATAATCTTCTCGCTGACCCGAGGCGCCACGCCGCGTGTCATGGACGAGCTGAGGGGCGTCTCGCGTTGCGGCGCGATCGATTC
>DASVNP010000132.1:0-1816 GCA_036383775.1 Paraburkholderia sp. | reverse complement strand
CGAGTACAGGAAATTGCGCACGATCGTGACGGCGTAGTCCTTCTCGGCTTGCGCCGTGCCGGCGAGCGGGCCGTAATGCGGCAACTCGGCCAGCGTGTAGTTGGCGAACTCGCGCTCCGCGCGGAAGTACGCGTAGTCATCTTCCGTGCGGCTTTTGCCGGTGAGTTGCTGTTCCAGCGAGGCGGCGTGCGTGTACAGCAGGCGCGCCTGACCGATCAGATCCAGACTCATGTTCGACAGCGCGATGTCCTCTTCGAGGATCGGGCCGTGACCGCACCACTCGGCATTGCGCTGACCGAGGATCAGCGCGGTATCCGCGAGGCGCAGCACGTACTGCAGATGTTGGGGCGTGATGGTCATGGCCGCGCTTACATGTGGTTGACTTCGTCGGGGAGCGTGTAGAACGTCGGGTGGCGGTAAATCTTGTCGCCAGCCGGTTCGAACAGCTCAGCCTTGTCTTCCGGCGCGGACGCCGTGATTGCCGACGACGGCACCACCCAGATGCTCACGCCTTCCTGGCGGCGCGTGTAGACGTCGCGCGCCATGCGCAGCGCCATCGGCGCGTCGGCGGCATGCAGGCTGCCGCAGTGTTTATGGTCGAGTCCCTGCTTGCTGCGCACGAAGACTTCCCAAATCGGCCATTCCTTGTTCATCGCTGATCTCCTGTGTCGACCGGAGTTAGCGCTTTAGCGCTTAGTCCGGTCCCATGCAAAGCGGTCGATCGGAGTTAGCGCTTTAGCGCCTACCCGATCTCATGAAATGTGGTTGCTGTTTCTTCCTGGCTTGTCGCCGCGGTTAGGCAGCTTGCTGTTGCGCGCGCTGGCGCTGCTTTTCGGCATGGGCAAGGGCGGCTTCGCGTACCCAGGCGCCGTCGTCGTGTGCTTTCACGCGGGTCGCGAGGCGTTCGCGGTTGCACGGGCCGTCGCCATTCACGACGCGCCAGAACTCTTCCCAGTCGATGTCGCCGTAGTCGTGCTGGCCGCGCGCTTCGTTCCACTTCAGATCAGGGTCCGGCAGCGTGACGCCGAGCACCTTGGCCTGGTCGACCGTAGCGTCGACGAATTTCTGTCGCAGATCGTCGTTCGAGATGCGCTTGATGCCCCATTTCGACGACTGGTTGCTGTGGATCGAGTCTTTGTCGCTCGGACCGAACATCATCAGCACCGGCCACCACCAGCGGTTCACAGCTTGCTGGACCAACTCGCGTTGCGCTTCGGTGCCGCTCATCATCGACATCAGCGCGTCGAAGCCCTGGCGCTGATGGAACGACTCTTCCTTGCAGATGCGGATCATTGCGCGGGCATAAGGGCCGTAAGTGCAGCGGCACAGCGGAATCTGATTCATGATCGCCGCGCCGTCCACCAGCCAGCCGATCACGCCGACGTCCGCCCACGTGGGCGTCGGGTAATTGAAGATGCTCGAATATTTGGCTTTGCCCGAGTGCAACGCGGCAATCAGCTGATCGCGCGATACGCCGAGCGTTTCGGCCGCGCTATATAGATAGAGACCGTGGCCGGCTTCGTCCTGCACTTTGGCCAGCAGGATCGCCTTGCGCTTCAGGCTGGGCGCGCGGGAAATCCAGTTGCCTTCCGGCAGCATGCCGACGATCTCAGAATGCGCGTGCTGCGAGATTTGCCGCACCAGCGTCTTGCGGTAGGCCTCAGGCATCCAGTCCTGCGCTTCGATCTTGCCGTCGGCGGCCATGACCGCGTCGAATTGCGACTGCTCGGGCGAACTCGCTGCCGCGTCGAGCGGGGCGACATTGCCGGGGATATCCAGGGATTGCGTGTACATGGGGACGCTCTCAGCGGAAGTT
>DASVNP010000131.1:0-10957 GCA_036383775.1 Paraburkholderia sp. | reverse complement strand
CCCGCAATGCGATCCAGGGCCTGATGCAGCTCACGCCCGAACAGGCGAGCGTGCAGCAGCCCGACGGCAGCTGGCGCCTCACCGACCTCAAATCGATCGCGCTCGGCGCGGTGGTGCGCGTGAAGCCGGGCGAGCGAATCGCGCTCGACGGCGAGGTCGTGACGGGCCGCTCGAGCGTGGACCAGGCGCCGATCACCGGCGAAAGCCTGCCGGTCGACAAGACCGTCGGTGAGCCCGTGTTCGCCGGCACGATCAACCAGGCGGGCTCGTTCGACTACCGCGTCACGGCTGCCGCGAGCAACACGACGCTCGCGCGCATCATCCACGCGGTCGAGGAAGCCCAAGGCGCGAAGGCGCCGACGCAACGTTTCGTGGATCAGTTCGCCCGCGTGTATACGCCAGTCGTGTTCGCCGTTGCTCTCGCTGTAGCGGTCGTGCCGCCACTGCTGTTCGGCGGAGCCTGGCAGGCGTGGGTCTACAAGGCGCTGGTGATGCTGGTGATCGCCTGCCCCTGCGCGCTCGTGATATCGACGCCGGTGACCATCGTCAGCGGTCTCGCCGCGGCGGCACGCAAAGGCATTCTGATCAAAGGCGGCGTCTACCTCGAGCAGGGCCGCAAGCTGGCCTGGCTCGCGCTCGACAAAACCGGCACGATCACCCACGGCAAGCCCGTGCAAACCGAGTTCGAGCTGTTCGCCGATGTGGACGTCGTCCGTAGCCGGACGCTTGCCGCGAGTCTCGCGGGACGCTCCGATCATCCTGTATCGCTGGCGATCGCTGCAAAGGCGAAGACTGACGGCATCGCCAATATCACCGTCGACGCCTTCGAGGCGCTCGTGGGCCGCGGCGTGCGCGGCGAGATCGACGGCTTGCCGTACTGGCTCGGCAATCATCGGCTGGTCGAAGAACTCGGCCGCTGCTCGGGAGCGCTGGAAGCCCGGCTCGATGAACTCGAGAGCCAAGGCAAAACCGTCGTGATGCTGGTGGACGCCGAGCGCGTGCTGGCCCTCTTCGCGGTCGCCGATACGGTGAAGGAGACGAGCCGCGCCGCCATCGCCGACTTGCATCGCCTCGGCGTAAGCACGGCGATGCTCACCGGCGACAACCCGCATACCGCCGCCGCAATTGCACAGCAAGTCGGTATCGACGAAGCGCGCGGCAACCAGTTGCCGGATGACAAGCTGAACGCGGTTGCGCAGTGGTCGTCGCAGGGCGCGACCGTCGGCATGGTCGGCGACGGCATCAACGACGCGCCCGCGCTGGCTCGCGCCGACATCGGCTTCGCAATGGGCGCGATGGGCACCGACACGGCAATCGAAACCGCCGACGTCGCGCTGATGGACGACGATCTGCGCAAGATTCCGTCGTTCATTCGGCTGTCGAAGGCCACGCATTCGGTGCTGGTGCAAAACATCACGCTGGCGCTCGGGATCAAGAGCGTGTTCCTCGTGCTGACCGTGATCGGTCTGGGCACGATGTGGATGGCCGTGTTCGCCGATGTGGGCGCAAGTCTGCTGGTGGTGGCGAACGGGTTGCGGCTGCTGCGCAAGTGAGAGCAACGCCTGCCTGAAGCAAAATCAGCGAAGCGGTTGTGGCGCAGCAGGTCAGACTAGCGGGCCGCTTGCGGCCTTCAACGTATCCGACGGCCGCATGCCGAAGAGCTTGCGGTAGTCGGTGGCGAACTGGCTCAGATGCCAGAAGCCCCACGCCGCCGCGACATCCTGCACCGAGCGCGATTCGCCCGATGCATTCGAAAGATCGCGCCGCGCGCCGTTCAGGCGAATCGCCCGCAAATAGGTGGCGGGCGCCATCCCAAGCACGTCCTGAAAGCAGTACTGCAGCGTGCGGCGGCTCACATGCAGCCGTTCACACAACTCCGGCACGTTTACCGCGCGTTCGCGATTGACCAGCACGTACTCGCGCGCTTCCGACACGATCGACTGACGACGCGGCCGCGCCGGCATCGCCGCCGGCTCCGAGGCCGGCAACGCACCGACGTCGAACAGCGACGCCAGCACCGACGCCTGCAGATTGTTGCGCGCGAACGAGGAGAGAGGCGCACCATTCGCCGCACCGTCGTCGAGCAACCCGCGCAATGATGCGCACAACTGCGCCTTGCGCGCCATGCCGATCGGCACGACCTCTGTGTTCGGCACATGATCGGCGAGACCGACGCGCTCGACCTCTTCCGCGTAACGGCGCAGCACGTCGCCCTTCACCACTACCCCAAAAATCTCGTAACCCGCCGAAGTCAGCAGCTCGAATTCGATCCCGCCCGGACGGAACGCGAGTGCGTCGCCCGCGATCACCTGGGCGTCGATGCGTCCCGAACCCGCGGGGCACGTCGGAATGCCGAACCAGTACGCGTCTTTTTGCACTTCGCAGGTTTGCCGCAGCGTGTGGCTGGTCGTTTCGACGAACACCTGCATGTGGTCGAGGCACAACTCCGTCAGGCCGCCGACGAAACATCCCGCGGTCAACTGGTCGTAAGTCTGGCTCCAGCCGTGAAGACTGCGCGCCTGCTCGTCCGCATCGTGAGCGACACGGGTCTGCACGCGAAAGCTAGGCTGCGGCGTGAGCGTCGGATCTGACAGGCGTTCGCTTGAAGTGGCTATCGTCATACCGGATCTACACAAACGGAATATCGATTGGTAAGGCGAGAGGGCACGCAATTCCTATGCCGAACGGATCCGCGACCTGCCCTGCCCAAAGCGTATCGGCGAGCGCGCTGCGCTTGCTCAACCCCTGCTCAATTAATGAACAACGCTGCGCACATTGCTCAGAAACAGGACGTTCGCCCCGCACTGATTGAACAGCGTACCGCATTACGCCGTGCGTGAGTGCCTGCTGTGCGTGCGTGGATCACCAGTCCGGTGCACTGGCACGCTTCTGGCTCTTGCCTGTCGCGGCCAAGCGAAATATCGCGCCGAATATAGCCCATTCAACATGTGAGGAGCACACAGATGAATCACGCAGAGATGCAATTTCTGACCACCGAATTCCCGTACAAGAAGCAGTATGCGAATTTTATCGGCGGCGAATGGGTGAAGCCCGCGGGCGGTGAGTACTTCGACAACGTGTCGCCGATCACCGGCGAGCCGTTTACGTCGATTCCGCGTTCGCGCGAAGCCGATATCGAACTCGCGCTCGACGCTGCGCATCGTGCGAAGGCGGCTTGGGGCAAGACCTCGACCACCGACCGCGCGAACATCCTGAACCGCATTGCCGATAGGATGGAAGCAAACCTCCAACGTCTCGCCGTGGCAGAGACGATCGACAACGGCAAGCCGCTGCGCGAAACCATGGCAGCGGACATTCCCCTCGCAATCGACCACTTCCGTTATTTCGCAGGCGCCGTGCGGGCGCAGGAAGGCTCGATCTCCGAGATCGACGACGACACGGTCGCCTATCACTTTCATGAACCGCTCGGCGTGGTCGGTCAGATCATTCCGTGGAATTTCCCGATCCTGATGGCCGTGTGGAAGCTCGCTCCCGCGCTTGCCGCCGGCAACTGCGTGGTGCTCAAACCGGCCGAGCAAACGCCAGCGTCGATTCTCGTGCTGGTCGAACTGATTCAAGACCTGCTGCCCGCGGGCGTGCTGAACGTGGTGAACGGCTTCGGCCTCGAAGCCGGCAAGCCGCTTGCCTCCAGCAAACGCATCGCCAAGATCGCGTTTACCGGCGAGACCACGACCGGCCGTCTGATCATGCAGTACGCGAGCCAGAACATCATTCCGGTGACGCTCGAACTCGGCGGCAAGAGCCCGAATATTTTCTTCGCCGACGTGATGAATGCGGACGACAGCTACTTCGACAAGGCACTCGAAGGCTTCGCAATGTTCGCGCTGAATCAGGGTGAAGTGTGCACGTGCCCGTCGCGCGTATTGATCGATGAAAAGATCTACGACCGCTTCATGGAACGTGCGTTGAAGCGCGTCGCGGCGATTACGCAAGGGCATCCGCTCGACACCAAGACGATGATCGGCGCCCAGGCATCGCAGGAACAACTGGAAAAGATCCTCTCGTATGTCGACCTCGGCAAGCAGGAAGGCGCGCAATGTCTGATTGGCGGTGAACGCAATACGCTTGGCGGTGAGTTGAGCAAGGGCTATTACGTGAAGCCGACTGTGTTCCGCGGTCACAACAAGATGCGCATCTTCCAGGAAGAAATCTTCGGGCCGGTTGTGTCGGTCACGACGTTCAAGACCGAAGAAGAAGCGCTCGAAATCGCCAACGACACGCTCTATGGCCTCGGCGCCGGCGTCTGGACGCGTGACGGCACGCGCGCCTATCGCTTCGGCCGGCAGATTCAGGCGGGCCGCGTGTGGACCAACTGCTATCACGCCTATCCGGCACACGCCGCGTTCGGCGGCTATAAGCAGTCGGGCATTGGCCGCGAGAATCACAAGATGATGCTCGACCACTATCAGCAGACCAAGAACCTGCTCGTCAGCTACAGCGAAAAGCCGCTCGGCTTCTTCTAAGCACGACGATCCCGTTCGAGCGAGCCGCATGACGCGGCTCGCTCTTTTTACACGAGGGCATGTGATGGCTAATGAGAAGGAAGTCGCCCGCGTAGTCGCAACGCCTGCCGCGGTCGAGTTGATTGACAAACTGCGCGCAGAACATGGGGCCGTGCTGTTTCATCAATCCGGCGGATGCTGCGACGGCAGCGCACCGATGATGTTTCCTCAGGGCGAGTTCATGGTGGGCTCGTCCGATGTGAAACTGGGAATAATTGCGGACGTCCCGTTCTACATGAGCGAATCGCAATTCGAATACTGGCAGCACACGCAGTTGATCATCGACGTGGTGCCGGGAAATGGCGGGATGTTTTCTTTGGAACGGCCCAGCGGTTTACGCTTTCTCACGCGCTCACGTCTTTTCGAGGATGACGAGAACGCGTGGCTGAAACG
The DNA here is from genome assembly GCA_036383775.1 of Paraburkholderia sp. GTDB lineage: Bacteria > Pseudomonadota > Gammaproteobacteria > Burkholderiales > Burkholderiaceae > Paraburkholderia. The sequence continues at coordinate 6,041 of DASVNP010000131.1, read as the reverse complement.
GCATCCGGTAGAACGGGCCGATGCTTGAAGGTGCTTGAGCGTGAATGAATGCGTTTGCGTGATGCGTTTGCGTGTTTACGCCACGCTTGGGTTTGAGTTGTCGCCAACCGCGGGTGCCGCTGGTGCATGCGCCAGCGCTGCATCGCTATCGTCCTTCAGACCGACGCCGGTGAGACCCAAACGCCTTGCATGCGTCAGCAGGTAATGCAACTTGTGCGCGGCCAACGGATAGTCGAGGCCTTCCGGGCGCACGTTCGAAATACAGTTGCGCTGCGCGTCGCTACAACCGACTTTTGGCGCATACGTCAGGTAAATACCGAGGCTATCGGGCGAACTCAAACCTGGCCGCTCACCGATCAGCATGACCACCAGCTTCGCGCCGAGCAACTCGCCAATTTCATCGCCGAGCGCGACGCGTGCCTGACGCGCTACCACCACCGGGCCAATCTTCCAATCCGTGAGACGCGGAACAACCGCTTGCAACAGCGGGATCGATTGCTTCGAAGCGGCGAACGCTGACAACCCATCGCCGATCACAAACACCACTTCCGGCGACTCGTTCGGCACGGCAGTCAGCGCCGCGCGACTCGCTTCCGACAAGCGCCTGCCAAGATCCGGACGCCGCAAGTAGTGCTCCCGATCAGGCGCGGCGCTCTGCACGTCCAGCGTCCTGAAGTTTTGCGCGCGCAATTGCTCGTGCAGCACGTCCACATCGAGCGGATGATGCACGGCGTCACGCGCCTGCGCGTGCGACAGGTTGAACGCCAGCAGCGGCGCGGTCGGCAAGCTGCTGCCCGCCCGGCCCAGCGCGATGCGCGCGTTGGTGAACTGGCGCAACGCGTTCCATGGATTCTTTTCGAGGAAGTCGCTCATGCTATGCCCATCCAGTCACGCGCGCCTTCCAGCAGCGGTTGTTGTGTCGTCGCGCTCAGCAACGCGCCACGCGCGTCGGTGATCTGCATCGACTCCAGCCACTCTTCGAATTCCGGCGCGCGCCGCAAGCCGAGCACGTCGCGTACATACAGCGCATCGTGGAAAGACGTGCTTTGATAATTGAGCATCACGTCGTCCGCGCCCGGTATGCCCATGATGAAGTTGATGCCCGCCACGCCGAGCAGCGTAAGCAGGTTGTCCATGTCATCCTGATCGGCCTCGGCGTGGTTCGTGTAGCAGATATCGCAGCCCATCGGAACACCGAGCAGCTTGCCGCAGAAGTGATCTTCGAGACCGGCGCGCGTGATCTGTTTACCGTCGTACAGATACTCCGGTCCGATGAAACCCACCACCGTATTCACCAGGAACGGATTGAACTTGCGCGCCACCGCATAGGCACGCACTTCGCAAGTCTGCTGATCGACGCCAAAGTGCGCGTCCGCCGACAACGCACTGCCTTGTCCCGTTTCGAAGTACATCAGATTATTGCCAACCGTGCCGCGCTTCAGCGACAACCCAGCTTCATACGCTTCCTGCAGCAGCGCGAGCGAAATGCCAAAGCCCGCGTTCGCTTTCTCCGTGCCCGCAATCGACTGAAACACCAGATCGACCGGCGCACCTTTTTCGATCGCGGCGATGGTGTTGGTGACGTGGGTCAGCACGCAGGATTGCGTCGGCACCTGATAACGCTGGCGGAACTCGTCGATCATCACCAGCAGCTTGGTGATCGCCGCGAGATTGTCGCTGGCCGGGTTGATGCCGATCATTGCGTCGCCGCAGCCGTACATCAGGCCATCGAGCATGGAAGCGGCGATGCCTTTGACGTCGTCGGTGGGATGATTCGGTTGCAAACGCACCGACATGTGTCCCGGCAAACCCACCGTGTTGCGAAAGCGCGTAATCACCGGACGTTTACGCGCGGCCGCGATCAGATCCTGATTGCGCATCAGCTTCGACACCGCCGCAACCATCTCCGGGGTGAGGCCCGCGGTGATGCGCGTGAGCGCGTCGGCATCGGTCGTATTGCTCAGCAGCCAGTTGCGGAAATCGCCGACCGTCAGATGCGCGATCTCAGCGAACGCCTGCGGTGAATGGTCGTCGATCACGAGACGCGTGACTTCGTCGCTTTCGTATGGAACCAGCGCTTCATTGAGGAAAGTGCGCAAAGGCACCTGCGCGAGCGCCATCTTGGCGGCGACGCGCTCTTCTTCGCTCGCTGCCGCAACGCCGGCGAGCTGGTCGCCAGAACGTTGCGGACTGGCCTTCGCCATCAGGGTTTTCAGATCGGCAAAGCGATACGTGCGGCTGCCAATCGTTTCGGTGTAGCTCATTTCCACGACTCCATCGCCGCTGCTCGCGCAGCGGCCCGATCCGTCACTCTTCGAGCAAAACGTCCGCCGGCGCCGTTTCGCGTTGATGGCGCGTCAACAGGAAGTAGACGTAGCCCAGCGCGAGAAAAATGGCAAACACGATCGCCACCAGAAAATTGAAGTAAACCATCGTCGCCAGACAGATTACCGCGGCTACCAAGGCGAACGCCGGAAAGACCGGAAACAGCGGCGCGCGGAACGGGCGCTCCATGTTCGGCTCGACGCGGCGCAGCTTGAACAGCGACAACATGCTGATGATATACATCACGATAGCGCCAAATACCGACATCGTCACGATGTTCGCGGTCAGCGTCTGGCCGCCGAACTGGATCAGCTCGTCGCTATAGATCGCCGCGATGCCGACCACACCGCCCGCAAGAATCGCGCGATGCGGCGTCTTGAAGCGCGGATGCACCTTCGAGAGCCACTCCGGCAGATAGCCCGCGCGAGCCAGCGCAAAGATCTGCCGCGAATAGCCGAGGATGATGCCGTGAAACGACGCGACCAGCCCGAACAGGCCCAGCCACACCAGCATATGCATCCAGCCGCTATGCTCGCCGACGATGAATTTCATCGCTTGCGGAAGCGGATCGTTGATGTTCGACAGCTTGGTCCAGTCACCAGCCGCGCCGGCAAACACCATCACGCCGATGGCCAGCACGACTAGCGTCAGAATGCCGGTGATGTACGCGATCGGGATCGAGCGCTTCGGGTTCTTCGCTTCTTCAGCCGCCATGGCCACGCCTTCGATGGCGAGGAAAAACCAGATCGCGAACGGAATCGCCGCGAACATGCCGTGAAACGAGCCCATGCTGAAAGTGTCCGCGCCGGACCAGCCGCCCTTCGTGAAGTTGGACCATTGAAAGCCCGGCGACACGACGCCCATGAAGACCAGCAACTCGAAGATCGCGAGCAGCGTCACACACAACTCGAACGCCGCGGCAATCTGCACGCCGACGATATTCAACGCCATGAAGACGAGATAGGCACCCATTGCCGCGTGTTTCGGCTCGAGTCCTGGAAACTGCACGTGCAGATACGCGCCGATGGCCAGCGCGATCGCCGGTGGTGCGAATACGAATTCAACGAGCGTCGCCGCGCCCGCCAGATAACCGCCCGTCGGACCGAATGCGTGCCGTGCGTAGGCGAACGGGCCGCCCGCATGCGGGATCGACGTGGTGAGTTCCGTGAAACTGAAAATGAAGGTCGTATACATCGCGGCGATAAAGATGGCCGTGATGACGAAGCCGAGCGTGCCCGCGCTCGCCCAGCCATAGCTCCAGCCGAAATACTCGCCGGATATGACCAGACCGACCGCGATGCCCCACAGTTGCCACGTGCCGAGTGTCTGCTTCAACTCGTGATGCGTCACTTTTCCGACGTGCTGATTCCTGGATTCTGATTTCATCGGGCGCTCCCTGATGTTGCCGCTTGCCCCGCGCCGCAAGGCTTTGCGGTGCTTGGGCTGACAGGCTTCAACCGATGGTAGTGAGCCATTATTCGGGGTGTTATCGAAATTCGGCAAAGTTTTGGACAGGGGCGTATCAGCGGCCGCTTAATTACGCGGCGAGTTGAGCGTGAAGTTCGCAGGATTTGGTAAATAGGGGCGTGGTACTTTGATCCACATCCGCTCGGCAATTTTTTGACTAACTCCGTCATGAACGATTCAGGCAATCGAACCCACTACGAAACCCGGCTCGGCCGCGTGCTCGACCATATTTACGATCATCTCGACGAACCGCTGGACATCGACCGGCTGGCGGAGATTGCCTGTTTGTCGCCGTATCACTGGCACAGGATTTATCAGGCGATGTATGGCGAAACGGTGGCGATGACGGTGCGCCGCTTGCGACTGCATCGTGCGGCGGGCTATCTGGCGAACGGGTCCATGCCGATTGGCGAGATTGCTGAGCGCTCGGGTTACAGCAGTCTGCAATCTTTCTCGCGCACTTTTCGCGCGGTATACGGCGTGCCGCCGGCGCAATATCGCAAGCAAGGCACTCATAGCCGGTTTCGACCGGCACTCTCAGGAGACGATCAAATGACGATGCGTGAAGTGGTGATTCATCGCGTGGAGCCAATGGATATTTGGTCGGTGGATCACGTAGGACCGTATATGCAAATCGGCAAAGCGTTCGACGCGCTATTCGGCTGGCTGGCGAAACATAACTTGCTGGCCGCACAGATCAGGATGATCGGCGTTTACTACGATGATCCTGGCGTGGTCGAAGAACACGCGTTGCGTTCGAAGGCCGGTGTGTTGTTGCCGCATCCGGTTCAGGCATCCGTTACGGTGAGCTCACCGGTTTCGGTGACGCACGTGAAAGGCGGTGAGTATGCGGTGTTGCGGCATCGAGGGCCGTACAGCGATATGCGGGCGGCGTATGAGTGGCTGTACGGATCGTGGCTCGTGCAGTCCGGGCGCGAAGCGGCCGATGCGCCGGTGTTCGAGGAGTATCTGAACAGCCCGAAGGAGACCGCGCCGGCTGATCTGCTCACGGAGATCTGTTTGCCGCTGGTCTAACGCGGTTGTCGTCGTTCTGGCTGCTTTGTCTGCTTCGTGCTCGCTTGTGCGGCGTGCTTTGCGTATACCTCTCTGGTTTTTATATTCTTTGTATACGTATACGTAGTAATAGTTAACAAGCGTCGCATTCCGCTGTGGATAACCTGAAACTTCGTTTACGGATCAAGGGGCTGCGGAATCGATAACCCTGCGGAGCTTGCTCTGACAGAAACGTGGAGCCAGGGAAAACTTTCGTGCGGCTTGGCGAGGCGGTGTTTTTATCAAGGTTTCGCCCACAACGTGTCAGGTGGCTTGTACAAGCGTTGTCCAGAGGGGGCTGTGGATAAGTTGGGGTGCGTGTTACGGAACGTTGGCAGCCTGGCTTGCAGTGAATGAGCTCTTGTTCAGTTCCGTCCTGACGACGCGGCGATCAGATTGTTGCCGTCAGCCTATTGGGAAAAATCGCTTCGTACTCCCGATGCGTTGACAAGCCGCAGCGTGCTCGCTTATCGTCGCCACGCGGGACGGCCGGTCAAGCATGCCTGGGTACCGGCTGACTATGTTCCGGGCACTACGGGGCTACCCCGTGGATCAGAATGACTCCGCAGTTCGTCGCATGAGCGTGACTTGCGCGTTGCGCAATGCAGCTCACGCAGCACAAGACGCGTTGACCGTGCCGCCCCGCACTCATTTGCACTATGTCCTTATCCTCGTTGCAGCACGTCACCTACGCGATTGCCGATGCCATGCTGGCCGGGTCTGCCGAGCCAGACGCAATGGTCGAGCGGATGACGCGCGTGCTGGGCGAGCCCGCCGGCTGGATGAACGGCCTCGCGCGGCACGTGGCGAAGCGGTTTATTGCGCGGTGGGATAGCGTCGGCGGCAAGGAAGTGTCGAAGGTGGTGGCCGAGATGCCGGGCTTTGTCGCGGCATGGCGGAGTGAGCAGCCACCGAAGGTGGTTCGGTTGTTGACGCGGCCACCCATTCAACGGCCGCCCCCGCCATGGATGCTCGGCGCATCGTTGCCGCAGTTGCCGACGCTTGCGGATCTGGCCGCCTGGCTGGAGGTCGAGCCATCTGAACTGGATTGGTTCGCGGATCGCTGGCGCGTGCCGGTGCAGAGCGCGGCGACACCTCTCCATCATTATTCGTACAAGATGATTGAGAAGCGCGACGGCCGGTGCCGGATCATCGAAATACCTAAATCTCGGTTGCGAACTTTGCAGCTGAAGGTG
>DASVNP010000130.1:0-51729 GCA_036383775.1 Paraburkholderia sp. | reverse complement strand
CGCGGCGGCAGTAGAACGATCAGCGTGCTCAAAGGCCACTCTCTCTGGGAAAGGCGTTATTCATAGTTGGTCTTGTACCCGCACGATACGCGTAGTGTGCGTCAATGCGTCGCGATAGACGAGTGTTGTGCGGTCCACCTCGGCGCGTTCGTGCTGCACGCGGCCGTGGATGAGGAAATAACTCGTGTTGACGTCGAGTTCGCTCTGATCGTTCGGCACCTGTTGCACACCGGCGCCGCGCAACGCGAGCAAGATGTCGCTGGCGTTGCGGAAAAACACGGTCTGCCGGCGCGCGACGAGGGCCTGCGCCGCCGACAGGCTCATCCCCGGCACGACTGCCGCGATTACCTCGGCGGAGGCCGTATTCGCGTTGATCGGCGAGACGGTCGGCAATACGGTCACGAACGGCCGCAGGCGCGCGACGATTTCCGGCGTATAGCCCGGAATATCCAGCAGCGAATCCACGCTCGTCAATTGAAGCGGCGCATGCGCCGAGCTGTCGTCGCCTTCTTCGAGACCGGGCTTATCGGTGAAGCTGCTCCCGCCGATGGCGCCACCCTGAATCGACGGGGCCGCTGTCGTGCCGTTCGCGGACGTGACGGTCTGGAAGCGGGTTGCCGATTGCGTGAGGCTCGCGCGAACCTGGACGGCGGTGGTTTTTGCCAGTTGGCTGTTCACGCCGAGGGAGACGAGCAGGCGCTGATAGTTGCCGATCTGATCCGTGTCCAGTTGAAGGACGCCCGGCGCGGGGCTGGAGACGAGGTTACGCAGGTTGAATTTGGCCTGCGCGTCTTCGATCGAGCCTGAGAGGTAGGTTGCTGCGCCTTGCTCGGCTCTTACTTCGCCTATTTGTCCCAGGAAGTCTGACAGGCGTGTTTTGGCGATGGGGACGCCCCATAGGCCGCCTAGGTACGTTATGCCTGCTGAGGTGTCGCCCTCCGAGCGGAGGATCAGGCGCGTCCAGTCGAGCGCGCCGCGGGCTACCCATTGGGCCTGGGAGAGGAGGCGTTGGTTTTCGATTCTTCTTATTTGGACTTGTTGGCGCCAGAGCATGCCCGAGACCAATATTGCCGATAGGGCTACTACCAGTAGGGCGCTGATGATGGCTACGCCGGACTGGTTTTTTTGTTTATCTGTTTGGGGGTTGGTGTTGGCCTTTCCCTGAATTCGCAGTGGTCCACTTTTGATGTTGGCCTTTCCTTGAGTTCGCGTCGGTCTATTAGCGTTGCCCCTGTGCGGGGCGGCACCTACTTTCTTTGCCGCGGCAAAGAAAGTAGGCAAAGAAAGCCGCTTCCAACCGCTAATTCTCAAGCGGGTCCCCTGGCTTGGAGGGGGCAGTGGCACATCTGGAATCCGTGCCCCCGCACACTCCACGTTCGTGACACAGCCGTCATTCTTCCCGTCTCGCGCCTCGCGCGCGCCGGAACGGTCTGTCTCAAACACCAGTGGCTTCGCTTGGGGGCGGTGGCGGTTTTCGAATGTACCCTTCGGCGCGCGCAGCGCCGCCGGAGCGGATGACTGCCTAGTCACTACCGGTTGTTGAGCGAGAGATTGTGCGTTGATCGTGCCACTGGCGTGGCTGTGCGAGGAGCCCGCTTGTACGTTGGCGGTAGGAAGCGGCTTTCTTTGCTTACTTTCTTTGCCGCGGCAAAGAAAGTAAGTGCCGCCCCGCACAGGGGCAACGCCAATAGACCACCGTGAATTCAAGGAAAGGCCAACACCCAAAGAAGACCACCGAGAACTCAAGAGAAGTCCAAATCCAGACGGAGAAAAAAACCAAACCTTCATTTTCACTCTCCGACGAGAAAAACCCGAGTAACAGGCCGCGCCAGCGACTTAGCCCCAATACTCAACTCCAACCCCGTCACCGACCGCGGCAGCGGCGCACTCCCGAGCTGCGGGACCTTAAGATTATTGTCCGCCTCCGTAATCGCGCTCTGCACGTCGCTCATCTGTGTAGTCCAACCCACCTTCGGCACATAAACGCGCGCCGAAATCGCCCCGACACCTCCCATCAAGGGCACAGCCGACCACGCACTGCCTTCACCGCCGCGCAGCGCCCCCCGCAACTCGCCAACATCGCGAAGCGGCGGCGACGCATAACGAATCACCCGCCCATCGGCCACGCGATACCGCACCACCTGCAAACGCGGCGCCGTGCCCGGCAAGTTGATCTGCCGCACGATCTGCAACACGCTGCCGGACACCGATATCGCCGCCTGCCCGGCCTCGTCGTCCGTGGCGGCCTGGCGCGCGTCGATCCGCATCTGGTCGAACAACTGCGCAAATACACGCTCGTCTTCCATCGCGTTCGTGATGGTCTGCCGGCCGCGAATGATCTGGTCGAGCCCGCGCCACGACAGCACGGCAATCACCGCCAGAATCGCAATCGCCACCAGCAATTCGATCAGCGTAAAACCACGCGCGCCCAAGCGGCGCCGGCGCTCAGAGCGAACGGTTGGTTTCATTCGCGACCACCGTAACCATCTGGGCGAGATTGCCGGACCGCCCCGGCGTCGTCACCATCACTTCCACTCGACGAAACAACGGATTCGGCGTCGCCGTCACGTGCTCGGTGCAAAGCAGCTGCAAATTGCCCTGCGAACAATCGAAACTCGTCGTGCCCACATTCGGCCAGCCATGCGTCAGATGCAATTGCGCAAGCGCATTGTCCGCGCTCCAGCCCGCCAGCAAACGCTGGTGCAAATCAGCCTCGCCGCTCGCAAGACTGCCCACCGCGCGCAACGACGCCGCCAGCGCCACCGCGATAATCGCCAGCGCCACCAGCACCTCGATCATCGTAAATCCGCGCTGCGCGCCATGCCCAATCTCGCGAGCCGCCATGCTCCTGCAACGACGCATCTCAGTGCACCTCGTAGCGGCCATTGCCGGTGCCGACAATCGTTGCGCGCCCGGCGGCTGAAAACAGCGTGATCTGCACGGGTACGTCGATCGCCTCGGTGCCGAATACCACCCGGCTCGGTTGCGAATCCGAACCCGGATAGCTGATCGTCACGCCAGTCACACCGCCTTCCCAGTTGCGAGGTCCAAGCAGGTCATCACGCAGCGGACGCCAGCCGTCTTCGGTACGCATATCGAAACGAAAACCGCCATCGAGCGGTTGCCACGCAATCGGCCGCGCGCGCACCTGCGCTTCGTCGCCGGCCGATTCGAACAGCAGCGCGAGACGCTGCGCCTCTTCGTTCAGATCAGTGCGCGGATTGCGCGTCATGGTCAGCGCCGTCAAGGACACCAGCAAGCCCGCAATCACCAGCACGACCAGCATTTCCAGCAGCGTGAAACCCGCGGCGCGTCGCGAGCCGCCACGGAGCGTCACGCGTGGGCGCGCGCCGGCACGCGCCGCGCACGGCAGCGCGGCCGTACTCGGAGCGTCCACACGGGACTTGCAAGCGGACAGTCGCATAGTGCCGGCCACGAACGATCAACTAGAAATCAGACAACGATGCATCGACAGGAACGCAGAGAATTCGCCAGACAACCGGAACGAACCTACCGCGCGCATAAACTATCAACGAACCTTCAGCGGCCTACTGCCACGAACCAATATCGGCGTCGTTACCTTCGCCACCCGGCTTGCCGTCCGCGCCGTAACTGAACACGTCGATCTCGCCGTGCACGCCGGGGTTCAGATACTGGTACGAGTTGCCCCACGGGTCGTTCGGCAGGCGCTCAAGGTAGCCACCGTCTTTCCAATTGTTCGGCACCGGGTCCGTGCTCGGCTTTTCGATCAGCGCGCGCAGGCCCTGCTCCTGCGTCGGATAACGGCCGTTGTCGAGGCGGTAGAGCTTCAAAGCCTGCATCATTGTGCCGATGTCCTGCTTGGCGGCGACGCGCCGCGCCTCGTCGGGACGGCTCATGATTTTCGGTACGATCAACGCGGCCAGAATGCCCAGAATCGCGATCACGACCATAATTTCAATCAGCGTGAAACCTCGCTGACGACGGCTGCGCGAACCCACGATTTCATAACGGCGAGTGGTCGACAGTTGCATAGCTTGCTACCTCTTTTCAGGTGAAGTTTTCGACTGGGCGGAATTCGCATGCCGGCACTCAAAGTGCCATTGAACACGCCCGACCGGTCATTTTAATGTCATGCAGTTGGGCACTCGTGAGAAAACGCCAGGCCGCCCCAAGCTGGCTCATCCCGCTCGAGGGCCTGGCGCAAAGCGCCTCGTTAGAGGGCACTTTCCCTCAACGCAATTTTCACAATAGTCCGTACAATAAAGCCCATGAACGCCATCCAAATCCGCCTTCTGTCGCTCGCGCTGTTCGCCGTGTTCTGCGCGACGCTGACCTACTGGGTCATCACGCTCAGCACGACGTCCGCCGCGCCATTGCCCGCGGCCGCCGCGCACGCACAGGTCTCGACCGATCAGGCCGCCACGCTGTTCGGCGGCCAGCTCACGCGCAGCGCCAATCAGGACGTGCGTCTGTTCGGCATCCTCGCTTTGCGGGAAGGCGCCGCGGCCATCGTCAGCGTGGGCGGCGAACCGCCGCGTGCCGTGTCGATCGGCAGCACGCTGATGCAAGGCGCCAAACTCTCCGAAGTTCGCGCCCGTTCGATCATCATCGACCGCAACGGCGCGCATTCCGAAGTATTCCTGCCGGCCAATGCCGCAGGTCCTACGATCTACGTGCGCTAAAGCAGCAAACCCACTGCCCGCCGGCTTCATCGCCTTGCGCGGCAACCCCGCCGGCAACCGCCACGGGTGGCCGCGGGGGTAGCCACACCAACCGCCGCGCTCCGCCTTACTGCACCAGGTTGTTCAACTCGATGATCGGCAGCATCACCGCCAGCACGATCACCAGCACCACGCCCCCCATCGCCAGAATCAACAACGGCTCGAGCAGGCTCGTCAGGAACATCGTGCGGCGCTCCAGCTCACGTGCTTCGCCGTCGGCCGCGCGGTCGAGCATGGTCGTCACGTCGCCGGTCGCTTCGCCCGAACGGATCAGGTGGACCAGCACGGGCGGGAACGTCTTCGTATTGCCGAGCGCGCGCGACAGCGACGTGCCTTCGCGCACACGCACAATCGCGTCGTCGATATTGCCGCGCATCGCGTTGTTGCTGAGTGTTTCGGCGGCGGCCTGCAGCGCGCGCAGAATCGGCACGCCGGCCGCTGTCAGGATGCCCAGCGTGCTGGCAAAGCGCACGGTGTTGTAGCCCCGCACGAGTTTGCCGAGCAGCGGCGCGGTCAGCAGCCACCGGTCGAAAGCGAGACGCGGGCCGGCCTGCTTGAGAGTGGAGCGCACCAGATACGCCAGCACCCCCACGCCGATCAGCACCGCCCACCACCAGTTCCGCACGAATCCGGACAGCGCCATCATCATGATCGTCAGGAAGGGCAGTTGCTGCTTGGTGCTGGCGAAGACGTTCACCACCTGCGGCACGACGTAGCTCAACAGAAACGTGACGATACCGAACGCGATGATCGTGACGATGGTCGGGTACGTGAACGCGAGCACGATCTTCTGCTTCAGCGCGTTGCGTTGCTCGATGTAGTCGGCGAGCCGCGACAGCACCAGACCGAGCTTGCCGGTATGTTCACCGGCCGCGACCAGCGCGCGATAAATCTCAGGGAAGTCTTTGGGATGCTGCGTCAGCGCGTTGGCGAGCGAATGGCCGCCGAGCACTTCCGCGCGAATCGACGCCATCAGTTCGCGAATGTAGTCGCGCTCCGATTGCTCGGTGAGCACAGCGAGCGCCTCGTCGAGCGGCAAGCCGGCAATCAGCAGGCTGGCCAGTTGCCGCGTGAGGATGGCCTGCTCACGTTGCGACAGACGCCGCCCCAGCGACAGGCGCTGATTGCGCTCGCCGCGCGTGCGCGTGGCGGCCGGTTCCACGACGAGCGGCGTCAGGCCTTGCGAACGCAGATTGGTTCGCGCGCCGCGCGCGCTGTCGGCGTCGAGCACGCCTTTTTGCGCCTTGCCCGCCGCGTCGATCGCTTCGAAACGAAATGCCGGCATGCGCTTATGCTCCGCCCGTGACGCGGATCACTTCTTCAAGCGACGTTAGCCCGGAATCGAGCCAGCGGTCCGCATCTTCGCGCAGCGTGCGCATGCCCTGCTTGCGCCCGGTCGCGAGAATTTCCGCATCGGCCGCGTTGCGGTGAACCAGCGTGCGGATGTCTTCGTCGATCAGCAACAGTTCATACACACCGCGCCGTCCCGCATAGCCGGACTGGCCGCAGCGCTCGCACCCGACCGGATGCCAGTGCACGCGGCCGCCTTCTTCGACACGCTCTTCGCGGCACACCGGGCACAGGCGCCGCACGAGCCGCTGCGCCAGCACGCCGAGCAGCGACGAGGCCAGCAGATAAGGCTCGACGCCCATATCGGTCAGACGCGTGACGGCGGAGGCCGCGTCGTTGGTGTGCAGCGTCGCCAGCACGAGGTGGCCCGTGAGCGACGCCTGCACCGCGATCTGCGCGGTCTCGAGATCACGGATTTCACCGATCATGATGATGTCCGGGTCCTGCCGCAGAATCGAGCGCAGCGCCCGTGCGAACGTCATGCCGATCCGCTCGTTGACCTGCGTCTGGCCGATGCCGGAGAGGTCGTATTCGATCGGGTCTTCGACCGTCATGATGTTGGTGGTCGCCGTTTCGAGCCGCGACATCGCCGCATACAGCGTGGTCGTTTTACCCGAGCCGGTCGGCCCGGTCACCAGCACGATGCCGTGCGGCTTGCCGATCAGCTTGTCGAACTTGCCGAGCGTATCCGCCCCCATGCCGAGCGCTTCGAGATTCAGGCGCGACGCGTCTTTTTCCAGGAGACGCAGCACCGCGCGTTCGCCGTGTCCCGTGGGCAGCGTCGAGACGCGCACGTCGACCGGCCGGCCGCCCACGCGCAGCGTGATGCGGCCGTCCTGCGGCAGACGCTTTTCGGCGATATCGAGCTGCGCCATGATCTTGATCCGCGAGATCAGCGCGCCGTGCAGCGCTTTTTTCGGCCGCACGACGTCGCGCAGTGTGCCGTCGACCCGGAAGCGCACCACCGAGGCATTCTCGAACGGCTCGATGTGAATATCCGAGGCCTGTTCGCGCGCCGCTTGCGTAAGCAGCGCGTTGATCATACGGATGATCGGCGCGTCGTCTTCCGACTCGAGCAGATCCTCGACCTCGGGGATGTCCTGCATCAGGCGCGACAGATCGACTTCGCCTTCCACTTCGCCGACCACTTGCGCGGCACTGCCGTCCTGGCGTGCATACGCCTGGTTGATCGCCTGCGCCAGCTCATCGGCCGGCAGACGCACCACCGACAATGCGCCGAAATTGCGTGCGACTTCGGCGAGCGCGGCCTCACTCGTGCGTTCGCTGATCCAGACTTCGATGCTGTCGGCATGCTGATGCGCGACCAGAATCTGGCCGCTGCGGGCAAAGCCATACGGCACGAGCCGGGCGGCGACCGCCGAAGGCACGCTGCGTTCGGCATGTTCCGCCGCGGCCGCAGGCGTAGACGGCGTGTTCACGGCTGCACTCCAGGCGATGCGGTGGACGGCGCCGCCGGGACCGGATTGGTCTGAACAGCGCCGCCATTCGTCACAGGGTTCGTCTGTGGAGCACCGCCAGTCGTCACAGGGTTCGTCTGCACGGCGCCACCGTTCGTGGCGGGAGCCGGCCCGACGACCTGCGGCCGCATGATCTGCTGACGGCGCATCTTGTCGAGGTCGAACAGGTTGGTCGCCGCCGAGCCACCCTGGCTCGGGCCGATCGGCATGGGCGGCACCACCGGATCGTCGTTGTCCTTGATCAGATTGTTATCCGACTTGTACGCGCCCTGCACGCCCTGGATGTAGTCGTAGCGGTTCGCCGTCACGGCCTGCGCGGTCTCGCGATCGTTGATGATCACGGGGCGCAGGAACACCATCAGGTTGGTCTTGTTGCGCGTCTTGTTTTCCGAGCGGAACAACTGGCCGATCCACGGAATATCGCCCAGCAGCGGCACCTTGCTGTTGCTGACCTGATAGTTGTCCTGCATCAGGCCGCCCAGCACGATGATCTCGCCGTTGTCGGCCAGCACGGTGGACTGGATCGAGCGCTTGGTGAACTCCGGACCGGACGGGTTGGTCGTCGCGTTGGTCGTGCCGTTCACGATCGCCGAGTTTTCCGTGTAAAGCTGCAGCTTGAGAATCCCGCCGTCGGTGATTTGCGGTTTGATGTGCAGCGTCAGACCGACGTCGACACGGTCGAACGTATTGAATGCGTTGCTCGTGGTGCCGCTCGTGAGATTCGAATACGAGCCCGTCTGGATCGGTATATTGGTGCCGACGACGATCTTCGCTTCCTCGTTGTCGAGCGTGATGAGGTTAGGCGTGGACAGCACGTTGGCGTCGGCCGTCTGCGACAGCGCCTGCAGCAGCGCGCCGAGTCCCTGCACGCCGAAAAGGTTGTGCAACCAGCCAACGTTCAGGCCTTGCTGGAGCTGCTGCGTGCCGAGCGCGGTAGCGAGACCGCCGGTCGCCGCGTTGGCCGCGGCAGCCGCCGTCAGGTTGATGATGCTGTTGCCGGTACCGGTTGCGAGATTGGTGCCGGCAAACAGGTTACCGTTCGCGACTTGCCACTGAATGCCGAGGTTGGCGTTGGTGTTCGAATTCAGCTCGACGATCAACGCTTCGATATAGACCTGCGCGCGCCGCGCGTCGAGCTGGTCGATCACCGCGCGCAGATTGCGGTACACCGGCTCGGACGCCGTGACGATCAGCGAGTTGGTCGCGGAGTCCGCCTGAATCATGCCGCCCGGCTGATTGTCTTCGTTCTTGTCCTTGTCGCCGCCGAGCAGGCCGCCGGAATTGGAGCCGCCGCTCGACCCATAGCCACCGCCACTGCCGCCGCCGCCCAGCGGCGACGATGACAGCGAGCTGTTACTGAGTCCGCCCGAAGGCAGCGGCGGCGTACCCGACGTGCCCGTCGAGTTGTTGCCAAAACCACCGCCACCGCCGCCGCTCTGGTTGAACGAATTCGCTTCGTTCGAGCCGCCCGACGAGCCGGTGTCGCCGCCTTTGCCTAGCATGCCGCGCAAGGTCTTCGCGAGCCTCGTCGCGTCCGCGTTGCGCAGCGGCACGACGTGGATGTTGCCAGGCATGGTGGTCGGCGCGTCCAGTTCCTTGGCGAGCGTCCTGGCGGCCGCGAGACGCCCGCCGTTCGATGCACGGATCAGCAGTGAGTTCGTGCGCGGGTCCGCGGTGACCTGCACCTTCAGCGTCGCGTCGGTGCTGCCGATCGCGCCGGGGTCGAGCATCTTGGTGAGCTGCGCGGCGATGTCGAGCGCGTTGGCGTTCTTCAGTTGCACGACCGAGACCGACTGGCCCGCCGCCGTATCCACCCCCGCAATGATCTGTGCAATACGCCGCACGTTGTCCGCGTAGTCGGTGACGACAATCGTGTTGTTGGCGGGATAGGCCGCCACGGTGTTGTTCGGCGAGATCAGCGGACGCAGCACCGGTAGCAGGTTGTTGGCCGATTCATTCTTCAGCACGAATACCTGCGTCACCACCTGGTCGCCGCGCGCGACAGGCGCATTGCCGACATAGGTCGGCACGCCCTGCAGCTTGGCGTCGGCTTCCGGCACGACCTTCAGCACGCCGTGGTCCTGCACCAGCGCGAAACCCTGCATGCGCAAAGCAGACTGCAGAGTCTTCAGCGCCTGATCTTCAGGCACCGCGTTTTCCGATACGAGGTTCAGCTGACCCTTCACGCGCGGGTCGACGATGATCGTTTTGCCGGTCGCCGCGCCGATTGCCTTGGCCACCTGGTCAATGTCGGCGTTGACGAAATTGAGTGTCACCTGCGCCTGTGCTGTCTGCGCAGTGATCAACCCAGCCACCAGCAGCGCCGTTGCGACGCGACGCAAAGCCATACGATTTCTTCTCATGGAATAGGGTATCGATGCCGGCAGCCGTGGCTGCCGGCGGTCATGCCGTGCGGACATAGGAGCAGGCCGCCGCCCTGTCGGTCTGCTGGTCAGCCTCGCGGGCGATCATCGCCCTCGCTGCCCACCTCCCGATGTCCGAAAAAAATGAACAGTAACAGTTTTTCATGTCGGATTTGTCACAAAACACTCGGCCGCGTGCAATTCCTCTAAAGAACGCCCATTTTGTCAAACATTTGAAAGCTAAAGAAATATCGCGCAATAACGGCACAAACGCTTCGTTTTCTGCCTGCTTATGTCGGTTAGCCAACTTGACGAGGGTCTGCCTGCCGGTATGATACGAGCCGTTTACCCCCTTGGTCGCGGATTGGCGACACGGGTTTTCCCCGATTCGCGACAAAAGCCCGGCCAGCGCGGCTCGACGGCCGCCAGCGGCTGAACTATGGCCGATGGAATGCCTTACCTAACCTTACTCTGACAATTTGCTTAGTCGTCTTGACTGATGAAACGAACCTTCGTCACCGTCGCTGTGGGACTTGCCGTGCTGGTGGCAGCAGGGTCCGCACGCGCCGACTGCTTTGACGAAGCAGCCAAATATCAGAAGGTTAATCCGCTGATCCTGCGCGCCATTGCGTGGCAGGAGTCGCACAACCGGCCCGACGCCCGGCATAAGAACGCCAACGGCTCGACCGACTACGGCGTGATGCAGATCAATTCGGTTCATCTCCCCGTACTCGCCCAGTACGGCATCTCGCAAGGCACGCTGATGGAGCCGTGCAAGAACGTTTATATAGCGGCGTGGCATCTGCGCCGCCAGATGAACAAGTACGGCAATACCTGGCAGGCGGTCGGCGCGTATCACTCGGAAACGCCGGCACTGCGGGACAAATACTCTCAGCAGATCGCCGATATCTTGCGCAAGTGGAATCTGATGCGCTAGTCCGGCCCGTCACGCGGCCGTCGTCCGTTTTGATGCACAATGCGGCTTCGTGCTGACGCTGAAGCCCGCTGTTCGCTGCGCTCGCGCCCTCGTGGCCCTCATAGGCCCTCACACGGCGCGAAGCCCGGCACACCTTCCAATCCTCTAGCTTTTCCGTACTGCGATGAACCAGCCGCTATTGCCCGTCACCGTGCTCTCCGGTTTTCTGGGCGCCGGCAAGACCACGCTCCTGAACCACATCCTCGCGAATCGCGCCGGTTTGCGCGTAGCCGTGATCGTCAACGATCTGGCCGCCGTCAATATCGATGCAACGCTCGTGCGCGACGCCGCCTCGCTCTCGCACATGGAGGAGCAACTCGTCGAACTGTCGAACGGCTGCATCTGCTGCACGCTGCGCGACGATCTGCTGATCGAGATCAAACGCCTCGCCAGCGAGAACCGCTTCGACGCGATCCTGATCGAGTCGACCGGCGTGGCCGAGCCAATGCCGATCGCCGAAACCTTCACCTTTGTCGACGATGAAGGTGCCTCGCTCTCCGACGTCGCGCGGCTCGACACGATGGTGACCGTGGTCGATGCGTTCAACTTCCTGCGCGATTACAGCTCCGCCGATGCACTCGCCGAGCGCGGCATTGCCACAAGCGAAGACGACGATCGCACGCTGGTCGAACTGCTGATCGAACAGATCGAATTCTGCGACGTGCTGGTGGTGAACAAGGCCGACCTGGTCAGCGCGGACGAACTCACGCGCCTGCAACGCATCCTGACCCGGATCAATCCGCGCGCGGTGCAGGTGGCGGCCCGCTTCGGCGAGGTGCCGCTCGAGCAGGTGCTGAACACCGGCCGCTTTGACCTCGACGAGGCGTCGAGCGCGCCGGGCTGGCTGGCGTCGCTGAATCACGACCATGAGCATAACCACGAGCACGGCCATGCCCATGACAGCGAAGCCGACGAGTTCGGCATCGGCAACTTCATTTACCGGGCGCGCCGGCCGTTTCATCCCGAACGTCTTTGGGCACTGCTGCACGAGGAGTGGAAGGGCGTGTTGCGCAGCAAGGGCTTTTTCTGGCTTGCCACGCGTAACGATATCGCCGGTTCGCTGTCGCAGGCGGGCGGCGCTTGCCGGCACGGTCCGGCCGGCATGTGGTGGGCCGCCCAGGATCGCAGCGAATGGCCCGATGGCGACGACGAACTGGCGGCCGAAATCGCGGCGGACTGGTACGGCGATCCGGACGATCTGAGCATTGGCGACCGTCGTCAGGAACTGGTGATGATCGGCGTCGGAATCGATCCGGCTCTCTGGACGGCGAAGTTCGACGCCTGTCTGCTAACCGACGAGGAATACGCACTGGAACCGCAAGGCTGGGTGCAATTCGCCGATCCGTTCCCGGCGTGGGATTTCGACGAAGATGACCACGATCACGATCACGACCATCACCATGACCACGGTCACGGCGGCCACGGCGAAATCGTGCATCGCCACGACTGACGAGGCTTTGCCGCTCGCCGGGAACGAGCCGCGGCACCCGCCGCGGCGGCCCCATGCATCAACCGCCCACAAAAGCGTGAACGAAAGCGCGGGCGAAAAAAAACCCGCCATTGGGCGGGTGTCAGCTGCCTGGCAGTAGTCTGCTTAGCGCTTGTTGACTGCGTCCTTGAACGCCTTACCAGCCGTGAACTTGACGGTCTTGGCGGCCGGGATCTTGATAGTTTCGCCGGTCTTGGGATTACGACCCGTACGTGCTGCGCGCTTACCCGAACCGAAGCTGCCGAAGCCGATCAACTGGACCGCGTCGCCCTTCGACACAGACTTCTTGATCACTTCAAGCAACGTGTCCAGCGTTTCACCGGTTTGAGCCTTGCTGGCGCCCGTCTGTCCTGCGACGGCGTCGATCAGTTCCTGTTTGTTCATTAAGGTTCCTTTCTGAGTTTAGGTTGACACGAACAGCGCGAACGCGCCGATTATACGTGCGCGCGCCGCGCCGTCGAGCAGCTCCGGCACCCGATCCCCCGGATCATTCACGCCGGACAAATGACTCTCCGGCGGCCGTGCTGCCGCTCCCTTCGCGGCGCTTGCTATGATAGCGCAGCGCAAACCCAATCAGGACAAGGGTTTCGAAGATTTACGGGGTTCCGGGGCTGATTTAACAAGGAAACCACATTTTTTGCCTCCAACGACCCTTGGCCTAGGGCTGAAACCCAGTATGGGCGGGGCTTAGCGTTGGTTTTTGCCAACGTTTGGCGCGTCTTTTTGGCCGTCCGGCGAGCTGCGCGCGTGGGCGGTAACGTTCGACTTGCTCTTTTAGGCGCTATTTTTCGTCGCGCATGACCGATCCGCTGATCCCCGCCATCCTCGCTTTTCGCGACAACGGCACGCCGTTTTCACCGCTCTACGACGACATCTATCACAGTGCCGTGGGCGGTCTTGAGCAAGCTCATCACGTGTTCCTGCACGGCAATTCGCTACCCGGACGTTGGCAGGGCCGCCGCCTTTTCACCGTGCTCGAGACCGGCTTCGGCATGGGCATCAACTTTCTGATGACGTGGGCCGCGTGGCGCGCCGACCCGTCGCGTTGCGAGCGGCTGCATTTCGTGTCGCTCGAAAAGCATCCATTTACCGTCGCCGATTTACGCAAGGCGGCAGCAGCGACGATTTCCGACCCGGGGATCGCCGGGCTCGCGGAATCGCTCTCGAACGCCTGGCCGATGCTCGTCCCCGGCACGCACCGGCTTGAATTCGAGAGTGGGCGTGTCGTGCTCACGCTGGTGTTCGACGACGCGCAAGACAGCCTGCCGGCCTTGAGACTGCGCGCCGATGCGTTCTATCTCGACGGCTTCGCGCCAGCCAAGAATCCCGAACTCTGGACCCCGGCGATCTTCAAGGCGCTCGCGCGGCTCGCAGGCGAGGGCGCCACGTTCGCCACCTACAGCAGCGCGGGCGAGAGCAAACGAGCCTTGACGCAATGCGGCTTTGAGTACCGCAAGGTAGAGGGCTTCGGCTGGAAACGGGCGATGCTGGTCGGCCACTTCGCACCGCGCTGGCGCGTGCGCCGTTATGAGCCACCCGCGCCGCTCGCGCTCGACGAACGGCATGCGGTGGTAATTGGCGCGGGACTCGCCGGCTGCGCGGTCATCGAGCGGCTTGCGGCGCGTGGCTGGCGCGTCACGTCGCTGGAGCGGCATGCGTCGGTGGCGCAAGACGCGTCGGGCAATCCGGCCGGCGTGTTCCATCCCATGATTTCACGCGATGACAGCGTCGCCTCGCGCGTCACGCGCGCCGGCTTTCTGTATGGGCTACAACGCTGGGCCGCGCTCGAACGGTTCGGTCACGCGCCTTTGCGCGGCGGCCAAGGCCTCCTGCAGATCGCCGCGGATGACGAAGAAGCTCGCTCGATCAGCGAAGCGATCGCGGCGTTTGGCTATCCCCCGGAATACGTCACTCCGGTTTCATCGAACGAGGCGCAGCGACTCGCCGGCATGCCGCTCGCGCGCGGCGGCTGGTTCTTTCCACATGGCGGCTGGATTGATCCCGCGTCGCTTTGCGCCGCGCAATGTGCCGCCGCGGGTGAACTCCTCGAACGCCGCTTCGGTGTGGAGGTCGGCCGAATCGAGCGGTCAGGCGATCAATGGACCGTGTTCGACACCGCGGGCGAAGCCGTGGCGGGCGCCCCTGTGGTGATCGTCGCCAGCGCTCACGATGCGGCGCGCATTGCCGGCTTGCAGCACGCGCCGACGCGCAGCATTCGCGGCCAACTGACCTTGCTGCCGTCCGGCACGGTGCCGCCGCTCAGGATGCCGGTCATGGGTGAAGGGTATGCGGTGCCGCTTGCGGACGGTACGACGCTGACCGGCGCCACCTATGAACTCGACGACCCCGACACGTCGCTGCGCGCGGCGGGTCATCTGGAAAACCTCGAACGTGTTGCGCAGATGCTCCCGGCCTTTGCGGGCGTGGCCGGTCGGGCACAGTCCGCGGACTTGACCGGACGTGTCGCGTTCCGTTGCGTAACGAGCGACCGCATGCCGATGATCGGCCAATTCGCGGACGAAACCCTCGCCGCGCGCGATGCCCAGCGTCTGCGCGGCGCGTGGCCGCTCGATTTGCCGCGCACGGATGGCCTGTACGGCGCATTTGCTTACGGTTCGCGAGGCCTCGTGTGGGCGGCGCTCGGCGCGGAGCTGATCGCCTCGCAGCTGGAAGGCGAACCGTGGCCGCTCGAACGGGATCTGGCCGAAGACATCGATCCTGCGCGGTTCCTGCTGCGCGCCTTGCGTCAAGGAACCGTGCGTTAACTCCCTGCTTGATCTGTTTTTTCTGTTTACCTGCCGGTCAAGTTATTCACCGGAAGTTGTGGATAACCGCGCCGTTTACCGCCGCAACTCGTGTGGAGCCGTTGTGGACGTAAACGGGGTAACTTTGCCGCAGCCGAAAATCGCAAAAAGTTGCCCTTGTATACCCGCTACTCCCGCACACCCTGTGCATCCTGTTATGCCGTCCGCAAACCGATGATTCATTTCGGTAAACAGGAGTTATCCACAGAAAGCGAGGCAGCTTGTTAACTGTTACTACGTATACATACGGTAAACCTGTATACAGCAAGGCCGCAGCTGGACCAGAGGTTCCCGCCTGGGTTCGGCGTCGCCCAACCCGGTGCCAAAACGACCTGGACAATGTCCCAAAAAGCACATCTGCCTCGTTCAAACTAGCCAGGCAGGTAGCCTGATTCGGCGCGAAGCGGTCGCTTTTTCCTCGTGCCAGCGAGATAACGTACGTTTTTACCGTTTTGCCTGCATGTTCGTGTCTTTTCGGTCGAGGCTGAAAAAGCTATGGCACAATCGCCGTTCTTTTCCGCGTCGTACCCAGGGTCCAGATCGGTACGCGCCAGTGGAACGGTGTCGGTCAATCAGAATCTGATTCAACGTCGACAACGTTCCTTCACCGTGCCGTGCCGGTTGCCACGGCCGCACCCTTGAATGCGCAGAACTCCCTGCGGCTGTGGCGCATTCAAATCATCCGATCGTTGAAAACTCGCAACGCGGACTACGCGAAACGATCCCGACAGCGAGCGCTTTACGCGCTCACCCGTGTGCCGGTGTCGGCGCCGGTTCGTGTCGTCTGCGGTTGCTGCAAAGGAGAACCCATCACGATGAAAACGGCGTTTTCATTTTTTCCAGCCTGGCCGCTCGCCCCCGACGCCATTTTTTGGGCTGGTCTCGCATTGCTCGCCGCAGGTCTGTGCGGTGAACTTTGCTTTCGCGCGTGGCGTTTGCCGCGTATTTCCGGGTACGCGGTCATCGGTCTGGCTGCCGGCGCGGCCGGCTCGGGCGTGATCGACGCGGAGTCCGCGAGCGCCGCACGGCCGTTGCTCGACGTCGCGCTCGGATTGCTGTTGTTCGAACTCGGCGGCCGACTCGATTTGCGCTGGATTCGCCGCAACCCCTGGCTGATTCTGTCGAGTGTGGCCGAAGCCACGCTGACTTTCGCACTCGTTTTGCCGGTCTTGCTGTTCCTGAATGTGCCGCTGATGGTCGCGACGGTGCTCGCCGCGATTGCCATGGCGACTTCCCCCGCGATGGTGATTCAGCTCAAAACGGAATTGCGCGCGGAAGGCCAGGTCACCCAGCGCCTGTTGACCTTGACCGCGCTGAACAGCATGTATGCCGTAGTGATCGAAAAACTGGTGTCGAGCTGGCTGCATCAGGAGGCGTACGGCAACGTTTTCGCGACCATTTTGCAGCCGCTTTATCTGCTGGTCGGCTCGCTCGTGCTCGCGTATCTGCTCGCACGCACGTGTACGTTCTTTTATCGCCGGATGAACATGCAGGACGAGCATTCATTCGTCGCGCTGTTTGGCCTCGTGCTGCTGGCTGTTGCGGTGGCGCATCTGTTCAAGCTGTCGACGATTCTCGCGCTGCTGGCCGCCGGCATCATCGTGAAGAATCTCGAAGCGCGTCCGCAGTTGTGGCCACAGCATTTCGGCACGGCCGGCTGGTTGTTGACGGTGATTCTGTTCGTGTTGACGCTCACGTCGTTCGAATGGAGAGATATCGCGCTCGGCGGTGTTGCGGCGCTGGGCCTGATTGTTGCGCGGCTGGTGGCGAAACTGGTCGGCGTGCTCGCGTTCGCGAAGCCGAGCGGTTTGAACTGGAAGCAGGGGATGGCGCTCGGTCTGTCGCTATCGCCTATGTCCGCGCTGGCGTATCTGCTGGTCGACGACACCTACAACCTCTATCCGAACTTCGATCCGCAATTGCGCGCTATCGTGATGTGTTCGATTGTCGTGCTGCAGATTCTCGGGCCATGGCTCGTTTACCGCAGCCTCGCGCTGGTGGCCGAGCGACGCGAAGTGTGAACGCATGCCAATCAGCGCACCGCGTTGGTCGCTGGTTTGTACGCTTGGTCTGACTTAAATTCGATTCAAAAGCGGCCGGGTATGTGACCCATACCCGGCCGGACTGACTTAGGGGACGCCATGTCACTCGAACCCTTCATCGATTCGAAACCGTTCACGTTCGGTGTCGAACTCGAGATGCAGATCGTTAATACGCACGACTATGATCTGACCAAAGCCGGCTCGGATCTGCTGCGCCTCATCAAGGACGAAAAAATCCCCGGCAACATCACGCCGGAAATCACCGAAAGCATGATCGAGTTGTCGACTGGTATCTGCACGACGCATGAACAGGCCGTCGCCGACTTGCGCAAGATTCGTGACACGCTGGTTTCAGCCGCGGACCATCTGAATGTTGGCCTGTGCGGCGGCGGAACGCATGCATTCCAGCAATGGAGCGAGCGGCAGATTGTCGATACGCCGCGCTTTCAGTATTTGTCGGAGTTGTACGGCTATCTCGCCAAGCAATTCACCGTATTCGGCCAGCACGTGCACATCGGCTGCCCGGATCCGAACAGTGCGCTGTACCTGCTGCATTCCATGTCGCGCTTCATTCCACACTTCATCGCGTTGACCGCCTCGTCGCCATTCGTGCAGGGCGTCGACACTGGTTTTCATTCGGCACGACTGAATTCCGTGTTCGCGTTCCCGCTATCGGGCCGCGCGCCGTTCGTGCTGACGTGGGACAGCTTCGAGGAGTATTTCTCGAAGATGGTCCACACCGGCGTGGTCAACAGTATGAAAGATTTTTACTGGGACATCCGGCCAAAACCGGGCTTCGGCACGATCGAGGTTCGCGTAATGGATACGCCCTTGTCGGTGGATCGCGCCGCGGCGATTGCCTGCTACATCCAGACGCTGGCGCGCCATCTGCTGCTCGACAAACCAATCTCGCCGCATGAAGACGACTATCTCGTCTATACGTTCAACCGTTTCGAGGCATGCCGTTTCGGTCTTGCCGGCACCTGCATCAATCCGCAAACGGGCGAACGCAAGACAATTTCCGAAGACATCCTCGAAACACTGGATCGGATCGCTCCGCACGCCGAAGCGTTGGGTTCGGGCAATGCGCTTGCCGAAATCGGCGCGATCGCTCGCGGGCAGGTCAATGATGCGACCTGGTTGCGCGGTGTCGCGGAACGGGAAAAGTCCTTGCACGAAGTCGTGCGGCAGCAGTGTTTGCAGTGGCGTGCCTAGGCGGAGACAGGTTTGGTTACGTCAAATCGTAAGGAAACCCGCCGTGAGCGGGTTTTTTTATAAAAATTATTTTTTCAGTTCGAGCCGCTTCAGGTTTTTATAAAGTTAACGTATACAAACGTAGTAGTTAACAAGCATTGCACCGGCCTGTGGACAACTGAATAATTTCCTGTAAAGTCAATGCGCTGCGTAAACTATAAGTAGGCGGATCGGGGGTGCGTCGGCACCGGTATACGAGGACAACTCTGGCAAGGGCAGACGGGGCCTGGGCGCTTATCAAGAATCGACGCACATGCCATCCCTTGAGTTTTCCCATGGTTATCCACAGGTTACGATGAATAAGTTAGCTGTACGATTCGCTTCTCTCGCATAGAATGTCGTTTGCGCCGCTTTGGCTTGCAAGGCGGTAAATTTTTGAGATAGTAGAAAACGTCTTGTCCGCAGTTGGGCAAGGCCACCCCACACGAGCTACGGGCGCGGTCGGCGGGCAGTTCGCCGGTCTTGTACGAGAGCTGCAAATAAACCAATCGAAGATTATGAGCGAAGGCGTATACGGAGAACAGGCAACCGGGCGAGTGACTCACAGCCTGTTGCGATTGAGCACGGCCATGCGGAGCCAGGCTTGGGAATGGGCGGAAGGCGCCGGCCTGACACCGACTCAAGGCGAAATTCTGGTCTTGTTGATGCAACGCAAAGGCCCGATGCGTCTGGGCGAAATTGCCCGTGAAACGGCGTTGACCGCCGCGACCACCAGCGATGCCGTCAGCACGCTTGAAACGAAGGGGCTGGTCGAAAAGCGCCGCGCCCTCGACGACGGCCGCGCTCTCGCGGTTCGCCTGACGGCACGTGGCCGCACGGCCGCCAAGCGCGCCGCGCAGTGGCCGGACTTTCTGGCCAAGGCGGTCGGCACGCTGCGTGACGACGAGCAAGCCGTGTTCTATCGCACGCTGCTCAAGACCGTCCATCAGCTGGAAGCGCAAGGCACGATTCCGCCGCACCGCATGTGCCTGAGCTGCACGCACTTCGAGCCGAGCAAGAATCCGAAGAAAGCGCCGCATCATTGCGCGCTGCTCAAGATGAACATGTCGGACACGGATCTGCGCCTTGATTGCTCGGTGTACGAAGCCGCCGACGTCGCCACCCAGAAGAAGACCTGGAAGATTTTCGCCGCATAAGGCACTGTCTTCCGGGACGATCCACTACACTGCCTGTCCGGTTACGGCGGGCGGCACAGGCGGGCTGTCGGCCGCTTCGTGCCGCGTAGCGGCAAGTCTTTAGTTAACCTGAAGGTGGAACAGGCCGATGAATCGCGAAGTTCTGGCCATTCGCCACGTGCACTTCGAGGATCTGGGGAGTCTCGAGCGGGTGCTCGGCGAGCGCGGGCGTCCGGTCCGCTATCTGGACGTGGGCCTCGGCCGTATCGAGGCGCCAAACCCGGTCTCGGCCTCGTTGATGGTGGTGCTCGGCGGCCCGATCAGCGCGACCGACGATGCGTTGTATCCCACGCTCGTGCCGCTGCTTTCCATGATCGAGAAGCGTATTGCGGCCGGTTTGCCGACCCTCGGCATCTGCCTTGGCGCCCAGCTGATCGCGCGTGTGCTCGGCGCGCGCGTCTATCCCGCGGGCCACACCGAAATTGGCTGGACACCGCTGACGCTGACCGATGCCGGCCGCGCTTCACCGCTGCGTCATCTGGATGGCGCGCACACGTCCATGCTGCATTGGCACGGCGACACCTTCGATTTACCTGACAACGCCACGCGTCTCGCGTCCACGCCGGCCTGCGAAAACCAGGCATTCGCCTGGGGCGGCCATGTGCTGGGCCTGCAATGCCATCCGGAGATTCGCACCGACCGGTTCGAACCCTGGTTGATCGGTAACGCCGGTGAGATTGCGGGTCACGGCATCGACGCGCGTCAGTTGCGCGCCGAGACCGCAAAGTTCGGCCCCGCGCTCGAAGCCGCCGCGTGCCAGATGTTCGGCGAATGGCTCGATCAGGTCGAAGCCAAACCCTGAACGGCCCCTGCCTGCAGTAAATCACGTGCGGTGCTATGCTCGATCGCTCTCGGGTTTCTACTGGGCGTAATCCATGAGCGCGCTTTTTTCTCCGCTCACGCTGCGTGGCGTGACGCTTCCCAACCGTATCGTCGTGTCCCCGATGTGCCAGTATTCCGCCGAACGTGGCGAGGCGACTGCGTGGCACATGATCCATCTCGGCACCATGGCGTTATCCGGCGCCGGCATGCTGTGCATCGAGGCGACCTCGGTCGAGCCGGACGGCCGTATCACCCCGGGCGATCTCGGTCTGTGGGATGACGTCACAGAAGCCGCGCTCGTGCCGGTGCTGGCTGCGATCCGCAAGCATTCGCGTATCAACGTCACGATGCAGCTGTCACATGCCGGACGCAAAGCGTCGAGTCACGCGCCTTGGGAAGGCGGTCAGCTGATTCCTGTCTCGCAGGGCGGATGGCTGCCGCACGCGCCCTCGGCGCTGCCGCACAAGGCCGGTGAAGAGCCGCCGCTCGCGCTCGACACGCCCGCCCTCAACCGGATTCGCGAAGCGTTTGCGGCCTCCGCGCGCCGCGCCGCGCGTCTTGGTATCGACGCATTGGAAGTGCATGCGGCACACGGCTACCTGCTGCATCAATTTCTCTCACCGATCGCCAATCAACGCGACGACGACTTTGGCGGTTCGCGTGAGAACCGCATGCGCTTTCCGCTGGAAATCTTCGACATCGTGCGAGCCGCGTTCCCCGCCGACAAACCGGTTGGCGTGCGTGTCTCGGCGACCGATTGGGTGGAAGGAGGCTGGACGCTCGAAGACACCATCGCCTTCGCACACGAATTGAAAAAGCGCGGCTGCGACTGGATCGACGTGTCGTCAGGTGGCGTCTCGCCGTTGCAGAAGATTCCGCTTGAACCGGGTTACCAGATTCCGTTCGCAAAAGCGGTTAAGGCGGCGACGGGCCTGACCACGATTGGCGTGGGCCTGATTACGGACCCGTTCCACGCCGAGCAACTGATCGAAGCCGGCGACGCCGATCTGATCGCATTGGCCCGCGCATTGCTGTACAACCCGCGCTGGCCGTGGCACGCGGCGTCACAGCTTGGCGCGACGGTCGAAGCGCCGCCGCAGTACTGGCGCTCGCAGCCGCGCGAGCAGAAAGCGCTGTTCGGCGACATTTCGTTCGGACAACGGTGAAACCGGCAATACGCATTACACGTTCACATCTTTTGGACGGTTGAAGGATGCCGTCTTGAGCGTGTAGGATGCCGGTTGTGGCGCATGAGCGTCGCAGTTCGACGCGGCGCTCCCAAGGCGCCGCGTTTGCTATTCGCGTCGGAAAAAGCAGCGCGTCAGACGCGGGCATTTCCGGTGGCTGCCGGACTTCACCCCCAGTTCTTCACAAGGATTCATTCAATGAGTTCACGCAGGATCGCCGTGCGCCGTTCGGGTGTGCACGGCAAAGGCGTGTTTGCCCTCGAACCGATTGGTGCGGGCGAGCGCCTGATCGAATACAAGGGCGAGCGGATCTCTTGGAAAGAAGCATTGCGCCGGCATCCGCATGATCCGGCTGAACCGAATCACACATTCTATTTCGCGCTCGATAGCGGCAAGGTCATCGACGGCAAAGTAGACGGTAACAGCGCGCGCTGGATCAATCATTCCTGTGCGCCGAACTGCGAAGCCGAGGAAATCGACGGTCACGTGTACGTGCACGCGCTGCGCGATATTGCTGAGGGCGAGGAGCTCTTTTACGACTACGGGCTCGTGATCGACGCGCGTCAGACCAAGAAGCTCAAGAAGGAATACGAATGCCGTTGCGGCGCGCGCAAGTGCCGCGGCACGATGCTGGCGCCGCCGGAGAAAGAGAAGGGCGCGGACAAGTCCGGGAAGCCGGCGAAGAGCAAATCGTCGGCGAAGAAAACGAAGAAGAAGTGATACGCGGGCTGCCTGAAGCGGTCACATCAGCGAACGCCAGGCAGTCCGTCGAGCATCAACCGTATTGTCATAAATCCATCGGCGCCGAGTGCGCCGATTTTTTTGCCGGTCGCCGTGCTTCGGGTTCGGCCTCGCTCTGCCCGCTGATCGGCACGAGCGGAATGCGTACGATAAAACGTGCGCCGCCGTCCGGAGCGTCTTCGTAGTGCACGCTGCCGTGATGCAGCACCATGATGTCGTGCACGATCGCGAGACCAAGACCCGCGCCGCTATCCACGCCGGCTTCGCTCTGACCGTCGCCGCGGAAGAACCGCTTGAAGAGATCCGCCTGCTGATTGGGCGGCACGCCTGGCCCGTTGTCTTCGACGATGATCTCGGCCATGCGCTGATCGTCGACCACCGTTTGCGAAACCGTCACGGTGATGCGGGCGCCGTCGAAGCGCGCCGGCGGCACATATTTGAGCGCGTTATCCAGCAGATTGGCGATCACCTCGTGCAGCAGCACGGGATTGCCGCGGGCCATCAGCGGATCGTCGTTGGCGGGGTCGTCGAGACGCTGGAAGCCAAGGTCGACGTGGCTCGCCAACGCGCGCGGAACCCATTCGGCGCCGGTATCGAAGGCGAGCGCCGCCATGTCCACGTTGACGAAGCGGGCCGCCTGCTCACCCGGCTCGGCGCGCGCCAGCGAGAGCAATTGATTCGACAGCCGCACCGCGCGGTCAGCCGCGGCGCGCAATTCGCGCACGGCCGCAAGGGTTTGCTGCGGGTCGCGCGCGACAGCTGCCTGTTCGGCGTGCAGCTTGACGGCGGTGAGCGGCGTGCGAAGTTGATGCGCGGCGTCGGCGATGAATTTGCGCTGGCCTTCGAGCGCGGTTTTCAGGCGGCCGAGCAGCGCGTTCAATGCGCCGGTCAGTGGCCGGATTTCGACGGGCACATAGGTTTCGTCGACCGGTTCGAGTGAGGTGTGGGTTTGCCGGTTCAATGAATCCGCGAGATCGGTCAGCGGATTGAGCTGCTGATTGACGACCCGCCACACGATGACCCAGCCCGCCAGCAGCAGCAACAGGAGCGGCATCATGATCGCGACCAGAAACTCGGCGGCGATGCGAAAGCGGTGATGCACCGGTTGGCCGACTTCCACCAGGATCGGATTGCCGATCGGCTGGTCGACGCGCACCTGCGCTACCCTCACCGTCACGCCTTGGTGCTCCGTTTCGAACACGTACGCGTAGTGCATGCGCCGCACGCTCGTGCCTTGCAGCGGCAGATTGTGGTCGCCGGCAATTTCGGTTTCGCCGTTGCTGATGCGGTAGACGAGGTGTTCGACCGGATCCGAAAACATGGCCTGCGCGAGGGGCGGAACGGTGGTGCGCGCGTCGGGGCCGGCAATCTGGATCTGCTTGGAGATCGCGGTGGCGAGATCGACGAGCGAACGGTCGACGATGTGCTGCGTGTACTCCCACGCCAGCCAGTACGCGATCAGGCCGCTCATGAGCGCGAGCAGCGAAAGGGGGGCAGCGAGGCGCCGCAGCAGCGTGCGGCGCAGACTATTGGCGGCCGGCTGAGGCATGATCGAACGTGTGGGAAAGTGGCAAATACCAGGCGCCTCGCGCCTCGATATGTCGCCGGCTGCCGGCGAACGGCGCACCGGGTGCGCGGCGCCGGCCCGGCACCGTCAGGCCGCAAAGGAGCTTGCGGCCTTCACGGCGATTATGCGGCCTGGCGGATTTCCTGCAACAGGTAACCAAAGCCACGCACCGTGACGATTTCGACACGGCAGTTCTCGAGCTTTTTGCGTACCCGGTGCACGTAGACCTCGATCGCGGTGTCGCCGAGATCGCCGCCAAAATGCGTCAGATGATCTTGCAGTTGCGCCTTGCTGACCACGCGGCCATGGCGCAGCAGCAGCATTTCGAGCACCGCGAATTCGCGCGGCGACAGTTCGAGCGGCTTGTCGTCGTTGAAAATGCGGCGGTCGACGCCCGACAGGCGCACGCCACCCAGCGACACTTCCGGACGCGGCATATCGCCGTGCGGGCCGCTGCGGCGCATCACCGCGCGGATGCGAGCTTCGAGTTCGGTGGGTTCGAACGGCTTCAGCATGTAGTCATCGGCGCCGGAATTCAGGCCTTGCACGCGGTCGTTCAGCTCGTCGCGCGCGGTGAGGATGATCACGGGTGTATGGCGATTGCTCTGACGGAAGCGCGAGAGTAGCGTCATGCCGTCGATGCCGGGCAGGCCCAGATCGAGGATCACCAGCTCGTGGCGGTTTTGCGTGAGGGCCTGTTCGGCAAAAATGCCGTCGTGGACCATGTCGACGGTGAAGCCGGCTTGTTCGAGACTGCTTTGGATGCCGCGTGCGATGGGGCGGTCATCTTCGATCAGAAGGAGTCGCATGGATTTCGCTCAAGTACAATGGGTTAGGCGTTTGGGCAAGCGGTTCGCCGGGGCGCCTGCTGCACAGGCATAGAGAGCGATCACGAAGTCATGTCCGAGATAAGCATTCACGAACTGGAAGCCGCAATCAACTTCTGGCGCGCCCGCTCACCTTCGAGCGGCGACGAACTCGTTCTGTGCAAGGAGGCAAGCGCGCTCTCCAAGCCGTATGCGCTGATGATTGTACAGCGTCAGCACACGCTATCACCGGATCGATTAGATGGGATTGCCCGGCAAGCGTGGGATTCTTACGTGTACCTTAAGAATACCCTGTAGAACTGAAGGATTGGGCTAGGGATTACCTGCAATGCCCTTTCATTGCCGACAAATAGTTCAAAGCGCAGCGCGTGCGCACGCTTGATACGTCCCAAATCGTCTGTATTACGCGGTAATACTGTCTATAAACCTTGCGAGTTTGATGTCGCGTTCGGTCAGACCGTCGGCCTCGTGCGTAGAGAGTGTGATCTCCACCTTGTTGTACACGTTGAACCACTCCGGGTGGTGATCCATTTCCTGCGCCTTGATTGCGACCCGGGTCATGAAGCCGAACGCTTCGTTGAAGTCAGCGAACTTGAACTGGCGCTGGATTGCGTCCCGGCCAGCCGCGGCTTGCCAGCCGCGCAATTCGGCGATCTGCGTGGCGCGCTCTTCGGAAGTCAGTTTGTGAATCATGGTGCTACCTCGCTAATCTGAACGCGCACACCGGCGGGCGTGCGCATCCACTATTTTTTCACGGATGCCCAAGGCCCGCTGGCGGCCCCTTCGGCGCTGTCGATCGGATTCGCGCTCAGATGTCGCCGTCGGCGGCCCAGCCTTCCTGCGAGCCGCGCGTGATGACGCGATCGCGCTCCAGCACTTGGCCCGCCGCGTACGCCGGTTCGGCCGAGAGCCTGGCCAGCAAAGGCGCGAAATCGGTTTGCGCGACGCCGAACAATTGCGCGAAGTCGTCGATCACGAAGTAGGTTTTCTGGAACGTGTCGATGCGATAGCGCGTGCGCATGACGCGTTCGAGGTCGAAGCCGAGTCGGTTCGGCGCCGCGCTTTGCTGGCTGTAGAGCGTTTCACCCTTGCTCGACACAATGCCCGCGCCATAAATCTTCACGCCGTTCGGACTGGCTGCGTCGCGGATCAGGCCGAACTCCACTGTGTACCAATAGAGCCGCGCGAGCAGCGGCAGAGCGCCGGCATCGTCGGCGGCCAGCGCGGCGCGGCCGTATGCATGCATGTAGTCGGCGAACACGGGGTTGATCAGGAGCGGCACGTGGCCGAACAGATCGTGAAAACAGTCGGGTTCCTGCAGATAGTCGAGCTGGTCGGGGCGGCGCATCCACCACGTCACGGGAAAGCGGCGGTTCGCCAGATGGTCGAAAAACACCTGATCCGGGACCAGCCCCGGCACGGCGACGATTTGCCAGCCGGTAGCGGGCGTGAGCTTCGCGTTGATTTCATCGAACGACGGCACGCGGTCGGCCGGCATCCCGATGCGCTCGACGCCTGCCAGAAACTCGTCGCAGACGCGGCCTTTGAGCAACGCCGTCTGGCGTGCGTAAAGCTGTTGCCAGACCGCATGGTCGACCGCGCCGTAGCGCTCGGTCGGTTGGTCGATGGTGTAGTCGGCACGGGTTTCAAGACCCGCGTCGAATTGTTCTTTCAGTTTTGCGGTGTTGGCGGTGGACATGGTACGGCGCTCTACGATGACAGCCTGTGACATTCAAGGATGCAAGTGTAGAGCGGGGTGCGCGCGGAAGGGGCGCAATGATGGCGTTATATTGGATCGATATGCAATAATCGTGCATAAAATGACGATTTAATGCGGATATTCGACATGCTAGAACTGGATCACTTCGATCTCGCGCTGCTGGACGTGCTTCAGCGCTTCGGCCGGGCCACGCATCAGCAATTGGCCGAGCAGGTGCCGCTATCGCCCTCGCAGATCGGGCGGCGTTTGCAGCGGCTGGAGCAGGTGGGCGTGGTGGACGGCTATCGCGTCGTGCTGCGCCCGGAGAAGCTCGGGCTCGGCGTCACGGCGTTCACGAGTCTGAAGTTGAAGCACCACGGCGATTCGATCATCGAGCAATTCCAGCAGCAGATCGAAGTGTTGCCTGAGGTGCTCGAATGTCACGCGGTGGTGGGCGACGCCGACTATTTGCTGCGCATTGTCGCGCCTGATCTGAATTATCTGTCGACGTTCGTGATGAAGAAGTTGATGCGCGTACCGGGCGTCGACAGCGTGCGTTCGAATATCGTGCTCACCACCTTCAAGCGCAACGGACCTTTGCCGCTCGGCCATCTGTCGCCGGGTTCGGCCGCCGCGTGAGGCGGCGGCACAAGTGCGGGGGGCGCGCGGACTTCGCTCGCGCGCCCTCGATGCTTCAGGTTTATGCCGCCTTCTTCGGCTCGGCTTGCGGGTTCAGCAAATCGACGTAAGCCACTGCCACCAGATCCGACTCCGGCACGCCGAGCGTCGCGAACATGGCGTGCGCTTCGGCGTGGCCGCCTTCTTCGTCGTCGTCCTGAGCAAGCACGACTTCGAGTTCCACGAAGTCGCCCAGACCGTCGACGCGATCCAGATGGATCCGCGTGCGCCCGGTCAGATACACATGCCGTTCCTTGGTGACGATGCCACGCGTGGTCAGCGCGGTGGCCAGCAGCGCGTGCATGGCTTCCGGGTTGGTGACGGGGCTGCGCGTGTAGTACGAAGCCTTCGGGCCGTCGCGATCGTCGCGCTGATAGAAGATCAGTTCGGCCGGTGTGCCGTCGTCGAACTGGCGCAGCTTCAGGCGGCCGCGCGGCACGTCGTAGAAAAAGTCCTGCTGGCGGAAGATCAGCGGCGCCTCCGGCGCGAGCTGCGCCGCGCGTTCGCGCAGTTGCTCGAAATGCTGGGCGCGGGCTTTGATTTCAATGTTGCGTGCCATGTCAGGCTCCTGTCGAAGAATGGAGTGGTCGGCGGCTTCCGGTGTTGCCGGGGCGAAGCTGCCGGGAAGGACAAAGTCAAACGGAACGGAAAACGATGCAGAGCCGGCGCGTGAGCGCGAACCGCCAATC
Source organism: Paraburkholderia sp. (assembly GCA_036383775.1). Lineage (GTDB taxonomy): Bacteria > Pseudomonadota > Gammaproteobacteria > Burkholderiales > Burkholderiaceae > Paraburkholderia. The sequence goes on along the minus strand of DASVNP010000130.1, from coordinate 23,885 downwards.
TAACAAAAACCGCGTGACTGTGTCGTTGCAGTGAGCGGGGCGAGGGGACGATGCGCGCGTGGCGATCGGACGGTCATGCTCAAGAGGCGCACTGTGACGGCTTGCGTTAGCTGGGCCTGTCATGAGAGCGGCTCATATCGCACACGCGCGGTCGTCTGGCGGTGGAGCGCCTTCGGTCCTTCACACGATCGCCGTTCCTACGACTCTCAGGTCAAGTCGCCCATTGCTGCTCGATCAGCTTCAACGCCGCGGCGATTGCCGGCTCCTCCTTGCGCTGCTCAAGTGCGATAAAGCTGAGCTGAGTCGGCACCGTCACGCCTTCGACGATGGTCAGCGCGTGCGCATGCGCTTCGGCAATCGCGGTGGCGTCGCGTGCCAGCGTGAGGCCGACGCCCGATTTGACCAGATCGAGCATCGACGGCTCCTGATCCACTTCCGCCACCTTGACCGGCTTCACACCGGCCTCGTCAAAGCAGCGCGACAACAGCCGGTTGTGCGCGGACGCGGGCGGCGTCCAGATCCACGGCAGCGCCGCAAGCGAACGCCAGTCGCGCGCGCCTTTGACGCGGTCCTTCCAGCCGGCCGGCGCCAGCACACGGTACTGGAAATGGGTCAGCGTGACGGCGTGGAAAGCAGGTCCGTCGCGCGGCTCGTCGTCGGCGGGCAGGCCGATGTAGTAGCCGACATCCAGTTCACCCGCGCGAACCTGTTCCAGTACCCACCCCGACATGCCGTGCCGCAGCGCCGTCTCGATGTGCGGCCAGGTCTCCACCAGCTGTTTCAGAAAGCCGCCCAGGCGCAGAAACGCCGGGTCGAGAATCGTGCCGATCCGCAAGCGTCCGCGCACTTCCTGGCGCAGCGACTGCGCGGCCCGTTGCACGTCGTTCGCCGCGCTCAGCGCGCGCTCGGCATGAGGCAGCAGCGACTGGCCGTCGCGCGTGAGCGAGAGCCCGTGCGACGTCCGCGTGAACAGCGTCACGCCGAGCGCCTCCTGCAAATGTTTGATTTGCAGGCTGACGGCGGGTTGGGTCAGATGTAGCTGCACAGCGGCCCGCGTGAGGTTGCCCTCGCGAGCGACGGTGACAAAGGCCCGGAGCAAAGTCAGATCCATCTCCTGATATTAGCGCGCCTTATAGCGCAGTTGAGCATTACTCATTGGATTTACCTCCCCGAAGCGCCGTACGCTTCTCTTTCAACACACCTTCATGACGCCGCCGGCGCCGGGCGGAAGACTTCACTGGAAAGAGGACGACATGAGCGAGACACTTCAGGACGAAACCCTCCGCAGCAAGGCTGGCATGCGCACGTTGGCCCATTTCATCAACGGCAAGAACGTTGGCGGTTCGAGCGGGCGCGTCGGCGATGTCTTTAATCCCGCGCTGGGGAGCGTGAGCACATACGTGCCCCTCGCGAGCGTCGCGGAAGTGGATGCGGCGGTCGCCGCCGCGAAAGCTGCTTTCCCCGCATGGAGCGAAACCGCGCCGATCAAGCGGGCGCGCGTGCTGTTCAAGTTCAAGGAATTGCTCGACCGTCACCACGACGAACTCGCTGAACTGATCACGCGTGAGCACGGCAAGGTGTTTTCAGACGCGAAGGGCGAGGTGATGCGCGGCATCGAAATCGTCGAATTCGCATGCGGCATTCCGAATCTGTTGAAGACCGATTTCACCGACCAGATCGGCGGCGGCATCGACAACTGGAATCTGCGTCAACCGCTCGGCGTGGTGGCCGGCATTACGCCGTTCAATTTCCCGATGATGGTGCCGTGCTGGATGTTCCCGGTTGCGATCGCTTGCGGCAACACGTTCGTGCTGAAGCCGTCGGAGCGTGATCCATCCTGCTCTAGCCGGCTGGCTGAACTGTTGAAGGAAGCGGGTTTGCCGGACGGCGTATTTAACGTCGTGCACGGCGACAAGGTTGCTGTCGACGCGTTACTCGCCCACCCGGACGTCAGCGCGTTGTCGTTCGTCGGTTCGACGCCGATTGCGGAGTACATCTATACCGAAGGCACGAAACACGGCAAGCGCGTGCAGGCTTTGGGCGGAGCGAAAAATCACCTCGTCGTGATGCCTGACGCGGATCTCGATCAGGCGGTCGATGCTTTGATCGGTGCAGCCTACGGCTCAGCCGGCGAGCGTTGCATGGCGATTTCGGTGGCAGTCGCGGTGGGGCATATCGCCGACGAACTGATCGAGCGTCTTACACCGCGCGTGAAGAGCCTGAAGATTCTCAACGGCATGGAGCCGGCAGCCGAGATGGGGCCGCTCGTGACCGGGGTGCATCGCGAAAAAGTGGTGGGATTTATTGATTCCGGGGTGGCGGCAGGCGCGAAGCTGGTGGTCGACGGCCGGGGGCATGAGGTGAGCGGGCATGAGAAGGGATTCTTTCTCGGCGGTACGCTTTTCGACAATGTCTCGACCGACATGAAGATTTATCGCGAAGAGATTTTTGGGCCCGTGCTGTGTGTCGTGCGTGTGCCGGATTTCGCTTCTGCAGTAGAACTCATCAACGCCAACGAGTTTGCTAACGGCGTGTCGTTGTTTACTTCCGACGGTGGCGTGGCTCGTGCTTTCTCCCGCCAGATTCAGATAGGCATGGTGGGGATCAATGTGCCGATTCCCGTGCCGATGGCGTGGCATTCTTTTGGCGGCTGGAAGAAGTCGCTGTTTGGCGATCATCACGCGTATGGAGAAGAAGGTGTGCGGTTCTATACGCGTTACAAGAGCATCATGCAGCGCTGGCCCGACAGTATCGCCAAGGGCGCCGAGTTCACGATGCCGGTAGCCAAATGATCCGGGCCGCATGGCATGCATGCGGCTGGCTATAAAAAAGCTTAGGAGACTGAACAATGAGCTACACCGACACTGCGTCTGCGTCTGCGTCTGCGTCTGCGGCTTCCCGGCGGCTGGAGGGCGAATTCGACTACATCATCGTCGGTGCGGGGACGGCGGGTTGCGTGCTGGCCAATCGCCTGACCGAGGATCCGGACGTGCAGGTGTTGCTGCTCGAAGCCGGCGGCAAAGACGATTACCACTGGATTCATGTGCCGGTCGGCTACCTCTACTGCATCGGCAATCCGCGCACCGACTGGCTCTACAAAACGCAAGCGGAACCCGGCTTGAATGGCCGCGCGCTTTCGTATCCACGCGGACGCGTGTTGGGCGGCAGCTCGTCCATCAACGGCATGATCTACATGCGTGGGCAGCGTGAAGACTACGACGAGTGGGCTCGGGTAACCAACGACCCGTCGTGGTCCTGGAACGCGGTCCTGCCGGTCTTCAAACGTAGTGAAGATCATCATGCCGGCGCGACCGAATCGCATGGCGCGGGTGGACCGTGGCGTGTCGAAAAGCAGCGGCTGAAATGGAAAATTCTCGAGGAGTTTTCGCGCGCCGCGCAGCAAACCGGCATTCCCGCCACGGACGATTTCAACCGCGGCGACAATACGGGAGTGGGCTACTTCGACGTCAATCAGAAACGCGGTATTCGCTGGAACGCATCGAAGGCGTTCTTGCGCCCCGCGCTCAAGCGGCCGAACCTCACGGTCATTACCGGCGCGCTCACGCAGCGCGTTGTATTCGAAGGGCGCCGTTGCACGGGCGTCGAATATCGCGGCAACGATACAGACTTTATTGCCAAGGCCCGCTGTGAGGTGATCCTCAGTTCAGGCGCGGTCAACTCGCCGCAATTGCTCGAACTGTCCGGTATCGGCAACGGCGCTCGTTTGCGGAATCTGGGTATCGCGGTAGTCAACGATCTGCGCGGCGTGGGTGAAAATCTGCAGGATCATCTGCAATTGCGCATGGCTTATAAGGTCGAGGGCGTCCGCACGCTCAATACGGCGTCCGCGCATTGGTGGGGCAAGCTGATGATCGGCATGCAGTACGCGCTCTTTCAAAGCGGACCCATGTCGATGTCGCCCTCGCAGCTCGGCGCTTTTGCAAAATCCGATCCCGACGACCGCTCGCTCACGCGGCCCGACCTCGAATATCACGTCCAACCGCTCTCGCTCGATCGTTTCGGCGAACCACTGCATCGCTTCAATGCATTCACGGCCTCTGTGTGCCAATTGCGGCCGACTTCCCGCGGCAGTATTCACATTGGGTCAACCGATGCCTCGGCGCCGCCATTGATTGCGCCGAACTATCTTTCCACCGATTACGACCGGCACGTCGCCGCCAACGCGCTGCGTCTCACGCGCCGCATTGCGGCAGCGCCCGCGCTTGCACGTTATCGGCCGCAGGAGATACTCCCGGGCATCCAGTACCAGACGGAAGAAGAACTGCAGCAGGCCGCGGGCGCGGTCGGCACGACCATTTTTCATCCGGTCGGCACCTGCCGCATGGGCACGGCCGATGACCCTGACACCGTGGTCGATAACCGGCTACGAGTTATCGGTGTTGACGGACTGCGCATAGTCGATGCATCGGTCATGCCGAGCATCACCTCGGGCAATACCAATTCACCGACCCTGATGATCGCGGAGCGCGCGAGCGACATGATCCGTGAAGACCGCCGTGCGCGCGTGAAGGGCAGCGTTACGGCACAATCGAGCGCGACGCCGTCCGTGTCCGCTGTGTGACAGTTGGCGTGAAGTGGCCTGCCGGACCTGCGGGACACCCCGTCCAGCACGTCCGGCGGGGATCTCACGCGCATGGGCCGCGCCACAAGCTTACAACTTCCACTAAGTGCAAATCCCAATGAATGCGCTGCATCATTGGGGCGACAATGGCAGCCATGCTGCGTGCCGCGCCATGGATTACCGTCCCAATTGGTGCAGCACGCCAACGAGCGTGCACGGGGTGCCGCCGTCATAAAAAGCCGCGCGGCGATTCGCGCGGAAGATCGTAATGCTTCGCCTAACTCCGTATGGAAGGGAACATGATTCTCGGCGATACGATTCTCGAAACGCGCGGCCTTACCCGTGAGTTCAAAGGCTTCATCGCCGTGAACGGCGTGAACCTGCGCGTGCGCCGTGGTTCGATCCATGCACTGATCGGTCCTAATGGGGCAGGCAAGACCACCTGCTTCAATCTGCTCACCAAATTCCTCGAACCGACCGCGGGTCAGATCGTCTTTAACGGCATCGACATCACCAATGAACGCCCGGCGCAGATCGCGCGCCGCGGCATCATTCGCTCGTTTCAGATCTCTGCTGTATTTCCGCATCTGACAGCATTGCAGAACGTGCGTATCGGCTTGCAGCGCTCGCTCGGCACGGCGTTCCATTTCTGGAAGAGCGAGCGCACGCTGCGCAAGCTCGACGACCGCGCAATGGATCTGCTCACCCAGGTAGGCTTGACCGATTTCGCCGACGTGCTGACCGTCGAGCTTTCCTATGGCCGCAAGCGTGCGCTGGAGATTGCCACCACGCTCGCCATGGAGCCGGAGTTGATGTTGCTCGATGAACCGACCCAGGGCATGGGTCACGAAGACGTCGATCGCGTCACGGCGTTGATCAAGAAAGTATCGAGCGGCCGCACGATCCTGATGGTCGAGCACAACATGAATGTGATCGCCGGCATCTCCGACACGATTACCGTGCTGCAACGTGGCGAAGTGCTCGCCGAGGGCAGCTACGCCGAAGTATCGAAGAATCCGCTCGTGATGCAAGCCTACATGGGCAGCGCCGACGCGGCGCTCGCCGGAGCCCACGCATGAATACGATTGCCGAGCGCGAAAGCCTCGAGGTAAGCGGGACGAGCGGCGCCGCTCCCGCACTGGAAATTGCCGGTTTACAGGCGTGGTACGGGGAATCTCACATCCTGCATGGCGTCGATCTGACGGTGAACCGCGGTGAAGTCGTGACGCTGCTGGGCCGCAACGGCGCGGGCCGCACCACCACGCTGCGCGCCATTATGGGCCTCACCGGGCGGCGCACCGGTTCGATCCGCATCGGTGGACGCGAAACCATCCAACTCCCCACGCATCGCATCGCGCATTGCGGCATCGGCTATTGCCCGGAGGAGCGGGGTATTTTTTCGAGCCTCTCGTGTGAGGAGAATCTGCTGTTGCCGCCGCCCGTCGGCGACAAGGCGCACATGATGTCGCTCGAAGAAATCTATTCGATGTTCCCCAATCTGCAAGAGCGCCGCATGAGCCAGGGCACGCGGCTTTCAGGCGGTGAACAGCAGATGCTGGCGGTGGCGCGCATTCTGCGTACCGGCGCGAGCCTGCTGCTGCTCGACGAGATCTCCGAGGGTCTTGCACCGGTGATCGTGCAGGCACTCGCGCGCATGATCATCACGCTCAAGGAGCGGGGCTATACCGTGGTGATGGTCGAACAGAATTTCCGTTTTGCCGCGCCCCTTGCCGATCGCTTTTATGTCATGGAGCACGGCGCGATTGTCGAGCATTTCGAGGCGAGTGAACTCGAAAGCAAGATGCCGGTCCTGCACGATTTACTGGGCGTATAAAAAGTAGGAAGCGCCAGATTGCCTCTGATAACCACAAACGAACAAACCAGGAGCCAGGAATGACAAAGAACCCACTCGCGCGGCTTGCCTCACTCTGTTTCGCGGTCGCCGCCGGCGCCGCGTTCACGATGGGCAGTGCGCAAGCGGCTGACGACGCAGTGAAGATCGGCTTCATCACCGATATGTCGGGGCTGTACGCGGATATCGACGGCCAGGGCGGCCTCGAAGCGATTCGCATGGCTGTCGCGGACTTCGGCGGCAAGGTCAACGGCAAGCCGATTTCGGTGGTGTTCGCTGATCACCAGAACAAGGCCGATATCGCGGCATCGCGCGCGCGTGAATGGTTCGATCGCGACGGCGTGGATCTGCTGATCGGTGGCACGAACTCGGCAACGGGCCTGTCGATGAACACGGTGGCCGGTGAGAAGCACAAGGTGTATATCAGCATCGGCGCGGGCGCGGACACGCTGACCAACGAGCAATGCACGCCGTACACGATCCACTATGCGTACGACACCACCGCGCTCGCCAAGGGCACCGGTTCGGCGGTGACGAAGCAGGGCGGCAAGACGTGGTACTTCCTGACCGCCGATTACGCATTCGGCAAGGCGCTCGAAAAGAATACCTCGGACGTGGTGAAGGCAAATGGCGGCCAGGTGCTGGGCGCCGTGCGCCATCCGCTGTCCGCGTCGGACTTCTCGTCGTTCCTGCTGCAGGCACAGTCGTCGAAGGCGCAGATTCTCGGCCTCGCGAATGCGGGCGGCGACACGATCAACTCGATCAAGGCCGCCAAGGAATTCGGCATCAACAAGACGATGAAGCTCGCGGCGCTGCTGATGTTCATCGACGACGTGCACAGCCTGGGTCTGGAAACGACGCAAGGACTCGTGCTGACGGACAGCTGGTACTGGAACAAGGACGCTGCGACTCGCAAGTGGGCGGAGCGCTATTTCGACAAGATGAAGAAGATGCCGTCGAGTCTGCAGGCCGCGGACTATTCGGCGACCATGACCTATCTGAAGGCCGTGCAGGCGGTTGGTTCGACCGATTCCGACAAGGTGATGGCGCAACTCAAGAAGGCCAAGATCGACGACTTCTATGCGAAGGGCTACATCCGTCAGGACGGCAGCATGATCCACGACATGTACCTGATGCAGGTCAAGACGCCGGCTGAGTCCAAAGAGCCGTGGGACTACTACAAGATCACCGCGACCATCCCGGGCGAGCAGGCCTTCACGACCAAGGCCGAAACGCGCTGCGCACTGTGGAAATAAAGACGGAGTGAGGGGCTGGGCGTTGCCCGTCTGCGTTTTACCGTGCGCGTAGTGTCGTGCAGCGCGGGTCGGCAGACTGGCAGCAAACTGTTTTACGTGCCGCGTGCGCCCGGCGTTGTCGCCGACAGTGCGCGCCGGCCGGATCGTGCGTCACCGATCTCACCTTGGCGATGGGTTAAGGCTTCAATGGAAATCTTTGGCGTTCCGCTACCGGCAATGCTGAGCCAGCTGCTGCTCGGGCTCGTGAACGGCTCGTTCTACGCGATTCTGAGCCTCGGGCTGGCGGTGATCTTCGGCTTGCTCAACGTGATCAATTTCGCGCATGGCGCGTTGTTCATGCTCGGCGCGATGCTCGCGTGGATGGGCATGTCGTATTTCGGCCTGCCGTACTGGGTGATGCTGGTGCTTGCCCCGTTGATCGTCGGGCTGTTCGGCATCGCAATCGAACGCTCGATGCTGCGCTGGCTGTACAAGCTCGATCATCTTTACGGGCTGCTGCTCACCTTCGGTCTCACGCTGGTGGTGGAAGGCGCGTTCCGTTCGATCTATGGGTCATCCGGCCAACCGTACGACGTGCCGTCGGCGCTGTCCGGCGCGACCAACCTGGGCTTCATGTTCCTGCCGAATTATCGTGCGTGGGTCGTGGTGGCCTCGCTGGTGGTTTGCTTCGCGACTTGGTTCGTGATCGAGAAGACGCGCCTTGGCGCGTATCTGCGCGCGGGCACGGAAAACCCCAAACTGGTCGAAGCGTTTGGGGTCAACGTGCCGCTGATGATCACGCTCACCTATGGCTTCGGGGTGGCGCTGGCGGCGTTTGCAGGCGTGCTCGCCGCGCCCGTGATTCAGGTCTCGCCGCTGATGGGCCAGCCCATGATCATCACCGTGTTCGCGGTGGTGGTGATCGGCGGCATGGGTTCGATCATGGGTTCGATTCTCACCGGCTTGCTGCTCGGCGTGATCGAAGGGCTGACGCGTGTGTATTACCCGGAGGCGTCGGCGACTGTCGTCTTCGTGATCATGGCGCTCGTGTTGCTGGTGCGACCAGCCGGTCTCTTCGGCAAGGAAAAATGATGCAGAGAAAAGTGCTCTACGGCCTGCTGCTGGTCGTGCTCCTCGCCGTGCCCGTGCTCGGCATCTATCCGCTCTTCGTGATGAAGGTGCTGTGCTTCGCGTTGTTCGCGGCCGCGTTCAATCTGCTGATCGGCTACACCGGTCTGCTGTCGTTCGGCCACGCGATGTTTCTCGCCTCGGCCGGCTATACCACCGGCTATGCGATGCAGACGCTCGGCTTCTCGCCGGAGCTCGGTGTGCTGGCCGGCACAGCGGCGGCGACGCTGCTCGGTCTGATCGTGGGGATCTTCGCGATTCGCCGTCAGGGCATCTACTTCGCGATGGTCACGCTGGCGCTCGCGCAGATGGTCTACTTCGTGTTCCTGCAGGCGCCGTTCACGCATGGTGAGGACGGCCTGCAAGGCGTGCCGCGCGGCAAGCTGTTTGGCGTGCTGGATCTTTCGTCCGACGTGGCGCTGTACTTTGTGGTGCTCGCCGTGATCGTGCTGGCTTTCCTGCTGATCGTGCGGATCGTGCATTCACCGTTCGGGCAGGTGCTGGTGGCGATCAAGGAGAATGAGCCGCGCGCGGTGTCGCTCGGCTACGATACGGATCGCTTCAAGCTGCTGGCGTTCGTTCTGTCGGCGGGAATTGCCGGTCTCGCGGGCTCGCTCAAGGTGCTGGTGCAAGGGTTCGAAACGTTGAGCGACGCCTACTGGACGATGTCGGGCCTCGTGATCCTGATGACCTTGGTCGGCGGCATGGGAACGTTGTTCGGGCCGTTGCTCGGCGCGGCGTTGATCGTTGCGCTCGAAGACCGGCTCGGGGATATCGGCGGGGCGCTCGCGTCGGTGACAGGGGTGGACTGGTTCCGCTCGCTGGGCGAGTCGGTGACCATTGTGACCGGCCTGATTTTCATTGCGTGCGTGCTGGCATTCCGGCGCGGCATTGTCGGGGAGATCGTCGCGCGGGTGCGGCCATTGCGCGCCTGACACCGGGCGACATAGGGAATTAGTTTGGTATCCGATCTAATTCGGGATGTTGAGTAAGTGATGGTGAGCGTTTATCATGCGGCGGGCAACGGTTGTGCGGCTTCTCTAACCGTGCCCCATTTCTGTGCCGCAGTGCACCACTAGGGTAATTGCTAGTTGTAGTAGAGCGTGTGCTCATTTAATCTTTACGCAGTTCTGATGCACCACGAATTTTGCAGGTGGAGAACGAGGAGACATGAGGCACTAAGTGCCCAGACGAAAGCGCCGTTGGATTGATATCCAGCGGCGCTTTTTATTTGTATTTTCAGTTAATCGCCATTCAAATTTTCCGCTAATCCGGTACCTCATTTTTATTCACCGGACTTCCCCCATTTCGCGCGCTACAACCCTGCAAAAAGCTTGCAGCGCGCGGCTTTCGTCCGCTAAACTCCCTATTCACCGACCACCGGGTCGGGATTTAAATCCGCGGATTTAAATTCAAATGACTAACGGGGTAGATAGAGGAGCGGGATGAAGTCGGCATTGCGTTGGATCAGTGCGGCATTGGTCGCAACCGGAGTATCCGCGGCATGGAGCGGCCCTGCATTCGCAGACGTCAAAATCGGTGTAACCGTGTCGGCAACGGGTCCGGCGGCGTCGCTGGGCATTCCAGAAAAGAACACGATTGCGTTGCTGCCCAAAGAAGTGGCAGGCCAGAAAATCGATTACATCGTGCTGGACGACGCCACCGATTCCACCCAGGCGGTCAAGAACGCGCGCAAGCTCACCAGCGAAGATCACGTGGACGCGCTGATCGGTTCGACCGTCGTGCCGAACTCGCTGGCCATGATCGACGTCGCCGCCGAAAGCGCCACGCCCATGATCTCCATGGCTGCCGCAGCGAGCATTGTCGAACCGATGGATGCGAAGCGCGCGTGGGTCTTCAAAACGCCGCAAAACGACATTCTGATGGCCACCGCGATCGCGCAGCACATGTCGAATCACGGTGTGAAGACGGTGGCCTTTATCGGCTTCTCGGACGCGTACGGCGAAAGCTGGTTTAGGGAGTTCGGCAAAGCCGCCGACCTCGCCAAGATCAAGATCGTGGCAAACGAGCGCTTCACGCGCAACGATGCGTCGGTGACCGGCCAGGTGCTGAAGATCATGTCGCAGAACCCGGACGCGGTGCTGATCGCAGGCGCGGGCACGCCGGCCGCGCTGCCGCAGAAAACGCTCAAGGAGCGCGGCTACAAGGGCAAGTACTATCAGACGCACGGCGTCGCCAACAACGACTTCCTGCGCGTGTGCGGCAAGGATTGCGAAGGCACGTATCTGCCGGCCGGTCCGCTGCTGGTCGCGGACCAACTGCCCGATTCGAATCCGGTGAAGAAGACTGCGCTCGCTTATAAGCACGCGTATGAAACCGCGTACGGCGCCGGCTCGGTGTCGACTTTCGGCGGTCACGCATGGGACGCAGGTCTGTTGCTGCAACGCGCGATTCCGTTCGCGCTGAAGAAGGGGCAGCCCGGCACGCCGGCATTCCGTGAGGCGCTGCGCGCCGCGCTGGAAAGCAGCAAAGACATGCCTGCGTCGCATGGCATCTTCAACATGAGCGCGAACGACCATGCTGGTCTCGATCAGCGGGCGCGCGTGATGGTGGAGATCGTCGGCGGCAAGTGGCAGTTGTCCGGCGACTGAGCGAAGGCGAAGCGATGCGGAGCCCCATCAAAAAAGACGCGTGCAGTTGACGCGTCTTTTTTATTGTCCGCGCCACGCGAAAAGTGTGGTTCTGTGGCTTCAGGACAAACCCGCATTTGAACGGTGGTCTCTTGACCATTATTTAGGCGGAACGCAATACTACTAACATGTTAGTGTTTTGATCACAAGAAATCGCAGCAAATTGCGTGGGTCGACCGCAAGTGCCTTGCATGGGACCAGAGTAAGTGCTTTGCATGGGACTGGAGTAACGCGCTGAAGCGCGAACTCCAGTCGACAGCTAAAGCGCCAACTCTGGTCGACAGGGGAGTAGGACCAAACCGGCGAGGGCGTTTGCGCTGAGCAGGGAAAACCATGCTTGGCATGCCTGAACCCGATAACTAGATTCAGACACCCGGCCGTGCGTCGGATTACAGATACGCGCTTCAAAGCGTTTGGAGACTGGCAATGAACAACACAAAGCAATGGGTACGCACCGGCATCGCGATGGCGTTGATGTGCGGGGCGGGTGCGGCGTTCGCGCAGGTGAAAATCGGCGTCACGCTGTCCACGACGGGGCCGGCCGCATCGCTCGGGATTCCTGAGAAGAACACGATTGCATTGCTGCCGAAAGAGATCGGCGGCAAGACAGTGCAGTACATCATTCTCGATGACGCGACCGACACCGGCAAGGCCGTGCAAAACACGCGCAAGCTGATCGACGAAGACCACGTCGATGCGATCATCGGTTCGACTGTCACGCCGAATGCGCTCGCCATGCTCGATGCCGCAGCCGAAGGCAAGACTCCGGTGATCTCGTTGGCGGCATCGGCTGCGATCATTTCACCGATGGACGCGAAGCGCGCATGGGCCTTCAAACCGCCGCAGAACGATAGTCTGATGGCAGACGCCATTGCCGAGTATATGGAAGGTCACGGCGTGAAGACGGTCGGCTTCATCGGCTTCGCGGATGCTTACGGCGACAGCTGGAATAAGGTATTTGCTGCCGCGGCCGCCGAGCACCATCTGAAAGTCGTCTCGAACGAGCGGTTCAATCGCACCGACGCTTCGGTGACCGGCCAGGTGTTGAAGACAATCGGCGCGAATCCCGACGCGGTGCTGATCGCAGGCGCGGGCACGCCGTCGGCGCTGCCGGCCAAGACGCTCAAGGAGCGCGGCTACAAGGGCAAGATCTACCAGACTCATGGCGTCGCCAATAACGACTTCCTGCGTGTGTGCGGCAAGGATTGCGATGGCGAATTGCTGCCGGCCGGTCCGATTCTCGTGGCGGATCAGTTGCCCGATTCGAATCCGGTGAAGAAGTCGTCGGAAGCGTATAAGGCGGCGTATGAGAAAGCCTACGGCGCGGGTTCGGTGGCAACCTTCGGCGGCCATGCGTGGGACGCCGGTCAGATGCTGCAAGCTGCGATTCCCGTCGCATTGAAAACCGCCCAGCCGGGCACGGAAGCGTTCCGCGTGGCACTGCGCGGCGCACTTGAGAACATCAAGGAACTGCCGGTCTCGCACGGCATCATGAACACCACGACGACCGATCACAATGGCCTCGACAAGCGCGCACGCGTGATCGTCCAGATCGTCGATGGCAAGTGGAAGTTGCAGAACGATTAACAACCCAAGCGGTACGCGCCTCTCGCGCAACATGCGGCGCACCACGCCGCATTGCCATTCTGTTCGATGACAATGGCATCGACCGCCGCGCCATGTTCCGGCGCGGCGGTCGCCTTTTCAGGCACTGCAGTTCGGTGGAAGGCCGTGAGTTCTGCCGCCACGACTGATTCCCGGTTTCGATTTCGACGCTTCAGGACGAGGAAGTATGGATCTATCAATTGCGGCGATCCTCGCGCAGGACGGCATCACCACCGGCGCGATCTACGCACTGCTCGCGCTCGCGCTGGTGCTGGTGTTCTCCGTGACGCGGGTGATTTTTATCCCACAGGGCGAGTTTGTTTCGTACGGCGCATTGACGCTCGCCGCACTGCAAACGCAAAAATTTCCGGCCACCTGCTGGCTGCTGATGGCGATGGGCGCGGCGTGCTTCGTCGTCGAGATAGCGGGGCTCGCGCGGCATCCCGAACGGCGCCGGCACGCGGCCCGCACGCTGGTCTCGCTGGCCGGCAAATACCTGCTGTTTCCGGTGGCGGTCTACGCGTTGACGAGAGGTGTTTTCCTGCAACCGCTGCCGATGATTGCGCAGATCGCGTTGACGCTGCTGATCGTGATCCCGATGGGGCCGTTCGTGTACCGCCTGGCGTATGAGCCGATCGCGGAGGCCACCACGCTGCTGCTGCTGATCGTGGCGGTGGCGGTGCATTTCGCGATGGTCGGCCTCGGCCTCGTGATGTTCGGCGCGGAAGGCTCGCGCACCACCGCGTTTTCGGACGCGACGTTCAACATTGGCACGCTGACGATCTCCGGGCAAAGCCTGTGGGTGGTCGGCACCGCCGCAGTGTTGATCGGCGCGCTGTATCTGTACTTCGATCGTTCGATCTCGGGCAAGGCTTTGCGCGCCACCTCGGTGAACCGTCTCGGCGCGCGCCTCGTCGGCATCGGCACGACCCAGGCGGGGCGCCTCGCGTTCACGCTGGCGGCAGGGCTCGGCGCGCTGTGCGGGATCCTTGTCGCACCCTTGACCACCATCTACTACGACTCAGGCTTCCTGATCGGTTTGAAGGGGTTTGTGGGGGCGATTATCGGCGGCCTCGTCAGCTATCCGCTGGCGGCTGCAGGTTCGATCCTGGTCGGCTTGCTGGAGTCGTATTCGTCGTTCTGGGCGAGCGCTTACAAGGAAGTGATCGTGTTCACGCTGATCATCCCGGTGCTGCTCTGGCGAAGTCTTGCCAGCCCGCATGCGGAAGAGGAAGAGGAGTGACGCGATGAAACGGATCATAAAAAACAAGTTCTTCTGGTTGTTCCTCGTGGTGCTGTTTGCGCTGCCGGTGCTGCCGCAGCCGATTCATGTGCCCGAGTACTGGGTGACGCTGCTCAACTACATTGGCCTGTATTCGATCGTGGCGATCGGGCTCGTGCTGCTCACAGGCATTGGTGGAATGACCAGCTTCGGGCAGGCCGCGTTTGTCGGCATCGGCGCCTATGCGACCGCGTATCTGACGACCCGGTACGGAGTCTCGCCGTGGCTTGCGCTGATCGCGGGCGTGGTGGTGACGGCGTTGATCGCGCTGATGCTCGGTCTCGTGACGATGCGTCTGTCCGGCCACTTCCTGCCGCTTGGCACGATTGCGTGGGGGCTTGCGCTGTTCTACCTGTTCGGCAATCTCGACATGCTCGGCAAGTACGACGGCATCAACGGGATTCCGGTGCTGAACGTATTGGGCATCGATCTGGAGTCCGGCCGCCACATCTATTACCTGATCTGGCTGGTCGTGCTTGGCGCGGTTGTGTCTGTTCAAAACCTGCTTAATAGCCGGCCGGGGCGGGCGATCCGTGCGTTGCGAGGCGGGGGCCTGATGGCTGAGGCAATGGGCGTGAACACGGCGTGGATGCGCGTGGTGATCTTTGTGTACGCGGCCGTGTTGGCCTCGATTTCGGGCTTCCTCTACGCGCACCTGCAACGCGCTGTGAACCCGACACCGTTCGGTCTGAATCATGGCATCGAGTTTCTGTTCATGGCGGTGGTGGGGGGTGTGTCGCACGTCTGGGGTGCGGTGCTTGGCGCGGCGATCCTGACCGTGTTGCAGGACTATCTGCAAACGCTGCTGCCCAAGCTGCTTGGCGAGAACGGCAACTTCGAAGTGATCGTGTTCGGTATTCTGATGGTGCTGCTGATGCAATACGCTCGCCAAGGTGTGTGGCCGTTCGTCGCGCGCTTTTTCCCGCGTGGGCCGCGTGCTCATGTCGCGGATCATGCGGAGCCGCTGCCGCAACGCAGCAAGCCGGCGGCCGGAGAGAATCTGTTGACGGTGAACAAGGCGCGCAAGCAGTTCGGCGGTCTGGTCGCGGTGAACGATGTCAGCTTCGAGGTGAAAGCAGGGCAGATCATCGGTCTGATCGGCCCGAATGGCGCCGGCAAGTCGACCACCTTCAACCTGGTCACCGGCGTGCTGCAGGCGACCAGCGGTGAGATCACGTTCCGCGGTGAACGCATCGATGCGCTGAGTTCACGTGAAATCGTCAAGCGCGGCATCGGCCGTACGTTCCAGCACGTGAAGCTGCTGCCGGGCATGACGGTGCTCGAGAACGTGGCGATCGGCGCGCATCTGCGAGGCCAAGCCGGCGTGTGGCGCAGCGTGGTGCGTCTGAACAGCGTGGAAGAGGCACGGCTGATGGCGGAGGCCGCGCGGCAGATTCGCCGGGTTGGGCTTGAAAAGCACATGTACGACGAAGCGGGCAGTCTTGCCTTGGGGCAGCAACGCATTCTGGAAATTGCTCGGGCGTTGTGTTGCGATCCGACGCTGCTTTTGCTGGATGAACCTGCCGCCGGCCTGCGTTATCAGGAAAAACTGCAGTTGGCCGATCTGCTGCGCCGCCTCAAGGCGGAAGGCATGAGTGTGCTGCTGGTGGAGCACGATATGGATTTCGTGATGAATCTCACCGATCGGCTGGTGGTCATGGAGTTCGGAACCCGGATCGCGGAAGGGCTGCCGCAGGATGTGCAGCAAGACCCGGCCGTGCTGGAAGCGTACCTCGGCGGGGTGGAGTGATGGAGAACACGATGAACGAAGCACTGCCGATTCTCAACGTGAACGGCTTGTCGGTTCGTTATGGCAAGGTCGAGGCGCTGCACGGGGCGTCGATCAAAGTACGGGCCGGCCAGATTGTCTCGGTGATCGGACCCAACGGAGCTGGCAAATCGACGTTGTTGAACGCGATCATGGGGGCATTGCCGACTACAGGCCATGCGAAGGGTGAGGTTCTGTATCAAGGTGAAGACGTCAGCGCGGTGCCGGTTGAAAAACGCGTTGGACGCGGCATGTGTTTGGTCCCTGAAAAGCGGGAGTTGTTTGCCTCGATGACGGTTGAAGACAACCTCGTCCTTGGCGCGTACCGGCGCAAGCGTGCCGGCGAGCGTAACTTTCTCGATCAGCTCGACCCGGTCTTTACGCTCTTTCCTCGCCTGAAGGAACGGCGCAAGCAAGCCGCCGGCACGTTGTCCGGCGGTGAGCGGCAGATGCTGGCGGTAGGCCGGGCGTTGATGGGCAAGCCGGACCTGCTGATGCTGGATGAACCGAGTCTGGGGCTCGCGCCGCTGATCGTGAAGGAGATTTTTCATATCATTAGCGCGCTGCGTCAGACTGGCGTTGCCACGCTGCTGATCGAGCAGAATGCACGCGCTGCGTTGCAGATCTCGGACTACGGCTACGTGCTGGAGACGGGTGAATTGGCGCTGGAAGGGCCGGCGGCCGATCTGGCGAAAAACCCGCGAGTCATAGAGACGTATCTCGGGTTGGCCAAGAAAGTGGCGTAGCGCGTTCGCTCTTCGCTGTTTCCCGTTGTTCAAGGCGGTGTGTTTCACGTGAAACACACCGCCTTTTTTATGGATTGGCCATTCGGACGAAATTCGGGCCTAAACCGAACCCGTTATAATTCGCCCATACATTTTCCTTTGAAGGCTCACGCGACGATCTGGCGTGAGATCCGCGATGCTTTTTCCCACAGAATTTGACGTAATCGTCGTCGGCGGCGGCCATGCCGGCACCGAAGCTGCTTTGGCTTCGGCGCGCATGGGCAACACGACGCTCCTGCTGACCCACAACATCGAAACCCTCGGCCAGATGAGCTGCAATCCGTCGATTGGCGGCATCGGCAAGGGCCATTTGGTGAAGGAAGTCGACGCGCTCGGCGGCGCGATGGCGGCCGCGACGGACGAGGGCGGCATTCAGTTCCGCATCCTGAATTCGTCGAAGGGGCCGGCCGTTCGTGCAACGCGGGCCCAGGCTGACCGTTTGCTGTACAAGCAGGCGATCCGGCATCGACTGGAAAACCAGCCGAACCTGTGGCTGTTCCAGCAGGCCGTCGACGATCTGATGGTGGAAGGGGACCGTGTAGTCGGTGCTGTCACGCAGGTCGGGATTCGTTTCCGATCGCGCGCGGTGGTGCTGACGGCGGGGACGTTCCTCGACGGCAAGATTCACGTGGGCTTGAACAACTATACCGGTGGCCGTGCAGGCGATCCGGCTGCGGTGTCGCTGTCCGCGCGCCTCAAGGAATTGAAGCTGCCGCAAGGTCGTCTGAAGACCGGGACGCCGCCGCGCATCGACGGCCGGACGATCGATTTTTCGCAACTCGAAGAGCAGCCGGGCGACCTGGATCCGGTGCCGGTGTTTTCGTTTCTCGGGCGTGTCGAACAGCATCCGCGGCAAGTGCCATGCTGGGTCACGCATACGAATGAGCGCACGCACGACATTATCCGCGGTGGGCTCGATCGTTCGCCGATGTACACCGGCGTGATCGAAGGGGTAGGGCCGCGCTATTGTCCGTCGATTGAGGACAAGATTCATCGCTTCGCATCGAAGGAATCGCACCAGATTTTCCTCGAGCCGGAAGGGTTGACGACCAACGAGTTCTATCCAAACGGGATCTCTACGAGCCTGCCGTTCGACGTGCAGCTGGAGCTCGTGCGCTCGATGCGCGGCCTGGAGCACGCCCATATCTTGCGGCCGGGCTATGCGATCGAGTATGACTACTTCGATCCGCGTGGACTGAAGGCTTCGCTCGAAACCAAAGTGATCAACGGATTGTTCTTTGCGGGCCAGATCAATGGCACCACCGGCTATGAAGAAGCAGCGGCGCAAGGTCTGTTGGCGGGGATTAACGCCGGGCTGCACGTCCAGGGCAAGGAAGCGTGGAGTCCGCGTCGCGATCAGGCTTACCTTGGCGTGCTGGTCGACGATCTCGTTACGCGTGGCGTGTCTGAGCCGTATCGCATGTTCACAAGCCGGGCTGAGTATCGCCTGAGCCTGCGCGAAGACAATGCGGATATGCGCTTGACGGAGATTGGCCGTGAGCTTGGCGTAGTCGACGATATCCGTTGGGACGCATTCAGCCGCAAGCGCGATGCTGTTTCACGTGAAACAGAGCGTCTTCGCACGACGTGGGTCAATCCTAAGACGTTACCGGCTGAGGAGGCGACGGCCTTGCTTGGCAAGCCGATTGACCACGAATATAGCCTTGCGGATCTGCTGCGCCGCCCTGGCGTTTCCTACGACGGCGTCTGTGGATTGCGTGCCGGTGAATGTGCCGCACCCGAGACCCTCGCGGAGGATGACGTGCTGCTTGCCCAGATCAAGGAACAGATCGAGATCGGCATCAAATATCAGGGCTATATCGATCGTCAGGCAGGCGAAATCGAGCGCAATGAAGCGCACGAAAACACGCGTCTGCCGGACGGATTGGACTACGCGGAAGTCAGAGGGCTGTCGTTCGAAGCGCGCCAGAAGCTCACCCAGTTTCGCCCTGAAACCATTGGGCAAGCGTCGCGCATTTCGGGCATTACGCCGGCGGCAATCTCGTTGTTGATGGTTCATCTGAAGCGCGGCTTGGGGCGTCGCTCGAGCAAACCCGCCGAGCCGGGCACCGACAGCACGCCGGTGGCGCAATGACGGTAAGCCAGAAAGGAAGCGGCAGGGAAGCGTTGGCGCCGTTGCTGGAGGAGGGCGTGCGCGAACTCAGCCTCGACTTGAGTGATGCGCAGATCGGCAAGCTGCTCGACTATGTGGCGCTGTTGTCGAAGTGGAATGCTGTCTACAACCTCACGGCGATCCGCGATCCGCGTCAGATGCTGATTCAGCACATTCTGGATTCGCTTTCGATCGTGCCGCATCTTGCGCCGCGCGGCCCGTCGTCGGTACTGGATGTCGGTTCCGGCGGGGGCTTGCCGGGTATCGTGCTCGCGATCGTGTTGCCTGAGTGGACCGTTACGGTAAACGATATCGTTCACAAAAAAACCGCTTTTCAGGCGCAGGCTAAGGCTGAACTCGGTCTTGCGAATCTTGCTGTGGTGACCGGCCGGGTCGAGACCTTGCAGCCGGGCGCCGAAGTACCGGCAAAGTTCGACGTAATCGTCTCGCGCGCATTCGCAGAACTCGCGGATTTCGTTACACTGGCCCGTCACCTGGTTGCGGACCAAGGTGCAATCTGGGCCATGAAAGGCGTGCGTCCGGACGGTGAGATCGAACGGTTGCCGGCGGGTGCTCACGTGGAGCAGGTCATCCGGCTGAATGTGCCGTCGCTCGATGCCGAGCGGCATCTGATCAAGGTTCTGGTGGATGCAGCCAACTAAAGGCGGCTGTCCATTCGCATCACAGTAGTATCCGGTAGCACCTGTATTTTTTCTTCATCCAAGCAGCAAAAGGGACACACCAACGATGGCAAAAATCTTCTGCGTTGCGAACCAGAAGGGCGGCGTCGGCAAGACGACGACCACAGTCAATCTGGCGGCGAGCTTGGCAGCGCAGGGACAGCGAGTCCTTCTCATCGATCTGGACCCGCAAGGCAACGCCACGATGGGCAGCGGCATTGACAAGGCAGCGTGCGAGAGCACGGTCTACGAAGTGCTCGTGGATGGCGTGTCGGTAACCGACGCGCGAGTGCGCCCGGAAGCAGTCGGCTACGACGTGTTGCCCGCCAACCGCGAGCTCGCCGGCGCCGAAGTCGAACTGGTCAGCGTGCAGAATCGTGAGCGCCGCTTGAAGGCCGCGCTCGCGGCGGTCGAGAGCGAATATGAATTTGTGCTGATCGACTGTCCGCCGGCTTTGTCGCTGTTGACGCTCAACGGCCTGTGCGCCGCACATGGCGTCGTGATCCCGATGCAGTGCGAGTATTTCGCCCTCGAGGGCCTGTCCGACTTGGTCAATACGATCAAGCAGGTGCACGCCAACCTTAATCGGGACCTGAAGGTGATCGGCCTGCTGCGCGTGATGTTCGATCCGCGCATCACGTTGCAACAACAGGTATCGGACCAGCTCAAAGAGCATTTCGGCGACAAGGTGTTCGACGCAGTCATCCCACGTAACGTACGTCTCGCCGAGGCGCCCAGTTACGGATTGCCGGGCGTGGTGTTCGATAGGGTATCGCGCGGCGCCCAGGCATACGTGCAGTTCGGCGCGGAAATGATTGAGCGGGTGCGCGCACTGAATGACGCGCCCCAAGCATCCTAAGCGGATCGAGGAAGCACAATGAACGCAGTAGCGAGAAAGAAGGGATTGGGCCGCGGCCTGGAAGCACTGCTGGGTGGCAGCGCGGACATCACAGAAGCAGTGGCGATCGAAGGCGCGCCCAACGTGCTGCCGCTCAGCAAGATGCAGGCGGGTAAGTATCAGCCGCGCACGCGCATGGACGAAGGCGCTTTGCAGGAACTGGCGGCCAGCATCCGCGCGCAAGGGTTGATGCAGCCGATCCTGGTGCGCCCCGTGTCGGCGGACAAATACGAGATCATCGCCGGCGAGCGGCGTTTCCGCGCGGCACGTCTCGCGGGTCTCCACGAAGTGCCGGTGCTGGTGAAGGATGTGCCGGACCAGGCCGCTGCCGCAATGGCGCTGATCGAAAACATTCAGCGTGAAGATCTGAATCCGCTGGAAGAAGCGCAGGGCATCCAACGCTTGCTCGACGAGTTCAATTTCACGCACGAACAGGCGGCGGAGTCAGTCGGCCGGTCGCGTAGCGCGGTATCGAATCTGTTGCGCTTGCTCAATCTGGCGGCGCCCGTACAGACCATGCTGCTGGCGGGTGATCTCGACATGGGCCACGCGCGTGCGCTGCTGGCCGTCGACGCGGCAACGCAGATCACGCTGGCCAACCAGGTGGTCAACAAGCGCTTGTCGGTGCGCGAAACTGAAAAACTGGTGGCGGCGACAACCAAGGCCGCACCCGCTGTGAAGGCGCGCGCGAATCCGGACGGTGGCCGTGACACGCGGCGACTCGAAGAAGAGTTGTCGGATTTACTGGCCTCAACGGTCAAGATCAAACTCGGCCGCCGCGGACGTGGCCAGGTGCTTGTGGACTTTGGCGATCTGGATGCACTGGAAGGCATACTTGTTCGCCTGCGTGGGAATGCCACTGTCTGAGATTGGGCGCGTTGAGGGTGAAAGGCATTGAAGAGGTCCGTGGTGGCGTGATGATGCGCCGGGCGGGGTGGGGCGGTAGGCGCGACGCTGCCGTACTCGCCGCGACGGCGAGTACGCATAATGGCCGCCTGCTCCCATTGATCGGCGACCCACTTCAGTGCTCGATGGATTCCTAAGCAAATTCCGCCTGAAATGGTTAGGAATGCAGAAATGATAATCTGGGCCAAAGGCTTTGTTGCGAGCAAGAGTCCGTTGGCTGCACGGCGATTGAGATGCTCGAAACAGTCGGCGCCCAGCACACCTGCTATACGGCACATGTTCGTTGCTCGGCGGCACCCGGCACCGTAGCATCTCGCTTCCTACCCGGCGGCGCCCAACATGTCCACTCACTCGGGCAAAAATCCACGTTTGTTGCATTTTCGAGACGTCTGCTATGGCATTTGAACAGCCTGCCGGCTGCCGCAAATCCGCTTGATTCAAAGCGCATGTTTTGGCGCGCCCCAGCAGCCTTACATTTGACGTGTTTCGCCCTGCCAGCAAGGCGTTTCCGCATCGTGAAGAGTCGTTTCACGCTGGTTATTGAACGGCCTAAAGTCTTGAATTGCCTGCAACTATCGCTTACAATCGCCCGGATTTAATTGCACGGCAACCCCGTAAGGGCAGCGTAAGTTCGCCTGCTGGGACAAGACTTTCGGAACACTGCGATGGCGGTCAAAACGTCGAATGAAGTGCCGCAGAATGGGCACGACGAACACCGCGCTGAACGCACCGCTTCCGTTGCGTCCACCGGTCAGCGAGCGGCACCTGACGATTCGTGGGATGCCGAGCAGCAAGATAACAATATCGTTCCGCTCACGCGGGCCGAGGCTGAAAAGCTGTTTGGTCCTAACGTGAGTCGTCCATCGCGCGTTACGCCTTTCAAGGTCGTGGCAGCGCAAATGGTTTTGTCCCTGGGTGCTACGCTGGTGTGGTGGCTGTTCTACAAGCCGCCGGGCGCTGCTGCGCTGTCCGCGTTCCTGGGGGGGGCGATTTGCTGGGTGCCGAGCGCGTTGTTCGCGGCACGACTTAGAACGTTGAGCGGCGCCGAAACGGTCATGAGATGGATGATCGGCGAAGCGCTCAAGATGGGGACAACGATCGCGATGTTTGTTGCTATCGCCTTCTGGTATCACGACGTACGCTGGGTTCCGCTGCTCGTGACTTACCTCCTCGCGCTGAAGACGTACTGGATCGCCTTGGCCTGGCGCTGAGGTAGGTGGCAGTAACAAAGTAGTAGTAAAAATTCAGGCTGGCGCGCAGCGCCGGCAACAGGTGTGCGGATATGACACGGTCCGCACCCGGCGTGTTCCCGCAATACAGAATTGCTGCGGGAGCGGCCTAAGACGATTTTCGACAATTTGGGTGGCTTTAACGATATGGCAGCTAGCGAAGGCACGCGCGCAATGGATCCGTCCGAGTACATCGCGCACCACTTGCAGAACTTTTCCACCGCGCATCAGACGTCGATTTTCGACATTCACGTGTGGAATCTGGACACCCTTTTCTGGTCGATCGTTTGCGGTCTGGCCACGATCTTCATCCTGCATCTCGCTGCCCGTAAGGCAACGTCCGGCGTGCCGGGCCGTTTCCAATGCGCCATCGAAATGCTGGTCGAAATGGTCGAGGATCAATCCAAGTCGATGATCCACGGCACGCGCACCTTCATCGCACCGCTGGCCCTGACTGTGTTCGTCTGGGTCGCGCTGATGAACGCGCTCGACTTTATCCCCGTTGACCTGCCGGGCCACGTGATTGGCTGGCTCGGTCTGTCCGAAGTCATCCCGCACCACCGCATCGTGCCGACCGCCGACCTGAACGGCACGCTCGGCATCGCACTCGGTGTGTTCGCGCTGATGATTTACTACAACTTCAAGATCAAGGGCGCCGGCGGCTTCGTACATGAACTGCTGTCCGCTCCGTTCGGCGCGCATCCGCTCCTGTGGATCCCGAACCTTGCACTGAACATCATCGAGTTCGTCGCGAAGACGGTCTCGCTCGGCATGCGGCTTTTCGGCAACATGTACGCGGGCGAACTGTTGTTCCTGCTGATTGCCCTGCTCGGCAGCATCTGGAGCTTCGGCGCGGACACGACGGTGCTTGGCTTCATCGGCCACGTGATCGCCGGCAGCGTGTGGGCAATCTTCCACATTCTGATCGTTCTGCTGCAGGCGTTCATTTTCATGATGCTGACGCTGGTGTACATCGGCCAGGCACACGACACGCACTAACCTGCGCTGTCGACAAAAGTTTCGTAGTTTTTTAAATCCCAGTTCCAACCAGTTCTAAAAGACTTTTCACAAAGGAGTGATCATGCAAGCTTTCATCGCCAACATCCAGGGTCTGACCGCCATCGGTATCGGCATCATCATCGGCCTGGGTGCAATCGGCGCCTGTATCGGT
>DASVNP010000129.1:0-10797 GCA_036383775.1 Paraburkholderia sp. | reverse complement strand
TGCTGTAGAACAGCAGCAGCATCAGCACCAGGTCGGGCACGCCGCGCACGAGCGTCGTGTAGACGGTGCCGGCGCCATAAGAGAAGCGGTTTTTCGACAGCTTCGCCGCCGCGCCGAGCAGGCCCAGCACGAAAGCGAACGCCAGTGACAACACCGCCAGTTTGACGGTTTGCCAGGTGCCGTTGAGAAGCAGCGGGCCGTAGCCTTGAAGGAACATATGGGGTCCTTGACGATGCGCTTGTGACGCACCGCGAAAGACGCGGCCAGCTCTGCACCGCGTTTGCGGCGAGCCTGGGCTCGCCGTTTCCTGCGGCGCACAGCGCACCGCTGTGCAAATCATGACTGCATGGCCGTTGCCGGTCTTGCAGCGCGCTTTTCGATTCTCGTTGTGAATCGGGGTTGAAGCTGCGTCTGAAACTGCCTGTTGAAGCTATCAGCGACTGTATTACGAAGCCTCGGGAAAGCCCATGCGGGCGAGCCCCGAGGTAATGAGCAACTCAACGACCAGGATAGATATCGACGTCGAAGTACTGCTTTTCCAGCTTTCTGAACGTGCCGTCCTCGCGCACTTGCGCCAACGCCTGGTTGAACATCGCTTTCAGCGCGACATCATCCTTGCGCAGGCCGACGGCCGTGCCTTCGCCGATCGTCTTGGGGTCTTTCACTTCCGGGCCGGCCCATGCGAAGCCTTTGCCGCGCGGCGTCTTCAGGAAACCGGCGTCGGCCTGCAATTCGTCCTGCAAGGCGGCGTCAAGACGCCCCGATGCGATGTCGGCGTACACCTGATCCTGATTCTGGTAAGACACCACGGTCACGCCTTTGGGCTCCCAGTAAGCCTTGGCGTAGGCTTCCTGCGTCGAGCCCTGCTCGACGCCGACATGCTTGCCCTTCAGCGATTCAGCCGTGGGCAGGAGGGGTGAGCCGGCTTTGGCGATCATGCGGGCCGGCGCGTCGAACAGAGTGTCGGAGAAATCGATCTGGTCGCGGCGCTTATCCGTGACGGTCAGCGACGACACGATCGCGTCGAACTTCTTGCCCTTCAACGCCGGGATGATCCCATCCAGGTCCTGCTCGACCCACACGCACTTGACGTTCATTCTTGCGCACAGCGCTTTCGTCAAATCGACGTCGAAGCCGACGACCTGGCCGCTGGCCGCCTTCGATTCGAACGGCGGGTAGCTGGCGTCCACCCCGATGCGCACGGTTTTCCACTCTTTCGCCATGGCGCCGGTGGCCATGACGGCAAGCGCCACGCACAGTGCGGCCTTCTTCATGTTTCTCCTGGATCAAACTGATCGTCGTGGTGTGCCGATCTCGACGATCGCCGGCTCGTGGCCGGCCGTCGCTATTCTAGGCGGTCAAAATTGTCGTGCCGCGTGCGCGTGTCGCTCCGGGCCCGGCTGGCGCGCCTTTGACGCCCACGCGCCTCGAAAAGGGCGGTATTTTACCCGATCAGGGGCTGCGCGCCAGTGCGGGACGCCGTCGGCGGCCGGTGGGCGCTGCATGCGTTGTGCATGCGCGACGGTGCCGGGGCGCGATTGCACGGATTTATAGAACGATCCAGTGCGTCGTTGCCGATTGTTTAGTGCGCCTCGCGCCCATACATTCTGTGCATCGCTAATTACTCACCGGGAGATCCCTCATGATCGAGATTCGCCGCTCTGATGAACGTGGCCACGCCAATCACGGTTGGCTCGACTCGTATCACAGCTTCTCGTTTGCCGACTACCGCGACCCGCAACACGTGCATTTCGGACCGTTGCGGGTGATCAACGAAGACCGCATCGCCGGCGGCCAGGGCTTCGGCACGCACGGCCATCGGGATATGGAAATCGTCACGTATGTGCTCGAAGGCGCGCTCGCGCACCGCGACAGCATGGGCAACGGCTCGACCATCCGTCCCGGCGATGTGCAGCGCATGAGCGCCGGCACGGGCGTGCAGCACAGCGAATTCAACGCATCGCAGGACGAGCCGGCGCACCTCTTGCAGATCTGGGTGATCCCGCAGCGTGCGGGTGACCAGCCCGGCTACGAGGAAAAGCGCTTCGACGACGCCGACAAGCGCGGGCGTCTGCGCGTGGTCGCCTCGCCCGACGGCCGCGACGGCTCAGTGACGATTCACGCGGATGCATCGATTTACGCGGGGCTGATCGACGGCGCGGAGCAGGCCACGTTTGCGTTGCCGAAAGGCCGGCTGGCGTATGTGCATGTGGCGCGGGGTGCGCTGACCGTGAATGGCCAGGCGCTTCAGGCCGGCGACGCCGCCAAGCTCAGCGAGACCGAAACGGTGACGCTCGAAAAGGGCGACAACGCTGAAGTGCTGCTGTTCGATCTGGGTCCGCTCAACGGGTAAGGGCGGATCATCGGGCGTCACACAGCGCCCGATGCTTGAGGGTGGCTGGTTGCGAGCGCAACGAGTCCCCTGGCTTGAAGTGTGAGCGGCACCCAAACAAAAACGCCACGGAAGTTTTTCCGTGGCGTTTTTTCATTCGGACGACGGCCGCGCGAGCCGCCTTCCGTTTGCGTCGACCCGCTTACTGACTCGCAGCCGGCGCCGACGCTGCACCCTTGTTATGGTGTTCCCAGCGGTCGCGCATCTTTTCGTGACGCGCTTCCATCTTCGCAAAACGCTGCTTCAGCGCCGTGCTGACGGTGGTCTTCTGCTGGTCGTTCAAGCCGTTATAGAACTTGAGCCATGCGTCCGAGGTTTGCTGGCGCAGTTGCGCGTCTTTCTGCTCGACCTGCTGGTGCGCGGCAGCCATGGCGTTCAGGTCCAGAATCGGCTGTTGCTGCGCGGCCTTCATCTGGTTCTTGATCTGTTCATGATTGGCGCGCATGGCCTCATGGTTCTGTTTCATGGTGTCCAGCGCGGCCTGCCATTGCTTTTCCTGATCCGCGTTCAGCTTCAACTGATCGTGCAGTTGCGTGAGTTCCTTCATGAAGTGGCCATGCCAGCCACCGGGGCCGCCGTGATCGGCGGGTTGAACGGCATAGGCAGCGCCCGCGCCGATGGCGAGGGCAGTGGCGGCAACGGCGAGAACGCGCGACATTTTTTTGGTGGACATGTAAGACTCCCTGTAATGGAATAGCCGACGATGCAACCGATAATGTGGACGGCCTGCATTCGGTAAGTCACAGCGTAGAGAACTGCGTCCGGCGCTGTGTTACGTGGCTTGATGCGGCTGTTACGGGTCATTACGTACGGCTTTCACCGTAACACCCGGTAACCCTTGCGGGCCGTCTGAAATCGAAAACCCTTCCTGCTGCGCGTTAAACTTCATCCCATGGCTACTCAAATACTGGTTGTCGACGACGACGTCGAATTGCGTGATCTGCTGCGCGACTATCTGGCCCGTCAGGGCATCGAAGTTTCGGTGCTGCACGACGCGGGCACGCTCGAGCGCAGGCTCGAACGCGAGCGTCCGGATCTGATCGTGCTCGATCTGATGATGCCGGGCGTAGACGGGCTGACCGCGCTGCGCAAACTGCGCGCGTCGGGCGACGACATCCCGGTGATCATGCTGACCGCACGTGCTGATGATGTGGACCGCATCGTCGGTCTGGAACTCGGCGCAGACGACTACCTCGGCAAGCCGTTCAACCCGCGCGAGCTATTGGCGCGCGTGCAGGCGGTGCTGCGGCGGCGCCGCACGCTGCCGTCGGCGGCGGCGCCGGAGCAGCGCGAACCGTTCAACTTCGGCCGCTTCACGCTGGATTTCCAGTCGCGCACGCTGCATCTCGAAGACAAGCCGCTCACGCTGTCGGGCAGCGAATTCGCGCTCCTGAAGATTTTCGTCAATCACCCCATGCGCACGCTCACACGTGAGCGCCTGCTCGAACTGCTGCATGGTCCGGAATACGACGGCACCGACCGCGGTATCGACGTCCAGGTGTGGCGTTTGCGTCGCATTCTCGAAACCGACCCGTCCACGCCGCGTTTCATTCAAACGGTGCGCGGACGCGGCTACGTGTTCGTGCCGGATGGCGAACAGCATGCGCCGGCCCATTGATTCGCTGTTCGGGCGCCTGGCGCTGCTAGTCATTGCGGTGCTGCTGCTGTCGCATTTCGCGTGGTACGCGTTGATGCGGCTCGAGCGCAGCCAACTGCAAACGCGCTACGCAGTCGAGGAAGCCACCTTCCTCGTCGACGCGGTGCGCCAGCACGTCGCCCGTACGCCAGACCAGCCCTTGCCGTCACGCGTCAGGCTGGTCGATCCGTCGAGTCCGGATGTGCCGCCGGATAGCACCGCTCTGCCGGCGCCGCTCGAACGGTTCGTCGAGGACGTGCGCGATCGCATGCCCACCGGTACGCTGGTGCGGATCGGCCAGCCTGGCCGCCCGCCCACGCTATGGGTGCGCGCCACCACGGATCGAAGTTGGATCGTCGTGCCGGTGCAGCCACTGCGCACGCCTCGTTCCCTCGACCGTACGGTGCTGTGGCTCGCGATTATCTTTTCGTTCGCGGTGATGGCGGCGCTTTTTGCCGCGTGGGCGCTCCAACAGCCATTGCGCTCGCTTGCCCAGGCGGTGGCGCGCTTTGGCCGCGGCCAGCCGGTACCGCCGGTGCCTGAGCGCGGTCCGCGCGAGTTGCGGCAGTTGACGCACGGCTTCAACCAGATGGTTCAGGAAGTGGCGCGCACCGAAAACGACCGGGCCGTGATGCTGGCCGGCGTCGCGCACGATCTGAAAACGCCGCTGGCACGCTTGCGGCTGCGCGCCGAAATGATGGAAGAAGTGAAGATGCGTGACGGCGTGGTGCGCGACGTCGATTCGATGACGCATATCGTCGAACAATTTCTGGTGTTCGCACACGACGGCGCCGATCGCAGCGAAGCGGTCGAAGTGGATGGGCAGTGCGAGCGCGTGGTCCGTAGTTATCGTGCGGTCGCGTCCGGTGCGCCCACGGTGCAGACCGAACTCAACGCAGGGCCAGGTTTTCTATTGCCGGCGGCAACGCTCGACCGGATCCTGTCGAACCTGTTGGATAACGCGCATGCCTACGGCGCGCCGCCGATCGTCGTCGCCACGGCGCGCACGGCGCAAGGCTTCACGCTTTCGGTCAGCGACAACGGTGGCGGTATCGCCGCACAAGACCTGATCAATGCCAGCCGGCCGTTCGTCCGGCTCGACCCGGCGCGTGGCGGCAACGGTCATAGCGGGCTGGGGCTCGCGATCGTCGAGCGTCTGGTACGGCGTGCGGGTGGAGAGTGGGAGATCGGCAACCACGAAGGTCGTGGCTTGCGGGTCTTGATGAGCTTTCCCTTCGACGTGGTTCCGCGTGCCGTGGCGGCTTCGGAAAGCGCCTGGGGTTGAGCGGGGCAAGGGCGGTAAGCGCCTGCCCCGCTATATATATGTCGCTATATGCCGCGATGAGATGTCCGAACGCAAGGTTCGGAATGCGGCGTCTGAGTCGCAATGCCGGATGCGCTGTCTGGAATGCGCGTCCGGCAAACTCTGCGCTAGTCTGAAAACAGCGTGTTCAACGCATTTGCCGCGTCACCATCCACCGTATTCCACGTTACCGTTTCGGCTTCGAAGATGTAGTGCGTGGTGTACTTGCCGAGACGCGTGAGTATCTCTTCCTGAATCAGTTCCGGTGCGACCTCCAGCTTCAGATACCACGTAGTCGACGACAGGCGCGTCTGGAACGCGCCATACTCGGCCAGCAGATGGTCGAATGCGTCAGCATCCTGATCGCGACAGACGATGACCAAATTTCCCTTCATGCGAATCTCCCGTTAGAGCGGTAGCGGCAACCTCAATGTCAGGGTTGATGATACCTGCTTCGTTGCGGGACGCTCGAGGCCGGGACTTGCTTTGCATCAGCGACCGTACGCATTGGGCTGCGCACGGCGCGCCGCGCGAATTGAATTTGGAGGCGACCGGCGCATTACACAGTACCTGGCGCTAGCCGGCGTCGCCAGTCATCACCAGGCGTTGACCACCGTCCGCGCGGGCGGTGCGGTGTCGTCGGGCGGAAGGGCTTCGGTGCGGTCGCGGCCGCCCGTCTTTGCCGCATAAAGCGCCGTGTCGGCGCGGCTCATGATGCGCTCGGGCAGATCGTCGGACGAGAGTTCGGTAATGCCGATGCTCACGCTCAAACCCACCGAGGCCGGCAACTTCGGCGAAGGAATTGCCTTCAGGCGCAGGCGCAAGCGTTCGACGACTTCCCGGCCGCCCGCCAGATCCGTGGCCGGCAACAGTAAGCCGAACTCTTCTCCACCAAGCCGGCCGATCGCATCGGTGCCGCGCAACTCGGCCCGGCAGGTATCGACGAAATGTTCGAGCGCGCGGTCACCGGCGGCGTGGCCGAAGCGGTCGTTAATCTGCTTGAAGTGGTCGAGGTCGGCGATCGCCATGCACAGCGGCTCATTGCTCGCATGCGCGCGTTCGATCTCGTGGCGCAGCAAGTCGAGGAAGTAGCGTCGCGACAGCGCGCCGGTCAACGCATCGTGGCGCGCCTCGGCCGAGAGCAGCGTGTTGGCTGATTGCAATTGTTCTGCAAGGTCGCGCGTGGCGCGATGGTGGCGCCGCTCGCGCACGTACGACACGGTGATGACCCACGCGAGCGCGACCGTGCCGGCCAGCGTCAGAAACACCAGCAGATGGTCGCGCTTGTGATTGCGCAGCAGTTCGGGCCAGGCCGCGAGCGGATCGACCAGATGCGCCGAGAGCCCCGAGTTCAGGCCGCTACGTGCCTGATACAGCGATGGCGACGGCTGCTCGCTCATGCCGAACAACTGTTCGGCGACACCTGCGGGTACCCAGTGCGCCTGTTCGCGCACGCGCGTGTCGACCTGAATCTGGATGTCGGGGAGGATCTCGCGGCGATAGATGGTCAGGCGCTCGGCGGCGCTCATCTTCGTCACGCGCGAATTCGGCAGTGCGTGGCCTTCGAGTGTGCTGTTGTGCGCCATGATAATGACGCCGTTTTCATCGGCGACGAAGGTGCCGGCATGCGCAACCCAGTGGCGTAGCCGCGCGATCCCTACCTTGGCCACCACGACCCCCACCAGCATACCGTCGGCGTACACCGGCGCCGCGATGAAGATGCCCGGCTCACCGCTCTGGCGGCCGACGCCGTAGGCTTCCGAAAACGCACCGAGCAAGGCATTCGTCAGGTAGCCGCGCATGCGCATATCCGCGCCGATGAAGGTGTGCTCCGCCGCAAGCGGTCGATTGACCGAGTTGCTCGAAGCGACGCAGATGCCGTTGGTATTGACGAGCCAGATCTGGTCGAGCCCGGAGAAGCCTTGCGCGTCGTGCAGGAAATTGCTCACGGTGAGCATGCGCGGGTCTTTTAACAACGCGGCGCGCAGGGCGGGTTCCGCCGCTTCGCCGTTCGCGGCATAATTCTGCGATTGCACCAGCGCGTGCTGGACCACGTCCATTTCGGCCATGGTTGCGGGGATGGCGCGAGACATGGCGAGGTCGCTGGCGATCACCTCCGCCATGTTGTCGACGATCGACGTGGACATCTGGCGTTGCGTGCGCAAAGCCGCGTCCAGCTCTTGCTGTACCATCCGGTCCGCGACCATGCCGGCCACGAACCAGCAAACGAGCACGATCAGCGCGAAGCTGATCGGTCCGGTTGCCTGGCGCAAGGTTGTCCTGTTCATCGACCCTCTGATTCGTCTGGCTGTGACATGCAACTAGCTCATTCGTGGCAGCGCCCCGGCGCTGTTTCGCACCTGTGGAAACTGCTGGCGATACGCCCTCGGTGCGGGCCGCGTTGTAGACCGGCAAAACCGCAAAGAAGCATGCCGTCTCTTGATTTTAACCGTCATGGGGCCTGACGCCACCGTTATTGCGGGAATGCGAAGTGCATCCGCTTTGCCCATCAGGTTCTTAACGGCAGCGCATCAGCTTTCTGAATGGCTGCGTGGGTTTTACAGGTGTTTGAAACCCGATCCGCGCAGTGATCGCGATTGATGGGAAAGTGGCTGGCCGAAAGTAGATGGTTCGCTGTACGTGCTTCAGCGTTGTCGGTGGACGGCGGTTGCGGGGGTGTTCGGCGCTATTTATTGCTATTTGCCGTGAAAGGTTGTGCCTGAAACATAGGATGGTGTAGTGTCGTGCCGTCCAAAACAAGGAAAGCCCGCCAGCCTTCGGGCGGCGCCTGCGGCGACAGGAGCCCGGCTTGACGGTTGCGGTCCCGGGCAGTCTTGCCCACGGACCCGTCTGTCACCGGTCCACGTGTCTCCAACGCTAACGATTTACCGCGCACATGCGTTTTGCCATGCCTGATTTCCGCTGTCTGGACCGATCTACAGACTGCCGCGCCGAAGCCGCGGCCCCCTGCGTGCGTTTGAATACCTGTATGAATAGGGAGAGCGTCTGATGGATTTCAGCTTCAACCTGAAGCGCACCGCCAATGCCTCTGCATGGCGGGTGTTGCCTAATCGTTGGGACTTCGTCGCCTTTCCGCTGATCATCTGCATCATTGCGATGGCGGCGATCGGCTTTCACGAGACGCTGGCGCCGATGTCGACGCTCAAGACCCAGGCGATCTCGCTCGACCCGACGAATCTGCCCGAGTACGCCATGCGCACCACACTGCGCATGCTGGCGGCGATGGTCGCCTCGCTGATCTTCACGCTGGTGTATGGCACGCTGGCTGCCAAGAGCCGCCGCGCCGGCATGGTGCTGGTGCCGATTCTCGACATCCTGCAGTCGGTGCCGGTGCTTGGCTACATTTCGTTTACGGTCACGTTCTTCCTCGCGCTGTTCCCGGGCCGTGTGCTCGGCGCCGAGCTGGCGGCGATCTTCGCGATCTTTACGAGCCAGGCGTGGAACATGACGTTCAGCTTCTATCAGTCGCTGCGCACGGTGCCGCGCGATCTGGACGAAGTGTCGCGCGGCTTTCATCTGACTTCATGGCAACGCTTCTGGAAACTCGAAGTGCCGTTCTCGATGCCGGGCCTCATCTGGAACATGATGATGTCGATGTCGGGCGGCTGGTTCTTCGTGGTCGCGTCCGAAGCCATTACGGTCGGCAACAATACGATCACGCTGCCGGGGATCGGCGCCTATCTCGCGCAGGCGATTTCCGACAAGAACTTGCACGCAATCGGCTGGGTGATTCTGGCTATGACGGTCGTGATTCTTGCGTACGACCAGTTCATGTTCCGTCCGCTCGTCGCGTGGGCCGATAAATTCCGCATGGAAACCACCAGCTCGGGCAATGCGCCGGAATCGTGGCTGCTTGACCTGATCCGCCGCACCCATCTGATTCACCGTCTGCTGGTGCCGCTCGGCTGGATGTTCGCCAAGGCTGCGCGCGTGAACTTCACGTTGCCGGCGTTCGGCGGCCCGCGTTTCCATATTCCGCAGCGCGAGAAGACTTCGCGCATCGGCGACATTGTCTGGGCGGCGGTGGTGCTGATCGCCACGGTCTTCGTGGTGTACCGCGTGATCACGTACGTGCGAACCGGCGTGTCGCTCGACGAAGTCTGGCACGTGCTCGTGCTGGGGCTCATCACGCTGCTGCGAGTGGTGGTGCTGATCGCGATCGCTTCCGTGATCTGGGTGCCGATCGGTGTGCTGATCGGCCTGCGGCCGGCGCTGGCCGAGAAGATGCAGCCGATTGCGCAGTTCCTCGCTGCGTTCCCGGCGAACCTGCTGTTCCCGGTGTTCGTGATCGCCATCGTGCGCTTTCATCTGAACCCGGATATCTGGCTGTCGCCGCTGATTGTGCTCGGCACGCAGTGGTATATCCTGTTCAACGTGATTGCCGGTGCGAGTTCGTATCCGAACGACTACCGGGAAGCGGCCAAGAACTTCCACATTCGCGGCTGGCAATGGTGGCGTCAGGCGATGCTGCCGGGCATTTTCCCTTATTACGTGACTGGCGCGATCACCGCGTCGGGCGGCGCGTGGAACGCCAGTATCGTTGCGGAATTCGTCCAGTGGGGCGATACCAAGGTTGCCGCGCATGGCTTGGGCGCTTACATCGCACAGACCACCGCAGCAGGCGACTATCCGAAGATCATTGTGGGCATCGCCGTGATGTCCCTGTTCGTGACCCTGTTCAACCGCCTGCTGTGGCGTCCGATGTACGCCTATGCCGAAGCGAAGCTCCGGCTTGATTGAGAATAAAGGCTAAACGCGATGCAAAATCCTAAAGCTGCTATGACCGCCGCGCCGATCCAGACCCCGCCGATGCCGCCGCGCCTCGGTGAGGAGATTTTGCGCGTCAAGGACGTGTGCCGCGGGTTCAACAAGTCGCAGGGCGAGCTGCTCGTCCTCGACGACGCGAATCTGTCGTTGCGCGAAGGCGAGATCGTCGGGTTGCTGGGCCGATCGGGCTCGGGCAAATCGACGCTGTTGCGCATCATCGCCGGTCTGATCGAGCCGACCGACGGCGAAGTCACGTATATGGGCAAGCCGCTCGACGGGCCGGCCAAGGGCGTGGCGATGGTGTTCCAGACCTTTGCGCTGTTCCCGTGGCTGACCGTGCTGCAAAACGTGGAAGCGGGTCTCGAAGCGCAGGGCGTCGCCGCGAGTGATCGCCGTACACGCGCGCTGGCGGCGATCGACCTGATCGGTCTCGACGGTTTCGAAAACGCGTATCCGCGCGAGTTGTCGGGCGGCATGCGTCAGCGCGTCGGCTTTGCGCGCGCGCTGGTGGTCGATCCCACGCTGCTGCTGATGGATGAGCCGTTCTCCGCGCTCGACGTGCTGACCGCCGAAACGCTGCGTACCGACCTGCTCGACCTGTGGACGCAAGGCCGCATGCCGATCAAGGCGGTGCTGATCGTCACGCACAACATCGAAGAAGCGGTGTTCATGTGCGAC
>DASVNP010000128.1:0-1832 GCA_036383775.1 Paraburkholderia sp. | reverse complement strand
TCAGCCGGTTCCGCTATCGGGAACGCAATACCGGCTGGCGTCGCTGTTCTTTTCCAATATTGGCCGCGTGATGTCGCGCGACCATATCTTCGCGATGGTGTGGGGCCGTGAGTTCCGCGAGTTCACCCGCACGATCGACAGTCACGTGTCGCGTCTGCGTTTGCTGCTTGAGATCGAGCCGCAAAACGACTTCCGTCTGCAACCCGTGTACAAGAGCGGCTATCGGCTGCTGCATCTGAGGCAAGGTGAAGCGGTTGCGGAAAAACAGGCGGCCTGACAAACTGGTGCATCACCGCTCCGCGACCGGGAGCGGCTGCCCGTCAACTTGCTGCAACCCGAACCGAAACTTAGACCTGCGGCAGCGTCGGCCGGATTTCAATCGCCCGGCGGATCAACGCTTCGACTTCCTTGCGTTCATCCCCGGCCAACGGCAGACGCGGCGGCCGCACCGGCTCCGTGCCGAGCCCGACAATCGTCTCGGCCAGCTTGATGTTCTGAACCAGCTTCGACGAAACGTCGAGCGCGAGCAGGGGCGCGAACCAGCGATAGATCGCGCGCGCTTCTTCAAGACGACCCGCCTTCAGCAACTTGTAGATCACCACCGTCTCGCGCGGAAACGCGCACACGAGACCGGCCACCCAGCCATGCGCGCCCATCAGGATCGCTTCCATCGCGAGGTTGTCGACTCCGCACAGAATCGCGAAGCGGTCGCCGACCACGTTGATTAGATCGGTTACGCGCCGCACGTCGCCGCATGATTCCTTGATCGCGACGATCTTCTTTTCGTCGGCGATTTCCGCGAACATCTCGGGCGTCATGTCGACGCCATAGGCCAGCGGATTGTTATAGATCATCAGCGGCAGCGCGCTTGCATCGGCGACGCTGCGAAAGTGATGCAGCGTTTCGCGCCGGTCGGACAGATAGCGCAGCCCAGGCAGCACCATGAAACCGGCCGCGCCATGCCGGCTGCCGGCTTCGGCCTGGCGGCATGCGTCGAGCGTGCTGTTCTCGGCGATCGTCAGCAAAACGGGCACACGGCCGCGCGATGCCTCGACGGCGATGTCGAGCACTTGCAGCTTCTCATCCAGCGAGAGCGTGGATGCTTCGCCAAGCGACCCGCACACGATGATGCCGTCCACACCCGCGTCGATCTGCGCCTCGATATTCTTGCCAGTCCATTCGCGATCTATGCTGAAATCCGCGTGAAACTTGGTGGTAACTGCGGGCAATACGCCTTCCCAGATATGCGCCACGACTGCTCTCCTGAGTGTGTTGAGTTCAAGCGCAGTGTAAGCAGGGAAAATGCCGCCGTCTTGCGTGATTCACGCGTGGCGGATGACGATTTCAGCATAGCGGTTGTGCCTATATGCCCGGCAAGGTCAAGCGGATTGGCTATTTCAGCACTGAACGCAAAATACGTCGAAAGCATGCGGAACGGGCCTCAAGTGCGCTCCTCGGCTCGCTCAATAGAGCTTGTTCAGGCGTGGCGTTCGCCTGATTTCAATAGTCAGCGCGTGCGGGGATGGACAGATAGGATATGCTGAAATCGTCACAATCCACGATTATGCGCACCAAGACTTGGACGCCCGGCATTCCTACCATGTACATCATGAAAACCCTAGACATCATCGACTCGCACACCGGCGGTGAACCGACCCGCCTGGTGGTGTCGGGTGGCCCGGCGCTCGGCGGCGGCACACTGGCGCAGCGTCTCGACGTGTTTCGCACGCATTTCGACGACTGGCGCGCGGGCATCGTCACCGAACCGCGCGGCTCGGACGTAGTGGTCGGTGCGCTGTTGTGCGAGCCGGACGACCCCGCGTGCGCGGCCG
>DASVNP010000127.1:0-2790 GCA_036383775.1 Paraburkholderia sp. | reverse complement strand
GCGCGGAGGGCGCGGTGGACGCGTACAACTTCAACTTCGACGTGGAATTCGAGGTGGAGTCGTATCTGCGCTACCAGGGCGACAAATTCGCCGACTACTTCGACGCGAACACATACCTGCTGATCACCCGCGCCCTCGACTATTTCGATCCGGCCAAGGCCTTCGACGGCGATCTGACCGCCGCCGTCGCTCATACCACGGCGAAATACCTGATCGCCAGTTTCTCGACCGACTGGCGTTTCGCGCCGGCTCGCTCGCGTGAACTGGTGAAGGCGCTGCTCGACCATAAGCGCACGGTGACGTATGCGGAAATCGACGCGCCGCACGGCCACGACGCCTTCCTGCTCGACGACGCGCGCTATCACAACCTGATGCGCGCCTATTACGAACGTATTGCGAACGAGGTGAACGCATGAACCAGCGAGCACTCGATTACCTGGCACTGCGCCCGGACTTCCGCGCGATCGCCCGCTGGGTTGAACCGCGCGCCACCGTGCTCGATCTGGGTTGCGGCGACGGCTCGCTGCTGTCGCTCCTGACCGAAGAACTGGACGTGCAGGGCTACGGCATCGAAATCAACGACGCCGGCGTGCTGGCGTCGACGCAGAACGGCGTCAACGTGATCCAGCAGAATCTGGAAGACGGCCTGCGCCTGTTCGAAGACGGCAGCTTTGATTTCGCGGTTCTGTCGCAGACGCTGCAAACCATTCATCAGACCGCCGCGATCCTGCGCGAGACGGTGCGGGTGGGCAAGGAATGCATCGTCTCGTTCCCGAATTTCGGCTACTGGGCGCATCGGCTGTCCGTGCTGCAAGGCCGCATGCCGGTGTCGAAGTCGCTGCCTTTCCAGTGGCACAACACGCCGAACGTGCGGGTGCTGACGATCAAGGATTTCGAGGCGCTGGCGCCGGAAGTCGGCATCGAGATCCTCGACCGCGTGGTGCTGCACGAAGGCCAGGTGGTGCGATGGGGCGTGAACTGGCGTGGTAGTCTTGCGGTCTATCGCGTCAAGAAAAGCTAACGCCACTTATCCACATGTCGAACCCGCCGCACGAGGCGCCTGCACTTACCGCTCACGAAGAACACCCCGGCTGGCGCGCGTTCCTGAATACGCGCATGCTGATCTGCGTCTTTCTCGGCTTTACGTCGGGACTGCCGCTGTTCACGCTCGTCTATCTGGTGCAGGCGTGGCTACGCTCCGAAGGCGTCAATCTGAAGGAAATCGGCCTTTTTGCGCTGATTCAGTTCCCGTACACCTGGAAATTCATCTGGGCGCCGCTGATGGACCGCTACGTGCCGCGTTTTCCGGGCTGGCGTCCGGGCAGACGGCGCGGCTGGATGCTGGTCACGCAGATTCTCGTGGCGGGCGCGATCGCCACACTCGGTTTCGTGTCGCCGAAGGATTCGATCTGGACCGTAGCGGCTTTGACGGCGCTGGTCGCGTTTTTCGGTGCGAGCCAGGACATCGTGATCGACGCCTACCGGCGTGAGTTGTTGAGCGACACGCAGCAGGGTCTCGGCAACGCGGTGCATGTCAATGCCTACAAGATCGCCGCACTGGTGCCGGGCTCGCTGGCGCTGATTCTGTCTGACCATCTGCCGTGGACCACCGTTTTCATCGTTACCGCCGCCTTCATGCTGCCCGGCATGATCATGACGCTGGTGGTGCGCGAACCCCAGGTGCACGGCACACCGCCGAAAAATCTGCGCGAAGCGATCGTGCAACCGTTCAGCGAATTTATTCAACGCGACGGTTGGCGCGGCGCGCTGTTCGTGCTCGGCTTCATCTTCCTTTACAAGCTCGGCGACACGATGGCGACTACGCTGTCCACGTCGTTCTTTCTCGACATCGGTTTTTCGCGCACTCAGATTGGTGTGATCGCCAAGACCACCGCGTTCGGCGCGAGTCTGGCGGGCGGGATCGTCGGCGGGATCTGGCTGATGAAGGTCGGCATTGGCCGCGGGCTCTGGATCTTCGGCATCCTGCAGATGGTGTCGACGCTCGGCTTTGCATGGCTTGCGCATCTCGGCCCGGCATCGCCCGGTTTGACCGTGATTTACGACATCGCCGTCTGGCTGAGCCAGGGCACCTCGAAGCTGCTCGCGCTGTTCGGCGTGGACTGGACCGTGCAGCTCGATCCGCGCTCGGTCGCGCTGGCGCTGGTCTATGGTCTCGAAACCTTCGCGACCGGTCTGACGATGGCGGCCTTCACTGCTTACATTGCCAGCACCACCGATCCGCGGTACACCGCCACGCAGTTCGCGCTCTTCACGAGCCTGGCTTCGGTGCCGCGCACGTTGGCATCGGCGGCAAGCGGCTATGTGGTCGCAAAGATCGGCTGGTTCGACTATTTCATCGTGTGTACCGCGCTCGGACTGCCCGGCATGCTGCTTCTGCTGCGGATCGCGCCCTGGAGAACCCGGTCGTGACCGCGCGTCAGTCAAAGCGTGTAGTGCGCCCGGTTTCGGATGCCTTCGGGATGTCTTCGCTCAAGGCCGGACGCGCGGTGCGGCATGCGGTATTGGCACTCGGTTGCGCGAGCCTGACGTTGGCGGCGCCGTTGAGCGCCTACGCGACAGCGATGCCCGCGGCCGGCTCCAGTTCAGCAGCGGCGGCCACCACCACACCGGCTCCGACAGCAGCGCCGACGCCGGCACCGGCGGCAAAATCGGCACCAAACGCGGCGAGCCCCGAAAACGCGACATCGGCGGCGACCGGCGCGACCAGCGCCACGAACGCCGGCAGCGCACCTGCAGCCGCCACGCCGCCCGCTTCAACACAGCCGCCAC
>DASVNP010000126.1:0-16009 GCA_036383775.1 Paraburkholderia sp. | reverse complement strand
TTCAGGCGCGGCGCGGCGGGCACGATCGCAACCATCACGATGACGAGCGCACCGAGCGCGGCCCACGGCATCGCGCCGCCGTTGAGATCGCCGGTCAGCCAGAACAGCATGCCGCGCAGACGATTGTCAGGCGCGAGGTTGAGCAGCAAGGTAATCAACGCGCCCCAACCCGCCGCGATCACCGCGCCGGTCAGCAGCAAACGGGGGGACGTGTCCTGCGGCTCGCCGCGCCACAACTCCCGGCGCGCGAGGCCGAGCACCAGCAGGATCGAAACGAATGCGCCGGCGAACGCGCTTGCGTCGACGATCCACCATGCGCAACCGGCGATCATCGCGACGAGCGCGAAGGTCGCCGCGCCGCCCGACACGCCCAATACGTAGGGCTCGGCCAACGGATTGCGCAACAGCACTTGCAGCAGCGCACCGGCCAACGCGAGCAATGCGCCGCACGAGAAACCAGCCAACGCACGCGGCAAACGCAGCGTGCGCACGATCTCGCCGGCCAGATCGGCGGAACCGGCAGACGAGCCATGCGACGGCATAAGCGCGGCCAGCACATGCATGGGCGCGAGCGCGACGCTGCCCAGTGCAAGCGACGCCATCAGCACCGCCAGCGCAATCACGGCAAGCGCGCACCAGATCGCGGCCGCGCGCTTCGCGCTCATCACGCGAAGCGTTGCGGAAGGCAGCGGACCCGAGTGGCGATTCATCCGTGCGCTCTCAACGCAGCGTATCCGTCACTGCTGCTGCCAGCCGAGCGTGAGATAAGCACCGCGCCGCGGCGAGTTATACGAGTAGGCCGTCTCATAGTCCTTGTTCAACAGATTCTGGATTTGCGCCGCCACGTACCATGCCTTCGTGAAGTTATAGCGTGCCGACAGATTCACGACGCCGTAGCCGCCCAGCTTGCCGCTGCTATCGTTGCTCGGGCCGCTTACGATCCACTCGCCGCCCACGCGCCAACCCGCAATGCTGCGATTCACCGTCAGCGAGCCGAAGCGCCGCGCACGCCGCACGAGGTCGACATCGTTGTCGAGGTCGACGGGATTTTGCAGCGTAACGGATGCACGCACGTCCGTCTTGCCGACGTGACCGCTCCACGATCCTTCGAGCCCCTGCACCTTCGCACGCCCGACGTTCTCAGCCAGATAGATGCCGGGCGACACCTGCGGATAGTCGATCAGATCCGAATAGCGCGTCTGGAATGCGGTGACGCGCATCACGCCAAGCGCGGTCGATGCGTACTGCAAGGCCGCTTCGATCGAATGACTACGTTCAGGCTGGATCGACGGATTGCCG
This sequence comes from Paraburkholderia sp., assembly GCA_036383775.1. Classification (GTDB taxonomy): domain Bacteria; phylum Pseudomonadota; class Gammaproteobacteria; order Burkholderiales; family Burkholderiaceae; genus Paraburkholderia. The sequence continues at coordinate 14,710 of DASVNP010000126.1, read as the reverse complement.
CTGATCGGATAGTACAGATCGTCGAAGCTCGGCGCGCGAAACGAATCCGAATAGCTCGCGGTCACCTTCCAATGTGCGGTGATATCGAAGCCGTAACCGAGATAGTAACTGTTTGCTCCGCCGAAATCGGAATACTGGTCGCGCCGCACGTTGGCCTGAATCTGGTTGCGTCCAAAGCGCCCCGTATAGCCGATAAAGCCCGAATCCACATGCCGGTCCGGCGCCGCGAACGTATCCGAGTCGAGGCTCTGGTCGAGATGCTCATAGCCGACCTGCAGCTTCTGCTGCGCGGCCAGCGCGAAATCGTTCTGCCACGTGTACTGGCGGTTGTCGGTGTCGAAGCGGCCGTTGTACACGCCGTTGGTATTCGACACGCTGCGGTCGTCGCCCTCGGCGACGATGAAGTGCGTCGTCCACCAGTCGGTCAGCTTGCCGTTCGCGAACGCCGAGACCTGACGCACTTTGCTGTACAGATTGTTCAAATCGGTCGGTGCGCCATACGCGTTGTCGTAGCTGTCGTTGCCGTTCGATTGAAAGTAGCTGACGCCGGCATCCCATTTGTCGTTGAACTTGTGGCGCAACGAGGCCGTGATGCTCTCGTTCAGATAGCCGTTCGCATTTGGATTCGCGTTGGGCGCTTCGAGTGGATTGAGCGACGAGAAGCCATCGTCCTTTGAACGCGCGAGCGAAATGCTGAAGGTCGTGTTGCCATCTTTATCCAATGCGCCGTTCACACCCGCCTGCTGTGTCTGCGTGTGATAGCTGCCGTAGCCCACTGAAAAATTGAAACGCGGCGGGTGGTCGCCACCGTCTTTCGTGAACACCTGCACCACGCCGCCGATCGCGCCCGAACCGTATAACGCGGACACGTTGCCGTTCACCACCTCGACGTGATCGACCTGGTCGAGCGGAATTTGCGCGAGTTGCGACGAACCCAGGCTCACCGAGTCGACCCGCACGCCGTCGATCAGCACCAGCGATTGCGTCGACGACGCCCCCCGCAAGGACAGGCTCGTGGTCGAACCCGGGCCACCGGTGCGCGATATCTGCGCGCCGGGCGCGAGTTGCAGCAGGCCGGGCAAATCCGTCGCGGTGGTGTCGGCGATATCCTGCTGATCGAACAGCGACGTCTGCGGGATCGTATCGACCAGCGCTTGCGGCCCGCGATCCGCGGTAACGACAACGGGCGACAACACCGTGGGCGATGGACTCGTGGTCGAGGGTGCAGACGGAGATGAAGACGAAGCGGCCTGCGCGTGCACGACGCTCGGCAGGCTCGCGAAGGCGAGCAACGCCGCGCGAGCGATGGGGGACAGCATGGGATGGGATTCCTGTGGATAGCGTGCGCGGCCCGCTTCCCCGCAGGCCGATGCGTAACGAGGCGCCCGCGTATTTGACATTGTCGCGCGGGACGGGCCTCTCCCTCTGGCCGGTATCCGGGCTGGCGATGCATCGATCCCGCCTTCCCACGCGTAACGCGCAGTGGCACACTCGCGTGTTGAACCTCGAACACGCGATCAGGACCGACCTGCATGATGAATGCGGTCGCTTACCGTTGCGGGGGCAGCGCAGGTTGGCGCGTTCGGGTGAACGGCGGGCCCTGCTTCCCGTTTAACTGCGTGCGCCGTTGAATAGCGCACGCGAGCACCAGAGTGCGGCCAGTTTAGGAGTGGCCTCGGGGTCCGTCAAGAATGCCCGGGCCATAGGCAACATGTTCTGTTTAACGCGGCTTATCGTCCGACGCATGAGTAGTTTTTCATCATAGGGTCGACAAAAGGCGGCATAAAGCGATGTTGTTACGTCTCGAAACGAGACAATTATCGGAACCTGCAGCAATCCGCGCTAAAATGCGATGTCTTTAGAGGACGCAGCACATGCTCACCGAACTCGAAACACTTTCACAGAATATCGGCAAGCTGATCGCGATCAGCCAGCGCCACAATGACGCGCGTCTCGCGCTCGAAGAGCAACTCGCCCAGGCACGCGCCGAGGCCGAAGCCACGCGCACGGAACTTGCAATGCTGCGCGAGGAGCGCGACGCGCTGCAAGCGGAACGCGACGCACTGTCCGCGAAAATCGACGACGCACAGGTGCGCCTGAATGCGATTATCGAAAAGCTGCCGCGTGCCCGCGCGCACAGCGAGCCGGATAGCCAGCTCGATCTGCTCGAACCGGCTGAGCACGAAGCCGAAGCTGAGAGCGACGCGACCCGCCACGGAGAAAATGCATGACCACCAAGCAGATCGAAGTATCGATTCTCGGCGTGCCTTATCGCCTCGCCTGCTCGCCGGAAACCGAAGGCGCGCTGCTTGAAGCGGTTGCGCGTGTCGACGCCGAGATGTCGAAGATCCGCAATAACAGCAACGTGCGCGGCACGGATCGCATTGCCGTCATGGCTGCGCTGTCGCTGGCATCGGAACTGCTTAAGCTGCAAACGAGCGTGCGACACGGAGAAGCATTTCCCGCTGAGGAAATCCGGCGTACAATGCACCAAATGAACGAGCAACTGGGTACTGTGATTCAGCAGTACGGCATGCAGTAAAGTATCCAGCAGCGGCATTGCAGTGTCTCAAGCAGCCGGTCCCGAGATCGGTTGCGGATTCAAACGGAAAGTGTGAGCGTTGTGTGGCAAACGTTTGAGTCCAATAGGTTTAGCATCATCGGTTTAGCTTCCCTGCCTGGTTCGCCAAGGTCATATATTCCTTGAACCAATGCCATGTGCACGGTTGCGGAAATTTGTAGCACGGGTGTGCGCGTCACTCTGTCTGATGTACCCGAAGTGTTGCTAACTGCGACCAATTCTGAACCCTCGGTTCAGGATGCCGGCCTAGCGGCTAAGGCGGGGACCTTATCTAGAACGGCATCGGACTTCGGTTCGGTGCCGTTTTTCTTTGGGCGCTCGTTCGACGTTTGTTTGACGCTTGTCGAGCGCCTCGATACGCTTCGCTCCAACCATCCGCATCGTCAACCTCTTAACGTTCAATTCGATTCATGCGCTACTGGCTAATGAAGTCCGAACCGGACGAAGCAAGCATCGACCATCTCGCCAACGCACCGCAACGCACGTTACCCTGGACTGGCGTGCGCAACTATCAGGCGCGCAATTTCATGCGCGACATGATGCAGGTCGGCGACGGCGTGCTGTTCTATCACTCGAGCTGTCCTGAACCCGGCATCGCGGGAATCGCGGAGGTATCGTCCACCGCTTATCCCGACCCCACGCAGTTCGACAAAAAGAGCCCTTACTACGACGAGAAGTCGTCGCAAGAAACGCCGCGCTGGTTGCTCGTCGACGTGGTGTTCAAGAAGAAGATTCCGTTGATTCCGCTTGCCGCGCTGCGCGAGCATGACGAACTCAAGGACATGCGCGTGCTCGCCAAAGGCAACCGCCTGTCGATCACGCCGGTGACCGAAGCCGAATGGCGCTTCATCACCAAGCGGCTCGCCTGATAGCGCTCGATTGATCGGCCTGCAAAAGGATGTCCCTCGGGCGTGTGCCATACGTGAGAGCGCAAACGTTAAAGCAACGTTAAACCTGGGAACCAAGCCCGGGTTACAAGCGCCTAACGGACTCACAAAAGGGACTCGCAAACGCCGTGCCATTGCGCGGCGTTCACCCCGATCGTGCACAACCCTGTTCTAGCAAGGAGTCCAACAATGACGAAAAACACCGCACGTGCACTCGCTCTCGCCCTCGCCTGCGCAGCACCGGCCGCGCTCGCACTGACGCCGGCCATGGCGCGCGCGCAAGCCGCCGCGCCGTATCAGCCCGCGGGTGTGTTGTCGCTGAACGCACAAGCCAGCGCGGAAGTGCCGCAAGACGTCGTCGATATCACGCTGTTCTACGAGCAAGAAGCGAGCGATCCGTCGGCGCTCACGTCAACGCTGAATCAGCGCGCCGATTCGGCGCTGCAAAAAGCCAAGGGCGTCAGCGGCGTAACGGCCCGCACGGGCTCGTTCTCGATCTTCCCGTCCACCGACCGCGACGGGCGCATTTCCGCATGGCGCGGCCGCACGGAGATCGTGCTCGAATCGCACGATTTCGCGGCGGCGTCGAAGCTCGCGGGTCAGTTGGCCTCGATCATGCAAGTCGGCAACGTGCAGTTCTCGCTCTCGCCTGAGGCACAGCGCGCCGCCGAGCAGAAGCTCACCGGCGAAGCGATCAAATCGTTCCGCGAGCAGGCCACTTCGTCCGCGCAGGCATTCGGCTACAACAGCTATTCGATTCGCGAGGTCAACGTCGGCCACAACGGCGTGATGCCGCGTCCGATGATGATGATGAGCGCCCGCGCCATGAGCTCCGACGCGAAGGCTTCGGCGCCCGTGCCGATTGAAGGCGGCACGTCGACCGTGACCGTCAACGTGTCCGGCTCGGTGCAGATGAAGTAGCGGCTTGCGCACGAGCTGCGCGCCCCGCCAAAGAAAACGCCACGGCATGCCGTGGCGTTTTTCATGGACCGCTCGCTACGACAACCCGTAGCGCTCAGCTCGCGTTGACGGCCTGCGCCGGTTCGCGGCGCGCGCGGCGATAGGACCACACGAGCATCGCGATACCGGCGAGGATCATCGGCAGCGACAGCCATTGGCCCATCGACAGCCCCATGGCCAGCAGCCCGAGGAAGTCGTCCGGCTCACGCGCGAATTCGACGGTGAAGCGCGCGAGGCCATAGCCGATCAGAAACACCGCGGAAATCGCGCCCATGGGCTTCGGCTTGCGCGAGAAGAAGAACAGCACGAAAAAGAGCGCCACGCCTTCCAGCGCGATCTCATACAGCTCGGACGGATGACGCGGCAGCATGTGATATTGCGCGAACACTTCGTTCAGATGCCATTGCGCAGCCAGTTGCGGATGCGCGGAAAGCCACGCGGCGTCGTCTGGCGCAGCGCCTGGAAAGAGCATGGCCCAGGGCGCAGCCGGATCGGTCACGCGGCCCCACAACTCGCCGTTGATAAAGTTGCCGAGACGGCCTGCCGCGAGCCCGGTCGGCACCATCGGCGCGACGAAGTCAGTGACCTGCAGCCACGAGCGCTTGCGCTGATACGCGAACAGCACCATCGCGAACGTCACGCCGAGGAAGCCGCCATGAAACGACATGCCGCCCTCCCACACCTTGAAGATGTCGAGCGGATGCGCGAAATAGAAGCTCGCCTTGTAGAACAGCACATAGCCGAGCCGGCCGCCGAGAATGGTGCCCAACACGCCGTAGAACAGCATGTCGTCGATATCTTTCGCGGTCCAGCCTTGCGCTGCGACGTATGGCAAACGCAGGCGCAAGCGGCCGACGACAATCGCCGCGATGAACGCGACGAGGTACATCAGTCCATACCAGCGCACTGCGAGCGGCCCCAGATGAATGGCAACGGGGTCGAAATTCGGGTGAATGAGCATCGTGTTGTTATGGGCAGTTCAGGTTCAGAAGCGGGTTTGGCATGCATGGGCGGCGGTCCCCGCACCATGCGGCGCATGCATTGGACGGTTCAGCCCGCGATGCGTTCGCGGCGGCGCCGCTAAACATGCGACGCGGCGGCTGGCTGCGCCTCGACGGTCGCGGCGTGGGCCCGCACGATCTCGATGAAGCCCGCCAGCACCGGGCTCACCTCCGCCGTGCGCCAGACCAGGCCCGTTTCGATCGCGGGCACCGACTCGGCCAGCGGCCGGTACACCACGCCGGTGCGGCGCAGATTACGCAACGATTGCGGCACCAGTGCGACACCCATGCCGGCTGACACGAGGCTCACGATCGTCTGCATCTGGATCGCTTCCTGGCCGATCCGGGGCGCGAGGCCCGCCACGCCGTAGCAATCCATAATGATGTCATAAAAGCCTGGCGCCAGCCGTCTTGGGAAGACCACGAGCGGCGCGTCGGCTACATCGCGCAGGCTGATCGGTGCGTCCAGCCACTCGGCGCGCGGGTCGGCATGAGCGCCGGCCGCATCTGCCCCATCGTCCGCCACGCGCGCCGCCATCTCCGTCGACATGGCGATCACCAGCGGCTCGCGCGCGATCGGCAGCCACGACAGTTGCGTGGCATGGCGCGACGGCAGCGGTGCGATCACGAGGCCGGCGTCGATGCGCCCGGCCACCAGCTCCTCCACCTGCACGTCGCTGGTGGCTTCGGTCAATTCGAGCCGCACGCGCGGGTGGCGCGCGCCGAAGTCGCGCAGCAGCAGCGGCAGCAGACCGTAATCGGCGGTGGACACGAACGCCAGCGACAGCACGCCGGCTTCGCCACGCGCGAGGCTCTGCGCGAGCGGCCGCAACGCCTCGGCGCTCGCCAGCAGGCGCTGCACCTCGGGCAGCAGATCGGCGCCCACCGGCGTGAGTTCGACCGAACGCTTGGTGCGCGCGAACAGTTCGACGCCGAGCGTCTCCTCGAGCGCCCGGATCGCCTGCGAAAGTGGCGGCTGCGTCATGGACAGGCGCACGGCCGCCCGCCCGAAGTGCTTTTCTTCGGCAACGGTGACGAAATAGCGCAACTGGCGCAGGTCGGGAACGGCAGGGAGCATGATTAATACATTTTACGACCTAATGAGCCACGAATAATATATTGGATATGCGCGTGGCAAAACTGCATCCTTGTGCGGCGCGCCGGCACTACACTGAACTGACGCGCCGGCGTGGCCCGCGTCCGCACCGCCGCACTACGGATCAAGCACCGATCAAAACAGAACAGACTGGAGTTCCCCCATGGCATACAACCGTCGTTCCAGGAATATCACGCAAGGCGTGGCGCGCTCGCCGAACCGCTCGATGTACTACGCGCTCGGCTACCAGAAAGAAGACTTCGACAAGCCGATGATCGGCATCGCCAACGGCCACTCGACCATCACGCCGTGCAACGCCGGCCTGCAGCGGCTCGCGGACGCGGCCGTCGCCGCGGTCAAGGCCTCGGACGCGAATCCGCAGATCTTCGGCACGCCGACGATCTCGGACGGCATGTCGATGGGCACCGAAGGCATGAAGTACTCGCTCGTGTCGCGCGAAGTCATCTCCGACTGTATCGAGACCTGCGTGCAGGGCCAATGGATGGACGGCGTGGTCGTGATCGGCGGCTGCGACAAGAACATGCCGGGCGGCATGATCGGCATGCTGCGCACCAACGTGCCGAGCATCTACGTGTACGGCGGCACGATCCGTCCGGGCAATTGGAAGGGCACCGACCTGACCATCGTGTCGTCGTTCGAAGCCGTGGGTGAATTCACGGCGGGCCGGATGTCGCAGGAAGATTTCGAAGGGGTCGAACGGAACGCCTGCCCGACCACGGGTTCGTGCGGCGGCATGTACACCGCCAATACGATGAGCTCGTCGTTCGAGGCATTGGGCATGTCGCTGCTGTACTCGTCGACTATGGCCAATCCGGATCAGGAGAAAGTCGATTCGGCAGCCGAATCGGCACGCGTGCTGGTCGAAGCGGTCAGAAAGGATCTGAAGCCGCGCGACATCGTCACGAAGAAGTCGATCGAGAACGCCGTGGCGCTGATCATGGCGACCGGCGGCTCGACCAATGCCGTGCTGCACTATCTGGCGATCGCGCACGCGGCGGAAGTGGAATGGAGCATCGAAGACTTCGAGCGCATGCGCAAGAAGGTGCCGGTGCTCTGCAATCTGAAACCGTCGGGCCAGTACGTCGCGACCGATCTGCACAAGGCGGGCGGCATTCCGCAAGTGCTGAAGATCCTGCTCGATGCGGGCCTCCTGCACGGCGATTGCATGACCATCACCGGCAGGACCCTCGCCGAAGAACTGAAGGACGTGCCGGGCAAGCCGCGCGCCGATCAGCAGGTGATTTTCCCGATGGATAAGGCGCTGTACAAGGAGGGCCACCTCGCGATCCTGAAGGGCAACTTGGCCGTTGATGGCGCGGTCGCCAAGATCACCGGCCTGAAGAACCCGGTCATCACCGGGCCGGCGCGCGTGTTCGACGACGAGCAAAGCGCGCTGGAAGCGATTCTGGCCGACAAGATCGTGGCCGGCGACGTGGTGGTGCTGCGCTACCTCGGCCCGAAGGGCGGCCCCGGCATGCCGGAGATGCTTGCGCCGACCTCGGCGATCATCGGCAAGGGTCTTGGCGAAACCGTGGGCCTGATAACCGACGGCCGCTTCTCCGGGGGCACGTGGGGCATGGTGGTCGGCCACGTCGCGCCGGAGGCCTTCGTGGGCGGCACGATTGCGTTCGTGCAGGAAGGCGACTCGATCACAATCGACGCGCACAAGTTGCTGCTGCAACTGAATATCGACGACGCTGAACTGCAGCGCCGCCGCTCGGCTTGGCAACAGCCCAAGCCGCGTTACACGAGCGGCGTAATGGCGAAGTACTTCGCGCTAGCGCTGCCGGCCAACAAGGGCGCGATTACGGGCTAAGGCGCCGCGCACGCGATCCGAGCTGCGTTAAAGCGTCTACGTGAAAGCGAAGGGGGCGCGCGGAAAACCGCGCGCCCCTTTCCTTTTATAATGCCAGCACCACAAGCCGGGCACATGCACCGGCGGAGACCAGAATGAAATCCATGTCTTATGCAGTGCTTGCCGTGGCCGGCATGCTCGGCGTTGCCTTTAGCACCGGCAGTCCGGCGGCGCGTGCCGAGGCCGCCGGTCTCTCGCTGGCCCAGCAACAGAACTGCATGAGTTGCCACGCGGTGACGCGTCCCTTCATGGGTCCGGCGCTGCATGACGTCGCGGCGAAATATGCCGGCCGCGACGACGCCGCCACTTACCTGAAGCATAAGATTCTGGACGGCAGCACCGGGGTCTGGGGTGTGGTGCCGATGCCCGCCAACACGCAACTCACACCCGACCAGGCCGCCGCACTGGCGAGCTGGGTGCTGACGCTCAAATAACGATCTTCAGACGAAAGCGCCTCGCTCGAGGCACAGCACGCCGGCGCAGCTCAGGACGCCAGCGTTACACCCGATCAGGAGTGGCCCGAGCGCCGCGCAATCTCTGCCTCGACCGCTTCCCGCACCCAGCCAGTCATTTCGCTCTCCAGCGTCAGCGCCACTTCGCGCGTGATCTGGTTGACGAGCCACGTGGTGTGTTCCTGCAACGCCGCGCGGCTGTGCGCCTCGATGATGCCGCGCCCTTCGCCCGTCAGAAAGCCCGCGAAGCGCCCACGCAGGCGCTCGGCGATGACGTCGGCGTCGAAACTCGCCTGCACTTGCACGGCGCTCTCATGAACGATATCCGGCGGCACGATGGCGCCCGCCTCGAGCGGCGCGGCCGGTTCGACCCGGTCGAATACGCCCGCCGAGGGCGCGTGCGCCCCCCCATGCGCATGCCGCGGCTCCGCGGCATGGTGCGCCCGCGAGCGCTTCTTCGGATGATGAGGGTCGGCCGGATGCGGCGCATGCGCGGTTTCTTCCGGGGCATGCACCGGTTCCGGCGCTACGGCAGGTTCAGCCGCAACAGCGGGCTGCTGCGCCGGCTCCTGCTGCGGCGTCAGCGAGGGCTCCGTCCTGAAGCCCGGCTCGCGCGGCACGTCGGGCTGCGTGGAGTCGCTCGACGCTGGCTGCGCAGGTACAGCATGGCCCGGCACGAGAACCTCGTGCAGAACCGGAATGGAATCGTCATTGGGATCGGACACGCGCACTCTCCGTGTTTGAGTCGAGCCTGAAGCAGGCGGCGGCGCCAAGTGCCGAACCCTCAGGACCCGGCACCATGCGGCGTGGGCGCAACGGGATCTAGCCGCCTTGCTTGTAGTTGTTCAAAGCATAGCCGCGATCGCGATAGAAGCGATACCGCTCGCGGCCCGCGGCGAGTTCCTCTTGTGCGTTACCGACCACTTCCAGCAATCTTTCGAAGCGCGCGAATTGCGCCGGCACCGTGGCGCCGAGATTGAGCAGCACCTGATGATGCGGCACGTCGTCGAGGCTCGTGGTCAGCACAATCGGTGTTTGTGCCGCAAGCGGCGTGCCCGCCATGCAGTGCGGCACGAAGTCGAGCGGCGAGAAAGTCCACAGCAGTTCGTCGAAAGCCCGCAGGCGCGCGGGCTCGGCCAGCACGATGGTCGGCTGGCCCGCCTGATACGCCTTGCGGATCAGGCGGCACGCATACAGCAGCGAATCGCCGACGTTCGAGTGAAAGTCGATTCTCGTCATCGGCGGCTCCGCAGTGCGACTACGGCCGGCTTGGCTGCCTGATCGGCTGCCGCGTTTGCAACCTTACTGCATTGCGTCATTGTGCAGCGCGACCGTCCGCGGCCCGACCGTCCGCGGCCCGGTCGATCAGGAACTGCGCGAGCAACGGCACCGGACGGCCGGTGGCACCCTTCGCCGCGCCGCTCTTCCAGGCCGTACCCGCGATATCCAGGTGCGCCCACGGATACGCTTCGGTGAAGCGCGACAGGAAGCACGCCGCCGTCACGCTGCCGGCCGGACGGCCGCCGATGTTGGCCATGTCCGCGAAGTTCGACTTGAGCTGGTCCTGATACTCGTCGTCGAGCGGCATGCGCCAGGCCGGGTCGGATGCTTCACGCGATGCGTCGAGCAGTTCGCCCGCCAGCGCGTCGTCTTTCGAGTACAGGGCGCTGTTGTGATGGCCCAGAGCGATGATGCAAGCGCCCGTGAGCGTGGCGACGTCGATCACCGCGGCCGGCTTGAAGCGCTCCGCGTAGGTCAGCGCGTCACACAGGATCAGGCGGCCTTCGGCGTCGGTGTTGAGCACTTCGATCGTCAGGCCCTTCATGCTGGTGACGATGTCGCCCGGCTTGGTCGCCGTGGACGACGGCATGTTCTCGACCGCCGGAATGATGGCTACAACGTTGATTTTCAAGCCCATTTCGGCGACGGCGCGCATTGTGCCCAGCACCGAGCCGGCGCCGCACATGTCGTACTTCATTTCGTCCATGCCTTCGCCCGGCTTGAGCGAGATGCCGCCCGTGTCGAACGTCACGCCCTTGCCCACCAGCACCACCGGCGCGGCCTTCACGGCGGCGCCCTGGTACTGCAGCACGATGAACTGCGCCGGCTCGGTCGAACCCGCCGTGACCGACAGGAACGAGCCCATCTTGAGCGCTTCAGCCTGCTTCTCGCCGAGCACTTCGACCTTCATCTTCCAGTCTTTGGCGAGCTTCTTTGCGGTGTTGGCGAGGTAGGTCGGCGTGCAGAAGTTGCTCGGCAGGTTGCCGAGGTCCCGCGTCAGGTCCATGCCGTTGGCGAGCGCGGCACCGTGCTTCGCTGCCACCTTGGCGGCCTTCTCGTCGCCGGTGTTGACGCTGAAGACGATGCGCTTCAACGCGCGCGCCGAGTTCTCCGGCTTGCTCTTCATCTGCGTGAACTTGTAGGTCAGTTCGCGCAGGGCCAGGATCGCGGTGCGCACGCCCCAATCCGACGAACGCTCGAGGATCGGCAGTTGAGCAAGCGTGAAGGTGACCTGGACGATCTTGGTGGCGAGCAGCGCGCGCCAGGCGGCCCGTACGGCTTCGCCGTAGGCTTTCTGACTGAAAGCGTCTTGTTTGCCGAGGCCGACCAGCAGCACGCGCGAGGCGCCGATACCCGACACTTCGTGCAGGAACAGCGTGGTGCCCGCCTTGCCCTCCATGTCGCCGGCCTTGATGATGCGGGTCAAGAGGCCGCGGGTGGCCTCGTCGATCTCAAGAGCCGCGCCCGAGAGCGTTTGCGACTCGAACACACCGATTACGATGCAATCGGATTTCCCCGTCAGGAAACCGTTTGACGAGCCTTTGGTCCAATCACAGGCTTTTATGCTAAAGTCCATCGCGCTTGTCCTCGGATAAAATCTGGGCTTAGGATGAAAGCCGCAATTATCCGCTATTTTTCCCGCGGCGGCTGCACCAGGGGTGTGACGGGAAGTAACCCGCGCGCCACTGAGAGCGCCCCCTCTCGTCATCAATAATGATCTTCGAACGCTCCCTCCAGCGCGAGCTCGCGTATACGGCTGGTGCCGTGTTCATGGTTCTCCTCACGCTCGTGCTGACCACGATGATGATTCGCATCGTCGGTTTCGCAGCCTCGGGCGAGATCGACCCGCGCGACGTGCTGGTCCTGATCGGCCTGACCGTGATCGGCTACCTGGCAATCATGCTCGTCGCGACCCTGTTCGTGTCGATCCTGTTCGTGCTGACCCGCTGGTACAAAGACTCCGAGATGGTCGTATGGCTGTCCTCGGGCGTGAGCCTCACGCAGTTCATCAAGCCGATCGGCATCTTTGCCACGCCGATCATCATCCTCATCATGTTCTTCGTGTTTGTCGGCTGGCCGTGGTCGAATCAGCAGAGCAAGCTGATCCGCGCGCGCTTCCAGCAGCGCGACGAGGTCTCGCTGCTCGCACCGGGCCAGTTCCGCGAGTCGGCTACGAGCCACCGCGTGTTCTTCATCGAGAAGATGTCGCCCGACCAGGGACACGTGGAGAACGTGTTCGTGACCAGCACCGAAAACGGTAAGGTCAATGTGGTGGTGTCGAAGAACGGCCATACCGAGACGCACAAGAACGGTGACCGCTTCGTCGTGCTGGAAAATGGCCGCCGCTACGACGGCGAACCGGGCCACCCCGATTTCCGGATCATGGAGTTCGAGCGCTATGGCGTGAAGATTCAGAGCCAGCCGGTCGTGAGTACGCCCACCACCACCGGCACGCCCACGCTCACGCTGCTGCGCAATCCGACCAACGACAATCTCGCCGAGTTCGCGTGGCGCGCGGGGCTGCCGCTCATCGCGATCAACCTGATGCTGCTGGCGATTCCACTCGCGCACCAGAACCCGCGGCGCAGCCGCACCATCAATCTGGTGATGGCCGTTCTTATCTATCTGACGTACTCGAACCTGTTGAACGTGGTGCAGTCGTGGATCGAGCAGGGCAAGATGTCATTCAGCGTGGGGCTGGTGATCCTGCATGTGATCGTTGCGGCAATCGTCGCGTTCATTTTCTGGCTGCGTGTGCGCAACCGGCCGCTATTCACGCGGGCGTCGTTCAGCCGTTCGCAGGGAGCCTGACCGATGCGCATTTATGAAAGGTACTTCGCGCGTCAGGTCTACCTCACGTTCATCTTCATTCTGTTTGCGTTTTCGGGTCTGTTCTTCTTCTTCGACCTGATCAACGAGCTGAACTCGGTTGGCCACGGCAACTACAAGTTCCAGTACGCGGTGTTGCGGGTCGCGTTGCAAACACCGTCGCGCTTCTATGAAATCATTCCCGTCGCGGCGCTGATCAGCGCGATCTATGTGTTCGCGCAAATGGCGGCGAACTCCGAGTACACGATTTTCCGTGTGTCTGGCCTCGCCACCAATCAGGCGCTGCGCTCGCTCTTGAAGATCGGCATTCCGCTGGTGCTGCTCACTTATCTGATCGGTGAAGTGGTCGGCCCGTACACGGACCAGTTGTCGGAACGCGTGCGGCTCGAGGCGCTGGGGTCGTCGGTGTCGACCAATTTCGAATCGGGCGTGTGGGTGAAAGATACACTCACCGCGCGCGCGGACGGCGAGCAGGTCACGCGTTTCGTGAACGTGGGCGAATTGAAGCCTGATGCGACGATCAGCAATGTGCGCATCTATGAGTTCGATTCCCAGTTCCGTCTCTCGAACGTACGGACCGCGCAGAGCGGCAAGTATCAGCCTCCGGGTCATTGGCAGTTGACCGGCGTGACCGATACGCAGCTGATCGACGTGCCCCCTCCCCCGGGTACGCCGGCCGATGCGCTGAATCCTGTTTATCGCGCGCAGCAGGTGTCGGTGCCGGAGTATTCGCTGCGCTCGGAGTTGACGCCGCAGATTCTGTCGGTGCTGCTGGTGTCGCCGGATCGGATGTCGATGTTCAATCTGTTTCGGTACATTCAGCACTTGACTGAGAATCATCAGGATACGCAGCGGTATGAAATTGCACTCTGGCGCAAGCTGCTTTATCCGTTTGCGGTGTTCGTGATGCTGGTGTTGTCGTTGCCGTTTGCGTATCTGCATACGCGCGCCGGTGTGGTGGGGATGAAGGTTTTTGGCGGGATTATGCTGGGGATGAGCTTTCAGCTATTCAATACGCTGTTCTCGCATATCGGTACGTTGAATACCTGGCCTGCGCCTTTGACTGCGGCTACGCCTGGGCTTGTTTATCTTGTACTCGGGTTGGTTGGGTTGAAGTGGGTTGATCGTCACTAGGAGTTTGCGTCATGGCTCTGCACGGGATTGTTCTGTTTGGGCATGGCGCGAGAGATGTGCGGTGGCGCGAGCCGTTTGAGAGGCTAGCCGGGAAGCTGCGCGCCCTTCGCGGGTCAGAGCCTGTGGTGCTGGCGTTTCTTGAGTTGATGGAGCCGGATCTTTCTGCCGCTGTCAGCGGGCTTGTAGCTCGCGGGTGTGATGTGGTTACCGTTGTGCCGGTTTTTTTTGGGCAAGGTGGGCATGTCAGGAAGGATTTGCCTCTTCTCGTGCAGCAGTGTCAGGACGCGCATCCTTCTGTTCTTATTCAGTGCGCCGGCGCTGTCGGCGAAGATGAGGCAGTGTTGGATGCCGTTGCGCTTTATTGCCTTCGGCAGGTTTGATTCTTTTCTGGCTCTTTTTGCCTCGCCCGGTTGTTTGGGTGTGTTCCCCGGGTGTTGGCCTTTCCTTGAATCCGCCGGTGCCGCCCCGCACAGCAATGCTCTCAACTTAAGCCTCACTGCATCAAGCGAGTTTGTACGCGAGATGGAAGTGGGGCTTGGCTTTTCTGGGTGGCCTTGGGTAGGAGCGTGACAGTTGTTGACGGCATCGTGTCTGGTGGATCAGCGCCAGCACA
>DASVNP010000125.1:0-19249 GCA_036383775.1 Paraburkholderia sp. | reverse complement strand
GTGGCCCGGCAGATAGTTGCGGTTCACCTCGTCGAGGAGCGTTCGCGCGCTGTGGACGAGTTGTGCCGTAACCTCGGGCGCGAGGAAGTCTTCCAGATAAAGGAACGCGTCCTGATCGGCAAAATCCTTGCGCAGACGCGGATTGTCGAAAGCATGCGTGCGGCTCGCGACCAGACGGTCGGCATTCGGCGCGGACGTGGCGGGCATGGCAGACGATGGCGCCGGCGAACGATCAGCTGCAACGGGTTCGACCACTTCGTTTTCGGCGTGCATGCTCATTTGCCGCCCCGCATTTGAGCGGTTTCGGACGCGCTTTTGGCAACGGCCGCCGGACGCGCGGCACGCCGCGAAACGCGCCGGTAATCGATCACCACCCAGACAGCGAAGAGCGGCGCGCCGATTGCCGCCGCCAGCACGAAGGGATGAACCACGCTCGTCAGCGTGACGATCGGCAGCAGATACAGCACGTCTTCCGTTTCGAAGCCGCCGACCGATGCCTGTTTCGTGCCCGCCTTGCCCGCCATTTCCTCGATGCGCATGCGCAGGAAGAAAATCAATGCGACCGCGACGCCGGCCACGGCGCCGAACACACCCGGCGCGACCTTCAATCCGCCGACGTGCGAGGCGCCGACACCTATGCCCATGCCGACGAACAACATGACGGTCACGAGCGCGTCGCAGGCGAGGTCGTAAAAGTGACCGATCCGGCTCGACTTGCCGCTAATGCGCGCGAGTTCGCCATCCGTGTGGTCGACGAAATTCGATAGCACGATCAGAAACGCGCCCGCATTGGCCGAGGCGAAATCGCCGCGAGCGAGGCCCAACGCGCCGGCCAGCCCGATCAGGAGGCGCAGCGTGGTGAGGTGGTTCGGCGTGACCCACGTGTTGACGAGCGGGGATACGAGCCGGCGGGCAAGCCGCGCGTCCCATGTCCTGGGAGGCGGGACGTTAATTGGAGTTTTGGGTTGCGATGTCATAGCCCGGAAATATATACGGGATCGCGAAAGCTTGCTTTCTAACTGCAAGTTTCGCTGCACTCAGTTCTCATTACGCGTATATGCCGGCCGCCGCGGAGCGGGATTTACCGAATCGCGATAAAGTGTTGATGCAGTTATGCTTGGCACGCGGGATCTCTTCGATGCGCAACGTATTCTCGAGTCCCGACATCGCGCCGCCGCCCGTTGCGAACACACTACATATCGAATCCGGGCCGCCGCTCACACTTATGAAACGCTCGATTTCGTCTGCACTCCTTGCTCTGACTGCCGCGCTGCCGCTCGCCGGCCGCGCCGCCGCACTCGACGAACCGCTCACGTGCAATGAAAGCGGCCATCAGTTCATTGCCGATCTCGTCCGGCAAGACATGATCGATCCGAAGCCCACGCGCGTGGAGAGCAACTCGATCAACGCATTCTCGCCGGTCTCCGGTGCCGATCTGACTGCCTACGGCTTTCGCGTGTTCGCGGTAGTGGGCTATGAAAAAGACGACCCGATGTTCCGCGTGGGGAACGGCGAACCGGTCGCCAACTCGGCCTACGGCGTGGTGGTGTTCGGTAGCGAAGCCAAAGTGCGGGACGCGATTGCCGGGTCGGGCAGCACAGCGATCGTGCACCACGTGGCGCCGCTCATTACCGCGATTTTCTGCAAGCGGAGCTGAGGCGGCGAAAGACTGCCGAGCCGGGTAATGGCCGATTGGGCGATACGAAAATCTCGCTTTGCACGCTATAATTACGGCAGATGGATTTTCCGGGGCCCGCAAGGGCGTCTATCTGCCTCCTGGTCAAACAGGGTCCAGCCGTGCTGGTTACGTCGGTTCATGCCGATCAAGCGCACCCGCGAAGTTATGAGGCCCCCTTGTGGGGCCTCACCTGTTTGTACGGACCGAAACAATGCGGCCAGGAACCTGGCGGTTTGTCGGCCGGCATCAGCTAGCGGCGATTGGGATTTGGATCGCGAATCGACTCGCCTCTCAATATCTTTGCCGCCAGGACGCGAAACCGCACAATGCTTCGCCGGTTTCGCGGAATCCCTGCCCTTCCCTTGCTCGCGTCGCGCACGTAGGCGCTCTCGATCACGAGCCGCAATGCACTCGCGCCCGCGCGGCGCAGACGAAAAAACACTTCATATTCGACCGGCCCGCCACGCTCCGTGAGGTCTTCGATCACGAGCCAGTTTGAGTGGCCCGTGAAATAGCAACGTCGCTCGTCGAGCGGAGCAACGATCGTGGGCAGTCGAAGAGACCAGCGATGCCGCTCAGCGCAGAATGCACGAGCGACCTGCCGGTGGTCGAGAATCCTGCGATCGCGGCCAAGCGCCTCGAAATCCAGCGTGCCCTTCGCGCCCGGCCCGACCGATACGCAATGCGACGTATATTCGACATGGATGGTCGCCGCTATGGCGGCCAACTTCGCGGACGCTGGAATCGCAAGAGTAAAGGCACTGGCAACAAGATGCGACAGGCCATATCGCACGCTTGCCACGTCGATATAGCCCTGTCGCAAAATCGAAATCCACTGCATAAGCCAGCCAAGGGGAAAACGCAAATTATCGCGAGAATCCCCCTCGCTGCCTCCTCAGCCGGAGGACCTAAGACAAGTCGCCCCCGCGCTCCCCTCTACAGCTTGATCCCCGCCGGATCCGCCGTCAGATACCCTACCGTCGCGCCGAACCGGTCCTTGTAGTTGGCCCGCACAAGCGGATCGAGCGTCGCCTGGACCTTGTCGTGCAGCGGACTTTCCCAATCGCCGACATGCTGGAAGTTGCTCATCACGTAAGTCCAGCCGTTGATTTCATCGACCGCATGGAGGCCCGTCGACTCGGCGCCCGACGGGCATGACAGCACGCGCGCGAGCGCCTTCGTATCGACGTTGTACGCCCACAGGAAATTGTTGACGTGCATGCCGCTGTCTTCGCCGATAAAGAGCGTGCGCAGCTTCTCGGAGAACTTGAGGTTGTCCGGGTTGGCAATGCGCTCCGGATTCGCCGTATTGCCGAGCGCGTCCGCTGCTGACAGATCCTCGCCGACCAGCGCCGCGGGCGCGGCCATGTCCACCGGCACCCAGTCGCTGTTGATCGCGACGCCGCTGCGGTCGCGCTGGCCGCCTCGCATATTCAGCGCGTAGACCGCGCCGGCGTTGATGGCCTTGTCGACGGCCACGTCGGTCGACGCGGCATTGCCGCGCACCATCGACTTCTCGATACGCGACATGGCCGAGTACAGCACCTTGTCCTTGATATTGACCGTCGTGCCTTCGAGTTTCGTGAAGCCCATGCTGCCGCCCGCCAGCGCCGCATAGCGATGCGTCTCGAGGAATGTCGCCGCCTGCGTCATGCCGGGTTTGATGCGCACCCAGTTGAAGGTGCCGTTGAAATTGATCTTCGTGTAAGTCGGATCGGCCGGGTCTTTGGTCGCGACATCCAGAATGTCGCTCGCGCGCAGCCGGTTGGCGAGCGCTTCGATTTCGTCGCTGGTAGCGTGACCCAGGTTGATCCACGAAAGCGTCGCCGCGCCCGCGCCGCTCGAGGACACCTGCGTCCACTTCGCGACATACAGCGTGCCCGCCGACAGATCGGCTTCGCGATCCGCGACGAACATGAACAGACCGCCATTGGTTGCGTCGTCACCCATCAGGACGGTGCGCTTGTCCGGCATCACCTGAATCAGTTCGTGCGAGATACGGCCAAGACAATAGTGTTTTCTGATCGTGCCGGTGCCGTCCGGATTGACGGTGACCTCCGGCAAATGGCCGTAGTGATACGGATTTGCGGTGGTCTCGTCGCCATACAGGCTGCGGCTGAAGCCCTTGAACTGGCTATTGGCGGCGATCGTGGTGGCGTCCGGTTCGTACTCTTCGCTCGACAGGTGCGTATTCCACGGCGACAGGCTCGCGCCGCAGGTAATCCACAATCCATGCGCCTTCGACGTATCGACGTTCGAATAACCCACCAGCGTGAGCTTGCCCGTGGCCGGGTCCTGATCGAGCGTGAGCACGGCGATCGGCGACGGCAGTTGGCCGTACATCGACTTCAGGCTCTGATCGCGAGTGGTGTATTCGAACTGCACGACCGCGAACACCGCATTGCCCTTGAGACCTTTCACCGTGGGCTTGTCGAGACGGATCAGCGAGCTGCCGTCCGGGCAATCCGAGTAGAACTGACGCTCCTTGTCCGCGACCGACTTGTCCATGATCGGCTGGTTGTTGATGTCGAAATAGCCGCCCGCCAGGATCGTCCCGCCTTTGATGTTGGGCACGTTGTCGCCGGTCGTGAAGAATGGCTGATACGCCAGCTTGAACGCGCGGCTGCTGCCGTCGCTCAGTTGCACCGTCAAGCTCGAACCGACCGTGGTTTTTGCCATGGCCGCGGGATCGGCCAGCGTCGGCGCGGCCATGCCGGCGAACGCCGCGGAGACGAAGTTGGCGACCGGCTTGGCCGGCGTCGCCAGATCATCGCTGCCGCCGCAGGCCGTCAGCATGGAAGCCGTGGCAAGTCCGCCGAGCGGCAGCATCGGCGCGCCAGCGAGTAGTTTCAGGGCCTTGCGGCGGGAAGGGTCGAACGGCTCGGCCATGTTGTCGTGATCCAGTGTTGGAGTAGCGTGGGAGTGGACACAGCCGGCACGCACTTAACCCCGAAACAACATGGTTCACGCTCGCGCCGCTATGACGCGAGAATTCTATGAAGTGAATGTGAAAGTATATTGACAGGCTTTAGTAATGTTAGACTTGATCCGCTTGCGCCACTTCGCCACTTCGCCACTTCGCCACTTCGCCAGTTAGCCAGTTAGCCAGTTAGCCAGTTAGCCAGTTAGCCAGCCGCTGATTGCGCCAACTCACGCCACAAGCCATACGACACCACGGCGATCAACCCGGCCTGCGAAACTCGTTTTCGACCCATGCCGCGGCACTCGCTTTGCTGAGCTTGAAGTGAGGCGCCACCTGCACTTGCGCGAGCTGCTCGCCGAACGCATCGAGCGCGGTCAGGAGCGCATACGGCTCGTCTTCGTCGGGAACGATGTCGAGCGTAATGTCGAGTTCGTCGTTGCCGTCCGCGCTCGCCACCCGCACTGCCTTGTGCAGTTGCGCGCGCAGTTGCTGCTCATGACGGCGCAACACTTCAGACGCAGTCTTCACGAGCGTATTGAACGCCGAGGTGTCGAGCGGCTTGGGATCTTTCTTGTTGCGGCCCATGGTCCACGGTCCGACGAGCGCGGGTTCCGCCTCGCCGTCCTTGATCATTGCGACGGCCCAGCCGTCGTCGTCTTCATTCTTGATGACGCGCGCGGTCCAGCCGTCGTCGCGCCACAGACGGTCTTCGTGCACGGACTCGCCCAGTTCGGACGAGCCTTCCGTCGTGAAATCTTCAGCGGCATCGGACGATGGAAGGGATGTATCGGTCATGACAGGTTCACTCACGTTCGCGGGGCGGAAACACATTTCAAGCACGCTATTTTACCCGCCCCGCGCGCGGCGAATGCTGACCTCTGACGAACGGACAAGCCGGCGCGTGACACGATCACGTCGCGGGTTTTTTCATGACTGTTTCTCACGACCTCTGCGCCTTACGTTTCGACACAATAACGACGAGCGTGGGTAGTGACGACGCGAGCACGCGGTGACTATACTGAACATAGCTGCCTTCTTCTGCGCAATGTCGCCATACCGTTGCAATCGAACGGCGGCTTGGTCGCGAAGTATGACGCCGCGTTGCATCGCGTTGCGCTTCGCCCGCGCCCCAAGTTCCCGTGCATGACCGGGGACGCCGACGATCTGATCATGAAACAACTTCTCCTGCTTGCCCCCGCGATTGCCGCGCTTGCTGCTCTCGGCGCGTGCGGTTCTTCGGGCCCCGCCCGCGATGCGTCCCAACCGATGATGTACTTCTCGTCGCAACGCGCGCCGTCCTATATCGCCGATTGCATCGAGAGCCGCTTGTCACGCGTGCGCGCGTCGAACGTCGGCGGTGCGACCGAGCTCGCAGTCGGCTCGGATTCGAACAACTCGTATTTCGTGACGCTGACGCCGATGAATAGCGGCTCGGTCATCAAGGTGATGCATCCGGCGAACGCACCTGATGATCCACCGGAACCGGAAATGCGCGTCGATATCGCACGGTGCGCGACCTGAGATTTCGCGCACACGCCTGCGTTTTGACGGCCACGCCGATTCGCGATTTTTAAATCGCCGGTCGGCTATTTTTTTGTCGGCTCATCTGCGAACATAGCCGCCCTTCGTCTTTTATGCGGTGCACCGCACCGCGAGTTCAATGGCATCCAGCAAAGCACATCACGCTACCGGTTTTGCGGCCGGCGTCATCGCGGCGGCAATCGTCGCGCGCATCGGCGGCGGCGGTTCGTATCATCTCGGCGTGCTGTTGAGTTTCATCGCCGGCGTGGCCGGAAGTACGGCGCCCGATTGGCTCGAAGTGGCGTGGTGGTCGCGCGCGCGGCGCCTGTGGATTACGCATCGCACGCTGACCCACTGGGGCGTGGCATGGCTCGCGTTGCTCGCCGTGTCGTATCACTGGCTCGGGCATTCGGTTTATGCCGCGCCGGCGTTCGGTTTTGCCTGCGGCGGCCTGATGCATCTGTTTGCCGATTGGCCTAATCCGCTAGGGGTGCCCTGGATTGCGGGCCGGCATTCGTTGAATCTCTGGAACAGCGGCCACTGCGATCTGATCGTGGTGGCCGCCTCGTGGGCGGCGGCGTGGTTCGTCGGGCAGCACGTCTGGCTGCACGGCGTGCACGGCGGCGCCGCGTTGCTGCAGCATCTGCGGATCGGATAAAGGACAAACGTCAGCGCATTGCGGCCGCGTAGCTCGCGGGCGTCACACCGAGCAGGCGCACGAATGCGCGTGTCATATGGCTCTGGTCAGCGAAGCCCGCCGCGGCCGCCGCATCGGCAAGCGTCGCGCCTCGCGCAATCAACTGCCTCGCGAGTCCCACGCGACGCTGCATTCTGTACGCATGCGGCGGCAGTCCCATCTCGTGTGCAAAACCTCGCAGCAACTGGAAACGGCTCATGCCTGCATCGGCGGCGAGTTCGGCGAGCGTCAGCGGTGATGCGGGGTCGTCGTCGATGCGGGCTTTCGCTCGCGCGATCGGCCCCATTGCATGCGTGGTCCATGGACGTGCCGGTAGCGTGGCATGCGTGCGGACCAGATGCGCAAACAGATCGAGCAACGCTTCCTCCCGCACCAGATCGTCCGGCACGCCAGGCGCTTGCACGGACACCGCGAACAGGCGCTCAAACAGACGCGTCAGCAACGGATCGTGCACGACCGGCAGTGTGAGTTCGACTTCGCGCGACGCGGTGCCCGCCAGTTCATTCGTGGCGGCAAGCAGCATCGACGGTTCGAAATACAACATGCGCCAGGCGCGCCCGCGCTCATCGAGCGGACTGCCGTCGTGGACTTCGCCGGGATTGACCATGATCGCGTCGTTGGCGCGCGCCTCGACGAGACCGCGTCCGCTCGCCGAGCGGTGCCCGCCGCTGACGATCACGCCAACGCCGAAGCGGTCGTGTGAATGACGCGGGAACGAATGCGCTGTGTCGGCTACTGTCGCTTCGACGCCGGCAATCGCGCAGCGAGGCATGTGAACGCGGCCGCGCGACATGGTGGGCCTCTCAGCGAACGAGAATCGACATGCGCGGCGTTCCGCGGCAAGCGGCATCACGCGGCAAACCGCGTACAAAACGGCGCACCTGTCCGCCAGACGATGCACGCGCGAGGCCACGCATTACTGACGCCCCTCGTCGGTACGCTCGCCTTCGCGGATCTTGCCTTGCGACACACTGCTGCCGGGCGGCACGCTATGCGTCAGCCACACATTGCCGCCGATCACCGAGCCGCGCCCAATCGTCACGCGTCCGAGGATCGTCGCGCCGGCATAGATCACCACGTCGTCCTCGACGATCGGATGCCGCGCGTTGCCCTTGACCAGCGTGCCGTCGAGATCCGCGGCGAAGCTTTTCGCGCCGAGCGTCACGGCCTGATACAGACGCACGCGTTCGCCAATGATTGCCGTTTCGCCGATCACGACACCCGTGCCGTGGTCGATGAAGAAACTCGGGCCGATGGTCGCGCCCGGGTGAATGTCGATGCCGGTTGCCGAGTGCGCGATTTCGTTGATGAAGCGCGCCAGCAACGGCACGCCAAGGCGATGCAGTGCATGCGCGAGCCGATGGTGCGTCATCGCCCACACGCCCGGATAACAGAGCAGAATTTCGGTGATGTGCTGCGCAGCCGGATCGCCGGTAAAAGCTGCCTGAATGTCGCTGACCAGCAGCGCACGAATGCCGGGCAACTGCGTGCCGAATTCGCGTGCCACGTTGAACGCGCGCTCCTTCAGATCCGCGTCGGGCGTGTCGGCGAACTCGGGCAAAAACCGCAAGGCACGGCGAATCTGTTCGGCGAGCAGACGCAACGTGCTTTCGAGCGTATGGCCGACGTAATAGTCGACGGTCTCGTCGGTCAGATCGGGCGCGCCGTAGTGCGTGGGAAACAGCGCCGCGCGCAGGCCGGTGACGATGTTGGTCACCGCCTCACGCGACGGCAGCTCGCGGATGCCGCGCGGATGCCGCGTGCGATGCAATTCCTCACGCGAGGCGCGCAAGTCCGCGACGATCTGTTCGAGGCCCCAGTTCTGGGAAGGCACGTTAGGCATAAAAGGACGGCGCCGAGCGGTGAGCACGGTTCAAAGTGGCTATGCCGAGAGATTACCGCTTTTTACCGAGGCTCGCGCAGCGCCGGCTGTCAGCGTGGGGGCGGGGTACGGCATACGCGGCACGACAGGCCGCAGACGCTCAGATGGTCACGCTGCTTGCGTCGATCCAGCGCACCGCCCAGTCGCGCGCATGGGCGATGGCGGTGGCTTCGTCAGGAAAACGCAAGTCAGTGGGGAAAAAGCGGTTGGCGACCAGTTCGCCGTCGCTCGAGCGCGAGATGACCACATAAGGTTGCCAGCTGCCGTCGCCCGCGCGCGCCGGCGCACAATTCAATAGATAGCCGCGATGTGTGAATGCAGCATCAAAGTGCATGTGTCACCCGCCCTGACGGCCCCGTTAAATGTTTTGAGTAGCGCGCGGCCGGTGTTGCCGACCCAGAAAAAATAGCCGGACTGCATGCCGTCAATTTAACCGCGCTTCGCTCGCCGGAGTAAGATCATACTCTGTAGAAAATACGCGTCCATTAAAAAAAACGAAAAGAAACGCGAACGCCATCGCCTGCGGAATGCCCTTCCAGGCCACTGCGGTAAAAACGCGGTGCAAGGCAAGAGAATCAGGGTGTTGTGCGAGGCGGAACGGGTTTTGCTGCACGTCAAATCATGTCCTCTAGCAAGGAGAATGCATGATGAACAGCGATATCAACAAGCCGGCAGACGCCGGCCGGCAACCGGGCACTCGCGGCCCGAGCACGACAGAGATGCACAACGACCGCACGCACGACAGCACGGTCGACACCGACGGCAAGAATCTCGAAGCCGCGCGCATAGCGGGCTACAGCCCGATCTCGCCCGACGAAATCACCACCAGCAATGCGACCCTCACTAACAGCGTGCCCGAGGCGCTCGACGGCATGGCCGGCTTCGACAGCCGGGTCGGCGGCAACCATCTGCTGCTCGCGCTCGAGCCGGGATATACGATGATTGACAAAGGCATGGTCGAGCCAATTGAAGCACTTTCGGCAGATCGTCAATTCGACGAGCCGCGTTACTTCGGCAACCGCCATGACCGTGGCCGCATTCATTACGCAGTCAATCACCTGCGGCCCACGCGGATAATTGAGTTACATCGGGAGAAATAAAAGATTCACTCTGCATCTGCGTTTGCATCTGCGTTTGAATGTCTGCGCAGACCCCGATTAACTTGGGAATGGCGAAGCGCGCATCGTTTAACTCACGGTGCGCGCTTTTGCTTTAGCGTCGAGTAGAAACTCAGCAGCGCGGAACCTGCGCGCTGACGCGTGCATCAGCGCCGCTGTTCCTTCACGCGCGAGACAATCTGCGTCGGGCTCACGAATTGCAGTGCGATCAGAACCCAGATCAGCGTGATCGCCATGTAGATCATCGCCATCGCGTCGATCGATTGCGGCGCGCGCACGCCGGTTGAAAATACCGCGTAGTACAAGGCCACCACCAGCGTTTGCGTCGCCGGGCCCGCGGTGAAAAACGTCAGCTCGAACAGGCCGATGGTGCGCACCAGCACCAGCAGGCCGGCCGCGAGCATGCCGGGCACGAGCAGCGGCAGCAGCACGTAGCGGAAGTAGCGGAACGTATTGGCGCCGAAAATGCGCGCGGCCGCTTCGAGATTGGGATCGATCTGTTCGATAAACGGCGTCATCACCAGAATCACGAACGGCAGTGCCGGCACGAGGTTTGCGAGAATCACGCCGCTGAGCGTGCCGGCGAGGCCAACCTTGTACATGACGGTCGCCATGGGGATGCCGTAGGTGACAGGCGGCACCATCAGCGGCAACAGGAAGATCAGCATGACGAGGCGCTTGCCCGGAAACTGCACGCGCGCGAGCGCGTACGCCGCCGGTACGCCGAGCACAATCGCCAGCAACACCACCGAGCCGACCACTTCAACGGTCACCCACAGCACGCTCGCCAACTGGAAATCGCTCCACGCCTGCGCATACCAATGCAGCGTGAAGCCTTGCGGCAGCCAGGTGGCGAACCAGCGCGTCGCCACCGAATTGACCGCGACGGTCGCGATCAGCAACACCACGTTGATGAGGAAAAACACCATCGCGCCCCACACCAGTACTCGCCAGACGCGGTCCGGCACGCTGGCGCGCGGCCGGCTGCGGCTGGCGCGCCTGTCCGGTTCGCGCATGCCGTCGCCGTGCTGCTGCGGCGCCTGCGCCGGCCACGACGAAGGCTGAGCCGGACGATGATCGGTCGTCATCAGCCTTTACCTCCCGTGACCGGGCCGCTATAGAAGAAGCGGCGCACGCCGAGCATCGCGGCAACCAGCACCAGCTGCACGAAGCCCATCACCATGGCGATCGCGGATGCCAGTGAATAGTCATAGCTTTCGAAGGCGGCTTCGGCCGCGGCGATCGACATCACGCGTGTCGGACCCGCTGGCGCGCCCAGCAGCACCGCCGATGGAAATACCGAAAACGCCTGCACGAACGACAGACACGCGGCCATCGTCAATCCCGGCGCCAGTAGCGGCAAATAGATGCGGCGAAACTGCTGCCAGGGGCTCGCGCCGAGCGTCGCCGCCGCGCTTGCAAGCGTCGGATCGATGCCGGTCACGTACGACAGCGTCAACAGAAATGCGAACGGAAAACCCGACACGATCAGCGAGATCAGCACGCCCCAGAAGTTATGCGTCAGGCGCACTTCCTGCGTGTAGAGATGCAGGCCATGCAACGCTTGCGGAAACCAGCCGTTCGGACCGAAGTACGTGAGCATGCCGTCGGCGATCAACACGGTGCCAAGCGTGACTGGAATCACCAGCAGGGTCGTGACGAACTTCTGATAGCGCGAATAGTGGCGCAGCGCGAATGCGACCGGCAGCGACACGCCGACGTTAATGAGCGTGGCGGGCACCGCGAGCTTGAGCGTGACGAGTATCGTCGGCCACATCGACGTATCAGTGAAAAACGTCAGATAGTTGACCCACACACCGCCACCGTTCATCGGCCGGAACGACAGCGCCAGTCCATACGCGAACGGATAGATGAACAGCGCGAGAATGAAGATCAGCGCCGGCGCGACGAGCCACGCTTTGGCGTCACGCGGCGCCCGCGGCCCAAGTGGCGGCGTCAGCGTGGGCGTGTTCATGCCGCCTCGCCTTCATAGACCAGCGTGCGCGACGGCGGCACGCGCAGGCTGATTCGCTGGCCCTCTTCGAACTCGCCGCCAAGGCGCGCCCACAAGTCGCCGAACGCGGTCTTCACACGCAGCAGCGAATCACGTCCGCCGTATTCGACGGCCGTCACGAGCGCCTCGAACGTGTTGTCCGCGCCAGGCGCCGCGCGTTCCATATCTTCGGGCCGCAGCGCGACGCTCACGCGTTTGCTGTCGAAGCCGGCCATCGGCGTGCCGATCAGGCGCACGCCGTTAGCGGTGACTGCCACGCAATTGCCTTGCGTGCCTTCGAGCGTGAAGTCGGCCACATTCCGATAACCCATGAAGCGTGCGACATGCAGATTTCGCGGGCGCGCATAGACTTCTTTCGGCGTGGCAACCTGCTGCACCACGCCCTCTTTCATCACGACGATGCGATCGGCCATCGACAGCGCTTCGTCCTGATCGTGCGTCACGTACAGCGTCGCGCGTTCGAGCTGGCTGTGAATGCGGCGAATCTCCGCGCGCATTTCAATGCGCAGTTTCGTGTCGAGATTCGACAGCGGTTCGTCCATCAGAATCAGCGGCGGCTCGATCACGATGGCCCGTGCAATCGCCACGCGCTGCTGCTGACCGCCGGAGAGTTGTCCGGGCAGCTTGCGCTCCTGCCCGACCAGTTGCACGAGC
Source organism: Paraburkholderia sp. (assembly GCA_036383775.1). GTDB lineage: Bacteria > Pseudomonadota > Gammaproteobacteria > Burkholderiales > Burkholderiaceae > Paraburkholderia. The sequence continues at coordinate 6,762 of DASVNP010000125.1, read as the reverse complement.
TGCAGCGCTTCGCGCACCCGGCGCGTCGCCTCCTTCCTGTCGACGCCGCGCATCTTCAGGCCAAAGCCGACGTTGTCGAACACGCTCATGTGCGGAAACAGCGCGTAGTTCTGAAACACCATGCCGAAGCCGCGCTTTTCGGGCGGCAACACGTCGATGCGCCGCTCGTCGAGCCAGATGCCACCGCCCGTAAGCGGCTGCAATCCGGCAATGCAATTGAGCGCTGTCGATTTACCGCAACCCGATGGCCCCAGCAATGCGATGAACTCGCCACGCCGAATGGTCAGATCGAGTCCTTGCAGCGCCGCGATTGCCTGACCTTCCGCATTCGTGAAACTACGGCTCACCGAATCGAGCCGCAACTGTTCGAAATGAGGCTTCATGGCGATTTCCTGATACGCGTGACGCAGCCGCGCGTTCGTGCGCTGGTGCGTTGATGTCACACACCACGCGCCGAACGCGACGGCATGCCCGAGCGGGCGGAAAGCTACTTGGTCTTCTGCGCGCCGACCTCGGTGTCCCACTTCTTGAAGGCCGCGACCATTGCGGCCGCATTCAGCGGCAATACATGCGGGCGATCGGCCAGCAGCTTCGCGTACTCCGGCCTGCCGTATTTCTTCAGCACATCCTGGCTGTGCGCGGGCGCCTGCTCGACGCCTACGCCCTTGATTGCCGGACCGGGGTAGAAATAGCCGTCGTCATAAGTCATGGCCTGCTGCGCCGGGTCGAGCATGAAGTTCATCAGCTTGTAGAGCACATCCAGTTTTTCCTTCGGCACGCCCTTCGGAATCACCATAAAGTGCGCGTCGTTCACCCACGTCATGTTGTCGAACGCCTGCACGCGAAATTCAGCCGGCACGATGCCGAGCGCGCGCGGATTGATGTCCCAGCCTGTCACCGTCACTGTCATGTCGCGCGAACCCTCGCCGAGTTCCTTCATGACCGCCGAGGTGCCGCCAGGATAGTAAGGAATGCAATCGTTCAGTTGTTTGAGGAAAGCCCACGTCTTGTCCCAGCCGTTAATCGGGTCCTGCGGGTCTTTGTCGCCGAGCACGTACGGCAGTCCCATCAGGAATGTGCGGCCCGGACCGGAGTTCGCCGGCCGCGCGTAAATCAGCTTGTCAGGATGCGCCTTGCACCATTGCAGCAGTTGCTCCGGCGTCTTTGGCGGGTCGCTGACTTTGGCGGGGTTGTATTCGAGCAGCGGGCCGGCCGGCATATACGCCACCTCGAGACCGTACCCTTGTGCGAGATCCTGCATCTTGCGCGGACCCGGCGCGTATTTGTCGAGCACGCCGGGAAACACCGCCGCGTTATCGGGCAGCAGCTTCATCCAGAGGTTCTGTTCGATGCCGGCGGCGAGCGCGTCAGTACCGGTCAACACAAGGTCGATGTCAGAACGGCCCGCGGCCTGCATCGCCTTGATCTTGCCCGGCAACTGCGGTGCGGGCGCATTCGTGAACGTGAAGTTCGCGACGAGGTTGGGATACTTCGCCTTGAAGGCCTCGAAGCCCTTTTGCGTAAGTTGCAGATCGCCGGCCACGTCGACGATATTGAGCGTGACCGGATCGGCCGCGTGCGCGGCGGATGCGAAAGCGGCGCTCGCCGCGAGACATACGGACACCAGCCTGAGCGCCAACCTGTCTGAAACAGTCATTGCGTCTCCTCGCTTCTTGGTATGGAAGTCCGCCGGCCAGATGCGCTACGGGCGGTGTCTTGCTACTCATGCAACATAGCGAAGCGCAATGGCCGATGTCAAGCAAATGCTCCCGGCGGCGCCGGCCATGCAAAAGCCATCGTTTTTACGTAGAGTCCTTGCGGTTCAATGGCTTGCGCGCAAAGTCCAAGGGCAAACCCGGAGCTTTTGACGAAGCGCGCTCACAACTTGTCAGGCAACTGGCGGATAAAGTCCACCCGGAGCCCGCCGTCAGCCGCCCTGCACGCCTTGCGTATTGACGTAAAGCGCATACAGCCCGTGGCTGGCCGCCATAAACAACCGGTTGCGATGGCGCCCGCCGAAACACACGTTCGCGCAGCGCTCCGGCAACGCAATATGGCCGATCGGCTCGCCCTGCGGTGTGAAGACACGCACACCGTCGAGCTCGTCGGTACCCATCCCCCAGCCGCACCACAGGTTGCCGTGAATATCGACGCGAAAGCCGTCCGGCGTGCCCGGGCCGGCGTCGATCAGCACACGGTTGTTCGAGAGCGCGGCGCCGTTGCCATCCACGTCGAAGGCGCGAATCTTACGCGGCTCGCCACGCGACTCGACGATGTACAGCACGGATTCGTCCGGAGAAAACGCCAGTCCGTTGGGGCCGAGCACGTCGTCGGCGACGACGGTGACTTCACCGGATTGGCCGTCGATGCGATACACACAGGCCGCCAGTTCCGACTCCTGCCGCTCGCCTTCATAAAAACCGTCGATGCCGAAGGTCGGATCGCTGAACCAGATCGAGCCGTCCGATTTCACGACCACGTCATTGGGCGAATTGAAGCGCTTGCCGCTATACCGGTCGGCCAGCACAGTGATCGAGCCGTCGTATTCGGTGCGCGTGACGCGCCGCGTCAGATGCTCGCAACTCACGAGGCGCCCCTGGCGATCCCGCGTATGGCCGTTGGCATTGTTCGACGACTGCCGGAACGTCGACACCGCGCCGCTGGTTTCGTCCCAGCGCAGGATACGGTCGTTTGGAATGTCGCTCCACAGCAGATAGCGGCCGTCGCCGAACCAGACCGGCCCCTCGGACCAGCGCGTCCCCTGATACAGGCATTCGACGGACGCGGAAGCGAGAATCAGCGGTTTGAAGCGCGGATCGAGCACGCGGATGGAAGGATCGGGATAGCGTCGGCTGTTGTCGGTCATGCTGATGGCTTTGGGGTGAGTAGCGGTTGGCCTACGTGAATTCGCAGCATCGATCGCACAAGTAGCGGCGAGCAAAGTGTGTGGCTTTTGTATGACAATAGCTCGTGGCGGCCGGCGCAGGGACCGCCGTGGCGTATTGAGATCAATGGCCGATATTGGCGATCAGTGCGATTCTGCCTGATATATCGGCAACAGCGTTATTTAGAATGTTTGGACAATAATGTTGCTAATAAAGCACATCAACGTGATTGCCAAGAGAAAATTACCCACATTAACGATCCCTGAATGTTAAATGGGTCGGAAATTCGGATATAAAGAGCGCTTCGTTTGTGCTTCGCAAGCCCCTCTCTGTCACAGTTCCGTCAGAAATCGCTTCTGGCTTTGCGAATTAATTTTTAGTGATAGATTGTGAAGACAAAAACAGCCGGACGGAGTGCCGTACCGCGATTAACCGCAACGGGATGTTTGCGAGCCTGAGAGAGTTAAAAATTGCCGCTACATTTTATCGAGCAGATGGCACCGTTGCTGGACGCCGCCGACGAAGCAGAATGGTTCGGCGCGATCGCGGGCCTCGCCGAGACGTGGGGTTTCGACAAACTTCTGGTCGCCGTGCTGCCGCGCCCGACCATGCGCCTTGAAGATGCCTATGTGCGCAGCACCTATTCGCCGGTATGGCGGCGCACCTATGACGAGCAGGGACTGGTCCACATCGACCCGACCGTGACGCATTGCGCGACGCGCGCCAGCCCGCTGATCTGGTCGCCCGACGTTTTCGCGACCGAACCGCAACAATCCATGTATGAAGAAGCCCGCTCGCACGGCTTACGCGCCGGCATCACGTTGCCGATTCATGGGCCGAACCAGCAAGCCGGCATGATGTGCTTCGTCAACGACAGCAATCCGACCGACGAATTCTGGCGCCATATCAACGTGGCGTTGCCGAATCTGGTGCTATTGCGCGATCTGGTGATCGATACCAGCCAGCGGCACTTGAATACGCACGCGCAGACCTTGCTGCCGAAGCTGACGCCGCGCGAGCGCGAATGCCTGAAATGGACCGCTCGCGGCAAATCCACCTGGGAAATCTCCCACATCCTGAACTGTTCGGAAGCTGTGGTTAACTTCCACATGAAAAACATCCGGACGAAATTCGGGGTGAATTCGCGGCGCGCAGCGGCCGTGATCGCAACGCAGCTCGGGCTTATTGACCCGGGTTGAGCAAGGCGGCTGCGTCGCGGCTGTGCAGCACCCGCTCGGCGCGGCCCAGATCGGCGTCGGAGACGGTCTTGGTGAAGTACAGGCCCAGCAGGATCGACACCGGCGCCGGGATTTCGGCACCCGCTTCAAACCGGCTGCCGCGCGACTGCGTGACGCCGAAACGGGCCCAGAAGCGGCGCTGGCTCTCTTTTTTCTTCTTGCGGTAAGCGATGATTAAAACGCGATCCACCGCCGAGGACGGCTCAGCCGGGCGGGTTTGAAGGCCAGTCTGCGGTTGCCATTGATTGTTGAGAAGTTCCATTTTCGTGTCCTGTCGGTTGAGTGCGGATACCTATCTCGAATTCTGCGTTACCCGATAAGCATGCACACCTATCCAGGTAGGTAGGTAGCGGAACGATTCAAAATGCATAAGTTTCCTTGCGTATTGGGTATCCCAACACGTTCAGGAGAACGTCATGCAAGCAGCAATCCGGATTGGAATGCGTCAGGAATTCGACAACGCCGACATCAACGAGATGTACCGCCTGCGGGCCCGGGTGTTCCACGGGCGCCTCGGTTGGGATATCCCGACCATCGCGGGCATGGAGATCGACGGCTACGACGCGCTCGGGCCGCATTACATGCTGATTCAGGGCGAAGACCGCCAGGTGCGCGGCTGCTGGCGCCTGATGCCGACCGAGGGCCCCAATATGCTGAAGGACACCTTCCCGCAACTGCTGCACGGCGCGGCCGCGCCCGTTGGGCGGCACATCTGGGAATTGAGCCGCTTTGCGATTGAAACCGGTGGCGAGGAACAATCGTTTGGCTTTGCCGACGTGACGATGCAGGCCATTCACGAACTGGTGACGTTCGCCGACCGGATGGGCATTACCCGCTACGTCACGGTGACCACCACGCCGATCGAACGGCTGCTGCGCAAGACCGGCATTGAGATCAGCCGGCTCGGGTCGCCATTGCAGATCGGCGTGGAGCGGGCGGTGGCGCTGGACATCGCGGTGAGTCCGAAGACCCGCACCGCCCTGTTCGGGCCGATGGCGGCCGCCGCCTGATTTCCAGTGCGTCTCGCCGACTCAGGAGCCGAACATGCGTTCGAGCGCGTTCTCGAGATGCGCTCGCATCGCGTTTCCGGCGGCCACTGCGTCCTTGCGGCGAATCGCGTCGAGCACGGCCAGATGCTCGGCCTGCACGAGCCGCTGCCGCTCCACCGTCTTCAGCAATGACAGATTGCGCGACAGGTTCATGCTGAACAAAACCTGTTCCTCGATGAACGACATGACCGTGATGAAAAACGGGTTCTTCGACGCGCGCGCTACTGCCAGATGAAACAGGAAGTCGTCCTGCGCGCCGATGCCTCGGGTCTCGATGATGCATTCCAACTGATCCCAGGCATGCTGGATCGCGACGATATCCTCGGCGTCGGCTTTGAGCGCCGCCTGCTCCGCCGCGCCCGCTTCGGTCACGATGCGAAATTCATAACAGCGGCGGATGTCAGACAGTGTTTCGAGCGGCGCGAAGCGGCGCACGTCCGGGTCCGGGCGGCGCGCGACCGTCGTGCCCGACCCGTGCCGCGTCATGATGATGCCGTCCGCCCGCAAGCGCGCGAGCGCCTCGCGCACGGTCGGCCGCGACGTCGCGAAACGCTCCGCGAGAGCGTGCTCGGTCGGCAGCCGTTCACCCTCCTTGTACTCGCCTTCGAGAATGCGATTCAGGATGTCGCTGTAGATCCGGTCGGGCAAGCCCGTCGTTTTTCGCTCGTTCATCAGCAGGGCGGGAACAGCTTGTCTGAATTGGTTCTGATTGTAAGGCAAACTTGCCCCCCCATCCTCATCCTGAAAAGACGCCTCGACTCAGCGCGAAGGCTTTCTGCGCTTGCCAGCCGGCGCTTGTCGGGAAAAGCACTGTTATCGCAAAATTAGGCAAAAGTTTGATTTACATCCTGGTCGACTGCATCTTTTTCAGCAATCATTTAAGCTCATGGAGGCAACCTCTATAGCCAATGTGCCCGGCCCATTGAATCGGGCGCGGCATCCGGATTCTTCAAACGCGGAGTCGATATGTACACACGCATCCTTGTAGCGGTCGACGGCAGCCATACCTCGCGCCGTGCGTTCGACGCAGCGCTCGCTCTCGCCAAGTCCATGGGCGCGGTCATGCAGCCTTTCTATGTCGTCGAAAACACGCCGATGTATTTCGAGGCCCCCGGCTACGACCCTTCCGTGCTGCGCAACCGTCTCATCGAGGAAGGCAAGGAACTCGGCGCCGAATTCGGCAAGGTCATGGCCGAGCAGGGCGTGAAGGGCGAACTCGTCGTGGGCGAGGCATCGACGCTCGACGATGTTTCGGTGGTCGTCCTCAAGGCGGCGGCCGATTTCAATGCCGACCTGCTGGTCATGGGCACACACGGGCGGCGTGGCTTTCAACGCCTGATTCTCGGCAGCGTGGCCGAACGCTGCGTGCGGCAGGCAAGCTTGCCGGTTCTGCTGATTCCGTCGGCCGCGGGCAAGGGTGGAGACGCTGCCTGAGCGCTCTCCTGCATGTCACGAAATGCATTGCAGTCCATATCAAAAGCGTTTTATGCACGCATGACGCTGCTCAAGACACCTAACTTCATGAAGGCGTCATTTTGTCGCGGAGCGGGCAGCGCGGCCGGTGGGACAATCAGCCATCAACCCCAACAC
>DASVNP010000124.1:0-13148 GCA_036383775.1 Paraburkholderia sp. | reverse complement strand
CGACTGGGGCCAGCACGGCATTCAGGTTAATGGTCTTGGACCGGGATACTTCAAGACTGAATTGACCGAGGCGCTCGTCAAGGACGAGACCTTCAGCAAGTGGCTGATTGGACGCACGCCTTCGCGGCGTTGGGGCGATGTTGAAGATCTGGTCGGTGCCGCTGTTTTTCTCGCGAGCAACGCTTCGAACTTTGTCAATGGCCACATTCTTTACGTGGATGGCGGTGTGACTGCCACGCTGTAACGCATTCCTGAATCCGCCGCCGACACCCTTCGTGTGCCACGCGCACTGCTAATTCTCTCCGTCCGGTACCGTGCAGGAACACGCAGCCTGCGCGCAGCCTACGAAAACTCATCTTGCTTTCTTGAACGGTTAGTCATAATATCCGTCACATGAAGCGAACTGGCGACACGAAACAATCCGCGAAAAAGGCGGGCGAGGTGTGCGTGCGGGGCCGGCCGCGCGAGTTCGACACGGCAACCGTGTTGGCGAGCGCAAGCCAGGTGTTCTGGAGCCGCGGCTACCACGCCACCTCGATCGATGACCTGTGCAAGGCCACCGGGGTTTTGCGCGGCAGCTTGTATGGGGTATTCGGCGACAAGCACGGCATCCTGCTGGCCGCGCTGGATCATTATGCGGAAGGCTCGGTCGCGCGCCTTGCCGAGCGGCTGAACGCGCCGGTGCCGCCTGAAGAGGCGCTGCGCAACGCGTTGATGCATTACGCGCGGGTAGCCTGTGCGCTGACCGGCGAGCGCAGCTGCTTCATCACCAATACCACGCTGGAAATGCAGTCGGGCGACGACGAAATGCGCGCCCGCGTCGCCGCGATTCACCGCCGCATGGCAACGCTGCTGGCGGCTTCCGTGATTCGCGGCCAGGCGAGCGGCGCGTTCAATTCCACGCTCGACGAAAAGGCTGTCGGCGTTTTTCTGCTCTGCGTAATGCAAGGCCTGCGCGTGCTGGGGCGGGTCGCTCACGAGGAAGACGCACTAATCGGGGTCGTGGACGTCGCCATGCGCGCGCTCGTCTAAATTTTTTTTGCCGAATTTTTGAACGATCAGTCATGAACGATGAAGCGATCAAGTCCGCTGCGGCGGCATTTGTTGGACCGAGGCGCGCGGCGGCCTGTGCGGCGAGCAGTCCGGCGACGGGGCCGGGCATCGCATCGGCCAAGGCGGCCACTGCCGCCAACACCGCGCCGCGATTCGAGCGGCAGGGGCTCGCGCTGGCGGTGCTGTTCGTCGGCGCATTCCTCGCGCCGCTCGACTATTTCATCGTCAACCTCGCGCTGCCTTCGATTCACACCGGCCTGAACGCCAGCGACGCGCAGTTGCAGCTCGTCGTGTCCGCCTATGCGTCGGCGTATGCGGTGTTGCTGATCACGGGCGGGCGCCTTGGCGACCTGTTCGGCCGCCGCCGCATGTTCATGACGGGCATGGCGGGGTTCGTGGTCGCTTCGGCTTTGTGCGGCTTTGCCACCAGCGGCCACATGCTGGTGATCTCGCGGATCGTGCAAGGCATCGCGGCCGCGGTGATGGCGCCGCAGGTGCTAGCGACCATCCGCGCGGTGGTGCCGTTGCATCAGCAGACCAAGGTGATGAGCCTGTACGGTTTCGTGTTCGGGCTGTCGTCGATTGTCGGGCAACTGGGCGGCGGGGCGCTGATTACGTATCACCCGTTCGGGCTCGACTGGCGCATCATCTTCCTGATCAATATTCCGATCGGCATTGCGGCGTTTATCGGCACATGGAAGTTCGTGCCGGAGAACCAGCCTGCCACGCGCACCGGCATCGACGTGAAGGGCGTGGCGTTGTTGTCAGCCGTGCTGCTGCTCGTCATCTATCCGATGACGCACGGACGCGAAGCCGGCTGGCCGGCGTGGACGTTCGCGATGTTCGCGCTTGCGGTGCCGGTGTTCGCGCTCTTCGTGATGACCGAGCGGCGCGTGGAGCGAGGCGGCGGCCATCCGCTGGTCGATTTGCAATTGTTCCGCAATCGGGCTTTTGCACTGGGTCTCGTGCTCGCGTTCCTGTTCTACTGCAATAGCGCGTTTTTCCTGACCTACGGCATCTTTTTGCAAACCGGCCTGCACTGGACGCCGCTCGCGTCAGGCATTGCGATCATGCCGTTCGCGATCGGCTTCGTGGTCGGACCGCTGACGTCGCCCGCCGTGGTCAAGCGCATCGACGGCCATGTGCTCACGCTCGGCTTTTCAATGATGACGGTCGGCTTTATCGTCACAGGCTGGTCCGCTACTCAGGCGGCTGCGCCGGATCTGCTGTTCTATTGCGGACTGGTGTGCGCGGGCGTCGGTCATGGCTTGCTGCTGCCGTCCATCATGCGCATCGTGCTGCAAGAGGTCGTGCCGGAGAAGGCGGGGCTGGCGTCGGGCGTCATTTCCTCGACGCTGCAGATCGGTTCGGCGTTCGGCACGGCGGCCATCTGCGGCGCCTTATTTGGCGCAATCGGCGGGCGGGCGGCGCCCGGCGTGTACGCGCACGCGTTCCAGATCAGCCTTGCGATCAACGCGGTGCTGATGTTCGTGTGCATCGGGTTGAGCGTGCTGCTCGTGCGGCATCAGCAATTGGCTCGGCGCCACGCGAAGCAGTCCGTTTGAAAATCCCGCGCCGGTAATCGTTTTCATCTGGCGCTGCTGGAAAACCATTATGTGTTTGGCACAAAACTGATTTTCTGATCTTGTGCATTTGCCGGTGATTCAGCCGTTCATAGGTAACTCAATTTGTGAGTGGCTTGAAATAAACCCGAAAGCTTCTCGCCGCCGCTTTAGATGTGACAAATACGGTTCGCATTTTCTACTGACTGCGCCGGCGAGTCGAAGTAACTCTTGCGATAGTGCGGTGCCGCACAGAAGGCCAGCTGGTAGGGGGTTGCAGGGTTTTCCCTGTTTTGCTCGCGGTCGGTCGGCACATGAAAGCGATTCCAGCGCTGATGAAAACGGTATCAATAAAAAGCACTTGCGGCGATTAAATTCGATTGTTAATCTGGCTTCTCTTTTAGAGTTTTCCTTCAGCAGGGCTAAAGTCCAGAAACATGGCGCAATGACTTAAAAATGCACAACGTGACTTAGAAAGGCACAACGGCTCCATAGGGGATAAATATGTTGACCGCTACCATTGACGCACTCCAGACCGCACCCGCCGCGCAGTTCAATGTCGGCGACGTCGTCACGCTGAAGGAAGGGGGCTCGCGCATGACGGTCACGTATGCGGGCCCGGTGGCGCTCAATCCCGGTGAGTGGCTGATTTGCGAATGGTTCGACGAGCACGGCGAACTGCGCCGCGAGATGTTCTCTCCCGCCAGCGTGCGCGCCGAGCCGCGTTCGATTCCCGCCGGCTCCGTGATGTGGAGCCGCATCGGCCGCGCCGCTTGAGCGGCGTGTTGGCGCTCCGGGCAGTCCCCGGTCTGACAGCCTGAGTTATTTTTCCGGACGGTTCCGCCCGGTCGCGCGGCGTTGCACGCGCACCAGCAGCGCGGACGAAAACGCTCGCATACTGACGAGCTTGCGCTTTTCCACCACCTCACCCGCAATGTCCTTCGGCGGGTTCGGTTGCAGCGACCAGTAAAGCGCGAGCAGCCAGCCGAAACCGGTCCAGCCAAGACACGCATTGAAGAGCGCCAGCGTCAGCACGTCATGGCGCTTGCGGCGGTCCGCCAGAATGGCAGGCAGAAAATAAAGCGCCAAGGCAAGCACCGCGGCGATGGCCTGAACGAAGACATTGCCACTCATGAACCGGCTCCCCTTAGGCGACATATGCGGCAATTGTCGCGCGATTGTCTTATTTGCGCCGCCTGGGCCCTAACGTGTGTTGCCGGTCGCCGCGCGGCCGCCATGGCCGCGGCGCGAGACAGATAGGTAGCGAGGGGTTCAGTCGGCATCACATCGGGTCTATCATGGCCGTTTCTACCGAAAAGAACCACCACGGAACACCATCATGATCTCCGACGACACGACTCAAAAGGCTCGCAGCATCAACCCTGACACGCTACGCGAATTCGTGGACCGCAAGTGGAACGACGAGATCGTGCCCGCGCTGACTGACTATATTGCGGTGCCGGCCAAGAGTCCGGCGTTCGATCCCGAGTGGGTCAAGCACGGCTATCTGGAGCGCGTGGTCGCCGACGCCGCGCAATGGGCCGAACGGCAGCCCGTGCGCGGCCTGAAGCTCGAAGTGATTCGTTTGCCGGGCCGCACGCCGGTGATCTTCTTCGAGTCGGCCGCGACCCGTTCCGGCAGCGAAGAAACCATCGTGCTGTACGGCCACCTCGACAAGCAGCCGGAATTCGACGGCTGGCGCAACGACCTTGGACCGTGGACGCCGAAGCTCGAGAACGACAAGCTCTATGGCCGCGGCGGCGCCGACGACGGCTACGCGATCTACGCGAGCATCACCGCGCTCGCCGCGCTGGACGCGCAAGGCGTCGAGCGTCCGCGTTGCGTCGGCCTGATCGAAACCTGTGAAGAGTCGGGCAGCTACGACCTCCTGCCGTACGTCGACGCATTGCGCGAGCGACTCGGCAAGGTCGGGCTCGTCGTGTGTCTCGATTCGGGCGCGGGCAACTACGATCAGCTGTGGCTTACCACCTCGCTGCGCGGCCTGGTCGCCGGCGACCTCGAAGTGCAGGTGCTCGACGAGGGCATTCACTCGGGCGGCTACGGCGGCATCGCGCCGTCGAGCTTCCGCATCATGCGGCAACTGTTCGATCGTCTGGAAGACTCCGCCAACGGCACACTGCTGCCGAAGGGTTTCCACTGCCCGATCCCGGCGGACCGTCTGCGTGAAGCGGAAGCGACCGCGCAAATTCTCGGCGACGACGTCTGGAAGAAGCTGCCGTGGGCTTGCGGGCAGGACGGCCGTCAGGTGCTGCCTACTACGACCGATCCGCAGGAAGCGCTGCTCAATTCGACGTGGCGTCCGTCGCTGTCGGTGACCGGCGCGGCCGGGCTGCCCGCGCTGGCCGACGCCGGCAACGTGCTGCGCCCGCGCACCGCGTTCAAGCTGTCGCTGCGTCTGCCGCCGCTGATCGAAGCCGAAAAGGCCGTGGCCGAACTGAAGGCGCTGCTCGAATTCGATCCGCCGTACAACGCGAAAGTGACCTTCAAGCCGGACGCGGGCGCGGCGAGCGGCTGGAGCGCGCCCGACCTTGCACCGTGGCTTGCCACGGCGCTCAACGACGCATCGCGCGAACACTACGGCGCAGACGTCGCGTACATGGGGCAGGGCGGCACGATTCCGCTCATGAACGTGCTGAAGGCGGGTTTCCCGAAGTCGCAGTTCATGGTGTGCGGCGTGCTCGGACCGAAATCGAATGCACATGGACCGAACGAGTTCCTGCACGTGCCGTATGGCAAGAAGCTCACGTCCGCGGTGGCCCAGGTGATCGCCGCCGCGCCGTGAGCGCGGGTTCGTCAGTCGTGAAGGGCGCGGGCGCCAAACAGCGCTCGCGTTTTTATGCAAAGTAGCTAAATTGCCGATTAGTCGTCCGATCAGAAAAAATTACACCCACTGGGCATATTTTCGATTGCATTAACAAATCGAATTCTATTTCTGTCGCGCTCAATTCCAGCAAGAAATTCATTTTCGGCCACAGGTGTATTGCCACTCGCCGTGCGCACATTTGTGAGCTATTTTCGCCCATCTTCGGTGCGCAAGCGTTTGCGCTTCACATATCGCTCGCGCCCGCGCCTCCCCTCGCTGGAACGTCTGCTGGCGGGGCTTTGAGCGCGGCTTGCATGGTTCTGTTGGTTACCCCGCTCCCATCCGAATCCGGTCTGCCTTAGGCTCGCATTGCAATGCCAGTGTTTAACCTTAAAAGGACCGTTCAAAATGAATCTGCATAATCATCACGCCTGCCGTCCCTTCCTCGAAGCCGGTAATCTTTCCCAAATTTCCGCTTACTACGAAGAAGGCCGCAATGTCATGTGGATGATGTTGCGGGCGCAGCCGCGTCCCTGTTTCAATCTCGACCTGGTGCACGACATCCTGGAGCTCGCGCAGGCAGCACGGGAGTCAGGCTTGCCAATCGACTTCTGGGTCACCGGTTCGTTGATTCCGGACATGTACAACGTCGGCGGCGATCTGGATTTCTTCGCGGAGGCGATCCGCTCCGGCAAGCGCCATGATCTGATGGCTTACGCGCGGGCCTGCGTCGATTGCGTGCACGCGGCGGCGCGGGGCTTCGACACGGGGGCGATCTCGATCGCAATGGTGGAGGGCACGGCACTCGGTGGGGGCTTCGAAGCCGCGCTCGCACATCATTTCCTGCTCGCACAGAACGACGCGCGCATGGGTTTCCCGGAGATCGCGTTCAACCTGTTTCCGGGCATGGGCGGCTACTCATTGGTGGCGCGCAAAACTGGCATGCGGCTCGCCGAGGAACTGATCGGCATGGGGGAATCGCATACCGCCGAGTGGCACCATGCCAAGGGTCTGGTCGATCAGCTGTTCGAACCAGGCGAAGGCTATGTGGCGACGCGTACTTTCATCGACACGCTCAAACCGAAGATGAACGGCATCCGCGCGATGTTGCGGGCGCGCCAGCGCGTGCTCCAACTCTCGCGTGCGGAGCTGATGGCGATTACGGAGGACTGGGTGGACGCCGCCTTCGCCATCGAGGAGAAGGATCTGGCTTTCATGGAGCGGCTGGTGACGCTGCAAAACCGCCGGACCTCGAACGTGCGTCAGACGGCGCTCAGCACGGCCCATTTTGCCTGAGCTAACCGGCTTCGAGCGCAACGGTCCGCAAGCGAGTGGTCTTCCAGGGAGACTTTCTGCGGGCCGCGTGGGAGCTCAGGCAATCAGTCTGAGCTTCTGCCTGTCCAGCAACCAGCGCTCGAATTCAGGCGCGGGCATGGCCTGGCCGTACAGATAGCCCTGCACGTAGTCGACCCCCAGGCCCTTCATGAACACTTCTTCCGATTCGGTCTCGATGCCTTCGGCGACCACCTTGAAATTCAGTTCCTGCGCGACCGCCACCATGGAGCGCACGAGGGCTTGCGCTTTGGTGTCGGCATTGATGGAGCGCACGAAACTGCGGTCGAGCTTGATGACGTCGAGCGGAATGCGCCCGAGTTGCGACAGCGACGAGTAGCCCGTGCCGAAGTCGTCCAGATGAACCTGGGCGCCCAGTTGACGGAACTGCTTGATCAGTTCGATCGCCGCCGCTTCGTCTTCGATCAGGCAGCTCTCGGTCAGTTCGAGGTCGATCAGGCACGGCGCGAGACCCGCGCGCTGCATGGCTTCGCTGAAATGGCGGACCACGGCCGTATCGACCAGTTGCCGCGCCGACACGTTGATCGCCACGCGCAAATTGTAGCCGTCGGCTTTCCATTTGGCGGCCTGCCTGGCGGCGGTTTCCATGACCCAGCGACCCAGCACGCCGATCAGCCCGGACTCTTCGGCATAGCGAATGAACTCCACCGGCATGATCTGCCCGCGCTCCGGCGAATTCCAGCGCACCAGCGCTTCGGCACCTTGCACCACGCCGGTCGCAAGCGAGAGCTTGGGCTGGTAGTGCAGGGTGAGCTGGCCCTCGTCGATGCCGCGGCGCAGGTTGGTGTCGAGCCACATGTACTCGGCGACCTTGCGGTTCATTTCCGGCGAGAACACGCGGTGCGTGCGCTTGCCTTCGTCTTTGGCGACGTACATGGCCGTGTCGGCCGAGCGGATCAGCGACTCCAGGCTGTCGCCGTGTTCCGGGTACCGCGCGATGCCGATCGAGCAGCCCGTGTAGACCTCCACGAGACCAAGGCTGAACGGTGTGCGCATGCGCTCGAGAATACGCTGCGCGGTGGCCTCGAGTTCGTGCGCGGTGCCTTTGGCCGCGAGCACGATGAATTCGTCGCCGCCGAGCCGGGCCAGTGAGTCGCCTTCGTTCAGGCAACTGCTGATGGCCGTCGACACATCGCGAATCAGGCGGTCGCCGAATACGTGGCCGTAGTGATCGTTGACCTTCTTGAAGTTGTCGAGATCGAGAAACAGCACACCGACTGTTTCGCCCGGCGCGGCATCTTCGATGGCGGCGCGGATCTTGTCCTGGATCGCATTGCGATTCGCGAGGCCGGTGAGCGCGTCGGTGTTCGCCAGTTCGGTGAGCCGTTCCTGCGCGAGGCGTTCCTCGGTGATGTCCGTGCCCGAGCAGATCAGGAATTGTTCGTCGACGCCGCTGCCGCTGCGCACGAATTTGTTGCGGAACAGGAAGAGGCGCTCGCCATGCACCGTTTTGACGCGCCGCTCGACTTCGTATGACACGCCGCGATTGAAGAAGCCCGCGATGTTCTGGCTGGAGGCCGCGCCGTCTTCGCTGGACATGAACAGCGCCCACACATTGCGGCCGACGATGTTCTCTTCCTTGACGCCGGTGAGCTCTTCGGCGAGCCGGTTGAAGCGCTGTATCCGGCCATGCCGGTCGACGATCACCACCACCGAATTGACTTCGGAGACGACTTGTTCGGCGAACGAAAGACCGTTGACGAGATCGCGGGCCACCGATGCGGTGTCGTCATAAGCCGAGGCCGTGCCGGCCCAGGTGTTGCTATTGATCTTTCTGCCGACCAGGTGCAGGCGCAACGGTTCGCCGAACATCCGCGCGTCGAGAACGAGATGCGAAGTGACACCGGTGAGGCAGCGGATTTGCGAGGCCTGTTGAGGATTCAGCGGAATGGCGACATTAACCGGCACGTCGCCGGTCACGGGCGTGAGCTCGAGCGCATTGCTGTCGTTGGACAAACGCCAGCATGGGCTGCTCGTGCCGAACTGCGCAAAAAGCACCTGATCGTGTTGGTCGTCGTTCATGAAATCCCCGGGCGGTGCATGCCAGTGACAGCCGTCAAGGCGAAGTCGGCAGGCAGTCTTCATCATACTTAAGACTGTCTCATTGTAACGAAGCGGCTGAAAATCGGGCCTATAAAGATTAACGGTCAGTAATATTCGTACCTTTAGGGCTCTTTTGTTGCGAAAATCCCTTCATTTATGCGATTCGTACGTGCGCTAAATGAATTAAAAGCGTTGCACCAGCCATCCACGAGCGCGTTCACGTTCTTCCGGAACCGCTTCCATCGACGGTTCGAACCAGAATGTCCCCGCGACGAGCGTGGCCACGACGACGCCGTCGCGATACAAAATCCGATTTCCCGCTATCGCGGGAACACGTTCGCCCACCAGCAAAGTGCCCGCGAGATTTAACGGATCGGCGCCGGCGACACAGACAAAAGCATTGCCGTTCGCTTTATCGTTTGCATGTCGCCGCACTTCCCGCAGCACGGGAATCGCTTCCGGCAACGCAAACTGTTCACCCGCGAGGCCGTTCACGAAGCGTCCGCCCCGAATGACGCCGCGCGCTTCGAGTCGCTGGAACACGCGCAGCAGGTCCCGCCATGGCGGCAGCCACTCGGCCTCGCGTTCGAGCAAACGCCAGAACACCACGCCATAACGGCGCAACAAGGTCATCGCGACGTGCTCCAGCACCTCCGGCGGCAATGTTGCGCGGCGTTGCCGCACCGGCTCGTCCGCGGCGGCGACGGCAGGCCGGCGGACCAGTGCCCAGCGTCCCGCGTCGTCCATGCCGCCGATCAGCGCACCCGCACCCGCACGCGCGCGCCGGTGGCCGGAAAACGCATGGCGTTTGGCCACGGGTTTCAGCAAGGCGCGCAAGCCCGCGAAGCTGTCGGAATTCACGAGCCCGGCGGCCACCAGTTCACCCAGCGCGGTTTCCAGTTCGATACGCAATACGCGAACATCCGCCAGCAATTCGTCGAAGAACATTGCACCGTGCTGTGCCAGCGTGTCATACACAGATTGCGCGCGCGCTGACAGCTCCAACGGTTTCGACGGGTCCAGCAAGGCGCTCCAGACGCGTACCTGCGCACGCGGCAGCAGGACGATCGGCGTGCTGCGCACCGGTCCCATGGCGCCGCGTGCGCGTTCCGTCAGGCGGGTCCAGACGATCTTGCCGGCCCGGCATAGTTCGTCGAGCGAAGTATTCGAATAGGCCCTCACGCGGGCCGGCAGGATGTCGTCTTCCCACGCGCCGGCCGCGGCCTGGTAGCCTTCGAGCTGGTCGAGCACCGCGGCCAGCGCCTCGCGCCCCTCGCTGCGCGTGTCCGGCGTCAAATGCTGCCACTCGAATAGAAAGCGCATGAAGTCGTGCCGTTCCACTGGCTCGATTTCGCGCCGCAGGCGTTTCACCGTGTAGCGGTGTATCCGCGCAAGCAGATGGCGTTCGCACCATTCTTCTTCAGTGGTGTGCGGCGTGAAGCGTCCGCGCATCACATAGCCTTCGGTTTCGAGACGCGTGAGGCTCTGTTCCACCGATGCCGCCGGCAGCCTCAGCGTTTGCGCGATCGCGCTCGCCGGCAACGGGCCGAAACCGGTCAGGCGCGCGCGGAGTATGTCGAGCAGGGCGTCGTCGGTGTTCCAGCTGTCGTCGTAGCCCTTGGGCGCGGTGAGCAGCGGTTCGAATCGCGCGCCGGGATACAGCGACTGAAAACAGGTGAGACGTTCTATGGGCAGCCACAGAGCATCGCCGGTCGAGAGCGGCAAGCGGGTGGCGCGGCCGGATTCGGCAAGCGTTGCGAGCCATGCGGGCCAGCCCTCGTTACGCCGCGCTTCAGCCTCGGTGATGCAAGCGAGGCCGGTGAGCGCTTCGTGCATCTCGTCGGCGTCGCGCGCTTGCGGCCACGCTTCGTCGCGCACGCTGTCGATGGCGGCAGCATCGAGCGCGCCGAGATCGTCCGCACTCGACGGATCGGTCCAGCGGCGGTTCAGCACGGCCTGGGTGCGGCGTTCCTCGAGCGGCGCGTCGTCGAGATAAGCGTACGGCTTGGCGGTGAGGATTTCCGCGGCAAGCGGCGAGGGCGCCGGCAAATCGCGCGCGACCAGCGTCACGTCACCCTGTTCCATTCGGCGCAGCAGCGCGAGCCAGCGCTCGCTGTCCATCGCTTCGTGCAAACAGTCGTCGACGGTCTGGTTCACTAACGGATGATGCGGCAGCTCGCGTTCGCCGACCACGTTCTCCAGGCAAGCCACCTGGTCGGGAAACACGTGTGCCAGCAGATCTTCGCTGCGCATGCGCTGCAGTTGTGGCGCGGTCTTGCGCCCGCCGGTGTAACGCGGCAAACCGAGCGCGATGGTTGCGCTCCAGCGCCAGCGCACGCCGAATAGCGGCGCATCGAGCAACGCCTGGATCAGCAGGTGTTCGGCACTGTTCGAGTGCAGATATCGCCACACTTCGTCGAGCACGAACGAGTGGCTGCCCGTTAGTGACAGCACGATGGCGTCTTCCGTCGCGGCGGCTTGCAGTTCGAAATTGAAGGTGCGGCAAAAGCGCTTGCGCAGCGCGAGGCCCCACGCGCGGTTCACCCGGCTGCCGAACGGCGCATGAATGACGAGTTGCGTGCCGCCGGATTCGTCGAAGAAACGCTCCATGACCAGGGTGTTCTGCGTGGGCAGCACGCCGAGCGCCGTGCGCGCACGGGCGAGATAGTCGACGATCTGGCGAGCGGCGGCTTCGTCGAGGCCGAGCTCGTCGACCAGCCAGTCGATAGCGTGTTCGATCCTGGCGGGCAAAGCATCGGTTGGCATGCCAGCGTCGTTCGCGACAGACCGTGCGGACGGATCCGTTCCGTCGAGAAGCCGCTCAATCTGCTCGCGCAACCGCGCCACGCCGAACGACAGTTCGTCGCTGCGTCCGGGCGCCTCGCCGAGCCAGAACGGAATGTTCGGCGGCTGTCCCTGCGCGTCCTCGACCCGCACCCGGCCGCTCTCGATGCGCAGAATCCGGTATGACGCGTTGCCGAGTTGGAACACGTCGCCGGCCAGGCTCTCGACCGCGAAATCCTCGTTGACGGTGCCGACCTGGATTGCCTGCGGTTCGAGCACCACCGCATAGTCCGCGTTTTCGGGAATCGTGCCGCCCGAGGTGACGGCCACCAGCTTGCCGCCGCGCCGGCCGCGCAACGTGCCGCTCACCACGTCGCGATGGATATAGGCGCCACGCGGACCGTGGCGGCTCGTGTAGCCTTCGGCAAGCATGCGCAGCACGTCGTCGTACTGCTCGCGCGTCAGTTCCGCGTAGGGCGCGGCGCGCCGCATCAGCTCGAATAACGCGTCCTCGTGCCACTCGGCGCTCGAGACTTCCGCGACGATCTGCTGGGCGAGCACATCGAGCGGCGCGCGCGGAATCCGCAGTGCGTCGAGTTCGCCGCGCCGCACGCAATCGAGCAGCGCCGCGCATTCGATCAGATCGTCGCGCGAAGCCGGAAAAAGCCGGCCCTTCGGCATCCCGCCGACATGGTGGCCCGAGCGTCCGACGCGTTGCAGGAACGGCGCGATCGCGCGCGGCGAGCCCATCTGGCAGACCAGATCGACGTCGCCGATATCGATGCCGAGTTCCAGCGCCGCCGTGGCGATCAGCACACGCAATTCGCCGCGTTTCAGGCGCTGTTCGGCCTCGAAACGATGTTCTTTGGCCAGGCTGCCGTGATGCGCGGCGACCACGTCCTTGCCGAGCCGCTCGGTCAGATGGCGCGCGGCGCGCTCGGCCATGCGGCGCGTGTTGACGAACACCAGCGTCGTGCGGTGCATCGCCACCAGTTCGGCAAGGCGGTCATAGACGCGCTCCCAGACCTCGTTGGCCATGACCGCTTCGAGCGGCACGGGCGGAATCTCGAGCGCGAGGTCGCGCTCGCGGATATGACCCACATCGACGATCGCGCAGTCCGCGGGCAGGCCGCTGTCGATGCCGGCGCCGCCCACCAGAAAGCGCGCGACGGCGCTCACCGGCTTTTGCGTGGCCGACAGGCCGATGCGCGGCAAGCGCCGCTCACACAGCGCGTCGAGCCGCTCCAGGCTGAGTGCCAGATGGC
Source organism: Paraburkholderia sp. (assembly GCA_036383775.1). GTDB lineage: Bacteria > Pseudomonadota > Gammaproteobacteria > Burkholderiales > Burkholderiaceae > Paraburkholderia. Next base: position 264 of record DASVNP010000124.1, on the reverse strand, counting down.
TGCCGCGTTTGCTGCCGGCCAGCGCATGAATTTCGTCGACGATTACCGTGCGCACGGTGGCAAGCATGCGGCGGCCCGAGTCGGAGCCGAGCAGCACGTAAAGCGATTCCGGCGTGGTGACAAGCACGTGCGGCGCGCGCTTTCGCAGTGCGTTGCGTTCCTGCTGGGTGGTGTCGCCGGTGCGCACGGCCGTGCGGATGTCGAGCGGCGGCAGGCCACGCGCATCGAGTTCCGCGGCGATGCCTTGCAGCGGCACCTGCAGAT
>DASVNP010000123.1:0-15042 GCA_036383775.1 Paraburkholderia sp. | reverse complement strand
GATAATTGGTGGAGAGCCACCGAATGAGCGTGGGGAGATAGCGAATGAAAGAAAAGACCACTGGTTCTGAAGGTGCGCCTAACTGGCTAACGCGACAGCGAATCGCGCTGTATAGCGCTTGCATCCTGCTGGTGGAGTTGGCGTACCTGGGGATCCGAATCGATGGCGCCTACGTGCGCAAAGTCCCCGATTTCTTTGCGCTCGGCTGGGACTTCGCCGTCTTCTGGGCAGCATCCCTTGTGACCCTTCACGGCGCTGCGTCCAACGCATACGACGTCGCACTAACTGAGCCGATCGTGAGTGCGCTTGAGCACGCCGCACATCGCCCCTTTCCTGCACCGTGGATCTACCCGCCGACCTTCCTTCTCGCCGTTAAGTGGTTGGCGCTGTTGCCGTTTACCTGGTCCTATATGCTCTTTACGGTATTGGGCGTGGTATTTTCAGGCTTCACATGGAATCGAATTCTGGCGGCGCCTTCTCTGTCCGGTTGGCTGCCCGTGCTGGCATTTCCGGCACTGTGGATTACCTTGTTGTCGGGGCAAAACTCGCTATTTACGTTTGGCCTTGCCGCAGCCGCGTTGGTGCTTCTCGATAAGAAGCCTGCCCTGGCCGGGATATGCATTGGACTGCTCGCCATCAAGCCGCAGCTGGGGATCGTTTTTCCGCTCGTCCTCCTCGCCGGACGACGATGGCGCGCTTTTTCTGCGGCACTGATCACAGTCGGCGTATTCTGTGCAGCCGCAGGCTTTGCGCTGGGGTTCGAAACCTTCAGCAAATTTATCGCGGCCGTCCCGCAGTTCAGCAAGCTCACGGTCGAGGTCAACTGGGCCGGGGGCATGCCGACGTGGTTTGGAATCGCGAGGCATTTCGGCGCTAGTCCGATCGCAGCTTATCTGACTCACGCTGTAATGGCAGCGCCATCGCTGGCGCTCGCCGCATTTCTCTTTGCGATACCGTCCCGCGCTACCCTGCGGGCAGCGGTCGTCGCGCCAGCCACGTTACTGTGCCAGCCTTACCTGCGTGGCTACGATTTTGTCTGGCTGGCGTTGCCGATCGCCTTTCTGATTCTTGACGCACGTCGTCACGGATGGCTCAAGGGGGAGCGGGCTGTGCTGGTTACCGTATGGCTCGCACCGCTCGTATTTTTCCTTCCCACGAATCGGCAGCCTGCGCTGTGGTTACCGCCCATCATGGCGATACTTGCAGGAATCATTTTCCGGCGAGCGCGAATAGTCGCGCATCCCATTCCGCAGGTCATGTCGGAGACGACGGATGATTCGGCGGAGGTTCGGACACCGGCCGCGCACGATGTCCCAGCCGATTGAGCGTCGCGAGAGCTTGCTGATTGTCGACTAACGGGACGCCAACTTCGTAGGTCCCCTTGAGGCCGACTGACGCCTGCACTGCGCAGACCCCGCTCCAGCCACAACCGAGCGAACCGGGAACGTCAATCGACGGTGTTGACGTTCGGAAACTTGCTACGAAACGCGTGCGGCATCGGCACGACCTTTTTCATCTCGTAGTTGAAGAACACGAAACCCGACTTCGCCATGGCGATAAGAGCGCCATCTGCCGGTCGTGTAATGCGGAAGATAATGTCGCCGCCGTATTTATTGAAATCCATGATGCCGACTTCGAAGCTTAAGCGGTCGCGCGCATAAGCTTCAGCGCGATAGGTTGTGGCGAGATCGGTCACGATGATGCTCGTGTGCCCTTCCTTCATGTCCTCGATACCGGCGTCGAACAGGAAGCGGGCGCGGGCCTCGGAAATCATCGAGATCATCGAATCGTTCGCGAGGTGATTCGCGCCGTTGATGTCGGTGACGCGCACCGTGAGATGCGTCGAGTAGTAAAACTGGTTCTCGGGAAACTGCAGATGAATACGGGCCATGGCGTGGAACTCGGGGTTGGGAAATGTGCGCCTTAAAGAGCGCTGCCCCTGATTCTAGCTGTTCGACGTGCGGGACATGCGTAGAGGAAGAGCCACCAGATATGGATGCACGAGACACCGCGAATACCTATCTACTCGACCTTAACCAGGACCAACAGCGACGAGCTTGTCTTGCCGGTGAGTGGGTTCCTGGCGGGCAGCGTCTTTACGTACAAAGTATTGCCCTCAATCCGAAACTGACGCACTTGAGTCGTGCCCGTCCATGACTGGTTCCACGAAGCATCAATATGGTGACTAACCTTGTCACCCTCAATGCTATAGGTTCCTGCATAGGCGACTAGCCCATTGTAGAGCTCGACGCGCTCGGCGTCGGTTGGCACGAAGGTGTTGGGTGCCTTCCGCCCCTCCTTGATCAGGATGACAGACATCCGGCAGTCGGGACCATAGCTGATATAACCGCTTGGATGCGCGCCGAACAACTCGGTTTTCTCGCCGGTAGCCAGGTCTTCGGTCGTGTTTGACTGGAGTGCCCACGTTCCTAGCTGTGGGCCGGTGCAATTCTGCCGCTCTTGTCCAATCGCTTGCATGCTTGCGACACAAAGCATGCAGCACACTATGACAGCAGGGTCTTTCATCTGGCCTCCCTCTGAAGAAGTTGGTCCTTCACAATTGGCACGCTGTGTGGATGGAAACTCAGTCGTACTTTTTGGCGCCGTCGAGTCGGGTCTCACGGTATCGGCCTGGAGTCCCCCGACGCTGTGGACACTACTCTCAACACTTGCTTGAGCCATTCATCGCGCACGAACCGTTATAGCTCGTGATGCTTCGTTCCGGCGGGGGACATGAACAGGGAGCGCGGTTTGGGGAGCGCCAATCTCGCAATTGTCGGAATTACGCTGGTCCGGGGGTTACGAGTGAGTGCCGAGACTGGTGAAAATGACGATGTGATAGCTGAGAGCGACTCCAGTCGTCCTTCCATGTGAAATTTACGTTGTCCGATCCGCCAGTCACGCTGATAGGGTATTTTGACAGTCTTCTATGCGATCCTTCAGCCAGATATCTGCGTGGCGGCGCCTACCAATGGCTGCCAGGGTCCAAGACACGAAGCACTTGATACGTCCCAGAATTAATCGTTAGGCATCCATTCGGAGGCATCAAATGACACAAGTTCGCGTGAACGGCTTCACTATCTCGCTCGACGGATACGGAGCGGGCCCAAATCAGGACATCCAAAACCCGCTCGGCATTGGCGGGACGGATCTGCACCAGTGGTTAATTCCAACACGTACGTTCCAGCAGTCCTTGTTCGGAAAGGACGGCGGCACAACCGGGGTTGACGATGATTTCGCCGCTCGTGGCTTTGCGAATGTCGGGGCCTGGATTCTCGGCAGGAACATGTTCAGCCCCCTTCGTGGTCCCTGGCCGGACATGAACTGGAAAGGCTGGTGGGGAGACAATCCCCCGTATCACGCTCCGGTCTACATCATGACGCATCATGCGCGTCCCCCCATCGAGATGGAAGGCGGCACGACGTTCCATTTCGTCACGGGCGGCATTCGCGACGCGCTCGAAAAGGCACGCGAGGCGGCCGACGGAATGGACGTGCGCATTGGCGGCGGGGCAAATTCCATTCAGCAGTTTCTTCGCGAGGGCCTCATCGATGAACTGCACATTGCTATCGCCCCCGTCCTGCTAGGCAGAGGAGAGCGGCTGTTCGAAGGAGTTGACCTGCGGGCTCTGGGATACGAATGCGTCGAATCCGTAGCATCAGAGAAAGCCACGCACGTCGTCCTGCGGCGCAAGGGGCAAGCGGCGGCCTGACGACCGGTTGCTGCGGCCAGTCGTGCGAGGGTTCTCGCACACGGCCAAGCCTGAATTTCAGTTTGCGTGACGTCCGACACCTCACGGCGCGGCCTCGCCAACCGGCAAGCCGCGCTCAGGTGCCCTCTTTCACATGCCGGTCCGGCTGTTCCACACCCGCCGTGCGCAGCGCCTCATGCAAGGTGCCGAAAATGCCGCTTTCCTCGACAACCGGTGTGATGCCGTGCCGGTCCATGTCCGAGCGCAGGTAGCGGTTCACTCGCGCGAAGAGCAGCTTGATGCCTTGGCGCTTCAACGTCTCGCACAACTCCCCCACCGAGCGCGCCGCCGAATAGTCGAGGTCGGTGATTGCGCCCGCGTCGATCACGAAATGCCGCGGCTTGCTCGGCGCGCCGTCGATCAGTGCTCGAACATCCTCGACGAAAAAATGGTCGTTCGCGTAAAACAGATCAGCGCCGAACCGATAGACGATCAAGCCCGGCGCGGTCTGGATGCCCGGCACGGCCGGCACCGGCACCCAGATGCCGTCGCCGCCGGGAGCGAGAATCATCGTGTGCGGACGGTAGCTGTGCCGCACGTGCCGCAGCAGCGAAATCGCCACCGCCACGAGGATGCCGTGCTCGACCCCGATCAGCACCACCGCCGCCGCGGTGAACACGGCGAGCGCGAATTCGCCGGGACTTTCGCTGCGAATCGCTAACAGCGTCTTCAGATTGATCAGGCCGATGGCGATCGTAAACACGATGCTGGCCAGGATGCAGTGCGGCAGATACTGCAGGTAGCGGCTGAAAAACAGCAGCACAACGACCACCACCGCCGCGAACGCGAGTTGCGCGAACTGGCTGCGCGTGCCTGCGCGATCGGCCATGGCGGTCTGTGTCGGGCTGCCGTTCACCACGAACGCGCCGGAAAACGCCGCTGCCGCATTGGCCGCGGCGAGCCCCAGCAAGTCGGCGTTGGTATCCACGGATTCGTGATAACGCTCGGCGAATACGCGGCTGGCGGCGGCGCTCTGCGCGACGATCATCACGAAGCAGGAAGCCGCGACGGGCAGCAGATCGAGTAGCTGCATCCACGTGACCGAAGGCATGCGCAGCGGCGGCAAGCCGCCCGCCACCGGGCCGAGCACGGAGATGCCGTGGGCCGCGAAGCCGTAGACGTCGCTCGCGGCTATGCCCGCCACGACCGCGATCAACGGTACGGGCGCGCGTGGCGGAAAGCGCTTGCACGTCAGAATGGCAACGACCACCAGCAGCGAAATGGCGAGCGTCGGCAGATTGATCTGCGCCGCTTCGCGCACAACCAGCATGAGCTGATCGACGCTGCGCGCGGCATGGCCGGGCAGGCCGAGCATATCGCCCAGCATCGCGATGCCGACCTGCACGCCGACTCCGGCGAGAAAACCGACCAGCACGGTACGCGACAGAAAGTCGGCGAGAAAGCCCAGTTTGAAGATCCGCGCGACCAGCAGCAACGCGGCGGTGAGCAGCGCGACCATGGCGGCGAGCGCGGCATACTCGGCGCTGGACGCCGGCGCCATGGTGGAGAGGCGGCTCGCGAAAATGGTGGCGGTAGCCGAATCGGCGGCCACGACGAGGTGCCGCGACGCACCAAAAAACGCAAAGGCGATCAGCGGCAGAAAGACGGTGTAGAGGCCAGTCACGGCGGGCATGCCGGCAATGCGTGCGTAGCCCAGCACCTGTGGAATATCCATCGACGCCAGCTGGACGCCGGCCAGCGCGTCACGCGCCGCCGCGGCGCGGCCCAACGGAAGAACGCCCTTCAGCACGCTCACGCGCGCCGTTATATTCGCCAGAAAATCTCGCATACGCGATGCTGCCCCAATCGTAGGTAATCGCGCATCGTGCCGTGACCCGGCACTCAAAGGCAAGACTTATGGCGTGAACGCCTCAAGAAAACTGCATAGCCCGGCAAGCGCATGGACAGCGCGGCCGACACAACGCGCTTTCGGATTCAACGCTTGTTCAACGCTTGAAGTGGCCTGTCAGCGGATCCACATGTCGCGCGAAACCAATCAACGCGGCAATACAGATCGGACAGGCGATGAAGAAGACGGACAGCATCTCGCACCCCGTAACAAATTGTTACTGGCAAGTCTAAGCGATCCGCATGCAAAAAGAATGAGGGGAAACCGCAAATCATTGTTGTCGAGAGCCGCACCAGTGCTGGGGTTGCGCGTACTCGAACACGTCGTGAGCGGAGGGAAAAATGCTGGAAATAGCGGGGTAGACGCGCCGCGCGATTGCGCGCAAACGCTTGCGGGCGCGTTTATCGATCTGGCCACGCGCACGCCCGCGTCCCGGCGTTAGGTAAAAACCTCTATGCCCGGAAATACAGCAGACGGGGGCGCGACTTTCAGCGCGCCCTTCAGGCCGGAAGCGACGATGCCGCCGTAGCGGATGCCGGCACGCCCGGCGCCATGCCCACCGATTCCCGCATCGTCACGCTGACCGGAAACTCGCGGACAATCTCCCACGTGGTCCGGTAGCACTGATTGAGCAGCCAGCGCACTGCATTCTGCGTCAACTCCGCGGTCGGAATATGCACCGACGTCAGTCCCGGTGCCGCGAACGCAGCCGAATAGTCGTCGTCATAGCCGATCACCGAGACCTCGCCGGGGACGGCGATACCCGCCTGGTAAAAACGCGCCAGCGCGCTCACGGCCATCGTGTCGTTGGCGCAGAACACGCCCGTGAAGCGGCGCCCGGACTCGAGCAGTTTTTGGGCGGCGGTATAGCCGCCTTCCGGCGAGAAATCCGATTCGATCAGCGTGACGTCGTCGCGCCCGATGCCCTCGCGCGCCAGTTCGGCAAAGAAGCCCTCCAGGCGAGTCAGATTGTCCGAGGAGGTGAACGGCCCGGAGATCACCGCGATCTCCCGGTGGCCGTGATCGAGCAGCGTGCGGGCCGCCAGTTCGCCGCCGCGCCGGTGGTCGGCGCAAAACGACGCCTCGGGCAATTGATCGAACGCGCGGTTCAGGAACACCATTTTCGGGTGCATGCGGTGCAGCATGAGCAGATCTTCGTCGTGCAGATCGTGGCTGATCACCACCAGGCCGTCGCAATCGCGGTCGATCAGAAAGCGCGCCGCCTCAATGGCCTGCTCGCGTGGCGACAGATCTCCGCTGCCGGTCGCCACCACCACGTGGCGGCGCACCGCGCGCAGTTCCGCGTCAGTCTGCTTGAGAATCGTGCCGTAGTAGGAGCCGAAGAAGGTCGGCACGAAAATGCCGACCATGCCGAGCGACTGGGTCGCCATGGCACGGCCAATGGATGACGGGCGAAAATTGAGTTGCTCGATGGCCGCCTTCACGCGGGCGGCGGCATCGGCCGAGATGGGTCCTTTGCCGGAAATGGCGCGCGAGGCAGTCGACATCCCCACGCCGGCCAGAGCAGCGACGTCTTTGAGTGTTGCCACGCGATCTCTCCGTCTATCCATGTTGTATTTTCGGCGACGCCGCGCGCCGGCGCTACAAACGCGCGCCGCCCGCTCCGTCGAACAGCGAGACATGCGTACTATCGAACGAGAACGCCACGGTGTCCCCCACCGCCAACGGCGTCTTCGTCTGGTCGATCGATGCGACCTGCATTCCATGATAGTCGAGCCAGATGACGCGGTGGTTGCCCATCGGCTCAACCAGCGAAACTTTTGCACGCTGGCTCGCGCCCTCGTTTTGCGGCGCTTCTGTTTGTGCTCCCGTCTGCGCCTCTATTTGCGCCGCTATCCGCGCGTCTATCCGCTCCCTGATCCGCACGTCTTCCGCGCGCACGCCGAGCACGCAGGGCAAGGCATTCGCGGGCGTGTTTTTAAACGGATACTTCGACACGTCGAGCCGCCAGTTGGCCGTGCAGAAGTCCACCGAGCCGTTTCGTGCTTCGAGCGTGCCTTCGAGCAGATTCATGGCGGGCGTGCCCAGGAAGGTCGCGACGAACAGGTTCTCGGGGCGCGCGTAGACTTCCGCCGGGGTGCCGAACTGCTGGATCGCGCCGCCGCGCATCACCGCCATGCGGGTGGCGAGCGTCATGGCCTCCACCTGGTCGTGCGTCACGTAGATCATCGTCGCGCCCAGACGTTGATGCAGCTGCTTGAGTTCGCGGCGCAGTTCGGTGCGCAGTTTGGCGTCGAGATTGGAGAGCGGTTCGTCGAACAGAAACACGTCGGCCTCGCGCACGATCGCCCGGCCGATCGCCACCCGTTGCCGCTGCCCGCCCGAGAGCTGCGCCGGTTTGCGCTTCAGGAGCGGCCCGAGCTGCAGCATGTCCGATGCCCGCGCGACACGCCGCGCGATTTCCGCCTTCGGCGTGCCGTTGATGCGCAACGCGAACGACAGATTGCGCTCCACGCTCATGGTCGGATACAGCGCGTACGACTGGAACACCAGCGCAATGCGCCGGTCTTTCGGGTCGGCCCAGGTCATGTCCTCGCCGGCAATCTCGATGCTGCCGCCGCTCACGTCGATCAGCCCGGCAATGCTGTGCAGCAAGGTGGACTTGCCGCAGCCGGACGGTCCGAGCAGCACGACGAACTCCCCCGCCCGTACGTCGAGATCGAGGTTCTCGATCACCGTGTTGGCGCCCAGCCGGATGGTCAGATTGCGCACCGCAACGTTGGCAGGAGTCGCGACGCCCGCCGTGTCCGTCACATCGGCGCGGTTCGTCACGCCCGCCTCGTCGGCCGCCTCATCTGCCTTCGCGCGTGCCACCGCATTTGCCGACGCGTTTGCCACCGCATTTGCCGACGCGTTTGCCGACGCATTTGCCGAATTAGCCACGTTTGTCATCGCCCTATGCCCTATCCCTTGACGGCGCCCGATGCAATGCCGCGCACGAACCAGCGGCCCGACACGAAGTAAACCGCGAGCGGCACCATGGAGGTCAGAATCGTCGCCGCCATGTTGACGTTATAGAGCCGCTCGCCGGTCGTCGTATTGATGATGTTATTCAGTTGCACCGTCATCGGCAGATTTTTGGTGCCGGCGAACACGAGGCCGAGAATGAAATCATTCCAGATACCCGTGACCTGCATGATGAGCGCCACGACGATGATCGGCGTGGACATGGGCAGCATGAGTTGCACGAAGATGCGCCAGAAGCCGCCGCCGTCGATGCGTGCCGCCTTGAACAACTCCTGCGGAATCGACGCGTAGTAGTTGCGAAACAGCAGCGTCATAACCGGCATGCCGAAGATGGTGTGTATCACCACGATACCCGGCAGCGAACTGAACAGATGCACGCTCGCCAGCACCCGCACGAGAGGGTAGACCATCACCTGCACGGGAATGAACGCGCCCATCAGCAGCACTCCGAACAGCAGGCCGGCGCCGCGCGGCCGCCAGAACGACAGCGCATAACCGTTCACCGCGCCGATTGCGATCGAGAACAGCGTGCTCGGCACGACGATGCGCACCGAGTTCCAGAAGCCCACCTGAATGCCGTTGCAATCGAGCCCGGTGCAGGCGGAGTGCCACGCCGCGCTCCATGCGTCCAACGTGAAATGGGTGGGAAGCGCAAGCAGATTGCCGAGGCGGATTTCGCTCATCGGCTTGACCGAGGTGACGAGCATCACGTACAGCGGGAGCAGGAAGAACAGCGCCGCCGTCAGCAGAAATGCATAGACGCCGAGGCGTGCCGGCGTGAAGGCCCGGCGGCGGCGCTGCTTGTGCGCCCTGCGCGGCGTGCCGCCCTTCAGCGGAGAACTGAGCGTGTTCATCACGCCTCCAAGCGCCGCGCCGTGCGGCCGCGGGCATAGAAGAACGGCGCGAGAATCGCCAGCACCGTCGCAAGCAGCACGATCGACGCCGCCGAGGCGAGCCCGATATTGGCACGGCCGAACAGATAGTCCATGATGAACTTCGCCGGCACTTCGCTTGCCGTGCCGGGTCCGCCTTGCGTCATCGCGACCACGGCGTCGAACAGCTTCACGACCATCACGAACAACAGCACGAAGGCGGTGGACAGCGAGGGCCCAAGCATCGGCACGACAATGCTGATATACACACGCCAACGCGGAATGCCGTCGATGCGCGCGGCTTTCCACAATTCGTCGTCGATGCCGCGCAAGCCGGCCAGCATCAGCGCCATCACCAGACCCGATGCCTGCCACACCGTGGCGATGACGATGGTGTAGATCACCCAGTCCTGATCGACGATCCAGTCGAAGCGCGCGTGCACGAAACCGAGCTTGTGCAACACGGCCTGCGCACCCAGCTCCGGATTCAGAATCCACTGCCACACCAGCCCCGTCGCCACGAACGACATCGCGTACGGATAGAGGAACACGGTGCGCAATGCGCCTTCGGCGACCACGCGCTGATCGATAAAAATCGCCAGCAGCAAACCGATCACCATGCACGCCACGATGAAGCACGCCCCGTAGATCACGATGTTCTGCAGCGACAGCAGCCAGCGGTCGTTATTAAAAAGCCGTGCGTATTGCGTCAAACCGGCAAAGTCGCCGGAAGGAAACGTGCGCGAATTGCTGAGCGAGACGCGCGCGGTCCAGACCATCGTGCCGAGATACGCGAACACGACAGTCAGGATCATCGGCAGCAAGGCAACCCAGACTGCCAGAGAAAAGCGCTTTTTTAGCGGCTTTCCGGCGCGCGCTTTTCGTGGCTTCGAGTCAGAGACCGGCAACTTGAGCGCGTGCATGGCGCGCGCCTAGCTCTTTAACGCATTGGCAAACGCCTTTTGCGCGTCGTCGACCGGCTGGTTCTTGTTCCAGAAGTTTGTGATGACATCGATCAACGCCCCTTGCGTATCAGGCGAGAGCAGCATTTCCGGATTCGGCAACTGACGCGACTTGTCCTTCATGATCGCAATGCCCTCCTTCGCGCAAATGTCGAGACTGCCGGCGTCCACGTCGGGACGAATGGGGATCGAGCCTTTCTTCGCGCTGAATGCGACCTGCGCGGACGGCGAGGTCATCACCGTGGCCAGCAGATTTTGCGCCTTGATCGTGGTGGCGTTATCGGTTTTCGGAAACACGAATACGTCGCCCGCGACCAGATACGGCGAATGCGGGCCAAAGCCTGGGAAGCAGCCGAAGTCTTTGCCCGCGCTCTGATTGGCCGCCGAGAATTCGCCCTTGGCCCAGTCGCCCATGATCTGCACGCCGGCCTTGCCGGAAATCACCAGCGCCGTGGCGTCGTTCCAGTTACGCCCGGGCGAGCCGGGATCGACGAAATCGTGCAGGCGCTTGAACGAGGCGAGTACCTTCTTGAACGCATCCGACTTCACGGCGTTCATGTCGTGATCGCGGTACACCTTGAGGTAAAGATCAGGGCCGCCCACGTCGGCTAACACGGCGTCGAATGTAATTTTTTCCTGCCAGGGCTGGCCGCCGAGGGCTAAAGGAATCACGCCCGCCGCTTTGAGCTTGCCGAGATCGGCGACGAACTCGTCGTAGCTCTTCGGCTCGCCGGCGATACCGGCTTTCTGGAACACCGGCTTCGAGTAGAAGAACCAAGCCGGCATATGGATATCGACGGGTGCGGCGTAGTAATGCCCTTTCACCTTGATACTGTCGATAATCGACTGCGGGAATATGCCGCTCCAGTTCTCTTTTGCGGCGACATCGTCGACGTTGTTCAGCAGGCCCTGATCGATCAGGTCGTGAAACTGCCTGGAGGTATTGAACTGCGCGGCCGTGGGTGGATCGCCGCCGACGATCCGGTTGATTGCCGTGGAGCGCGCCTGATCGGCGCCCGCCACCGCATTGTCGACCCACTGGCCGCCGGCCTTGTTGTACGCATCGGCGAACTGGCGGATCGCAGCCGATTCGCCGCCCGAGGTCCACCAGTGAATCACGTTGGCCTTCAAAGGCTCCGCATGCGCGACTGCGCCACACAGCGCCAGTGCCGCGACCATACCTCGCAAGGCCATTTTTCTGCTGTTCATTCCGTCTCCCAAGTCGGGGCTTAACGCCCTTGTTTCCAGTCGACATACAAACCAGCCAAACCCGCCTCTACGTGCAATTCGTGCTTTACGTGCTTCCCACCGCGGCTAACTCCGCGCCCTACGCTCCTTCAAAAACGCCGACACCCACTCCGCGCTGCGCTTGATCGTACGCTTCTGCGTGCCGTAATCGACATGCACGATACCAAAGCGCCGTTCGTACCCGAACGCCCACTCGAAGTTGTCCATCAACGACCAGAGAAAATAGCCGCGCACGTCCACCCCGGCCCGGATCGCCTGATCGACCGCAGCCAGATGGCGCCTGAGAAACGAAATGCGCTGGGTGTCGTCCACGTGACCGCCGATCACCTTGTCGTCCGACGCCATGCCGTTCTCGGTAATGTAGACAGGCGGCAGATTCCGGTACGCGGCCTTGAAACCGGTCAGCAGGTCGCGCAAACCGTCCGGATACACCTCCCAGCCCATCTGCGTACGCTCCACGCCTTCGGGCGGCACTTCCCTGAAACCGTGCGCGCCATCGCTCTCGACGTTGGTGCGGAAATAATAGTTGATGCCGAGAAAGTCCAGCGGCGCCGAAATGGTCCGCATGTCGCCCTCGAGCACGAGCGGCTCGGTGCCCGGCCACAGCTCGAACAGATCGTCCGGATACGCGCCCTTGAGCAGCGGATCGAGAATCCACGCGTTGTGCTGAACCTCGAACAGACGCGCCGCGCGCTGATCGGCGGCGCGCTCGCTGTTGGCCGTGCCGCGTCCGACGTTGGCGACAATGCCCTTTTGCGACGCCGGATCGTTGGCGCGCAGCACCGGCACCGCGAGACCATGCGCAAGCAGCAGATGATGCATGGCCTGCGTGGCGTAGCGAGGATTCGCGCGTCCCGGCGCGTGGTGGCCGTTGCCGTAGCCGAGATACGCCGAACACCACGGCTCGTTGAGCGTAGCCCACGCGTCGACGCTGCCGGCCAGTTCACGGCTCATCAGATCGGCGTAGTCGGCAAAACGGTAAGCGGTATCGCGATTGAGCCAGCCGCCGCGATCTTCCAGATGCTGCGGCAAGTCCCAGTGATACAGCGTCACAAAGGTGGTGATGCCCTTCTCCTTCAGCCGCGCCAGCAGGCGCCGGTAGAAGTCGAGCCCTTTGCGATTCGGCTGGCCGGCCTCATCCATCACGCGCGGCCAGGCGATCGAGAGCCGGTAGCCTTCGAGGCCGAGCCCGGCCAGCATGTCGATGTCCGCTTCCCAGCGATGGTAGTGATCGCAGGCCACAGCGCCAGTGTCGCCGGCCAGCACTTTGCCGGGCGTGGCGGAGAACGTGTCCCAGATGCACGGCAGCCGGCCGTCTTCATTCACCGCGCCTTCGATTTGATACGAAGCCGTGGCTGCGCCAAGCAGAAAACTCTTGCGCCATAGCGGCGAATCCGCGGGTGGCATGAGAGGGTCCGCGAGCGGATGAGAACGGAGAGAGGGAGAGACCGCGTCGGATACAGCGGATATGTCGTCGTTTGCCACGGATGCTCCTGTGCAGAAGTCGTTTAACCGGGTACGGCGGAAGGCGGCATATCTCCGGGTTGATGACTCCGGTGGAAGCGCTTCCACACGACCCGTGAACGATAGCAGCGGCGAATTCAACGCAGCAATCAGGGTTTGTCTGGAGCGTCGTCAACCAGGACGCTGGCGCACACGCCGCTCAGGAACCGGTCATCAGGTAATAACGACCGTCGGCGCTGACGTTAAATCCGAAGCCGCATGCCAATGGCGAGCCACGCGTGATGACATCGAGCATCTCCGGCGCGGGGAGCCTGAACTCGATCAGACATTTGTCGCCCCCTTGGGGGACTTCCTTCGAGGCGTATGGCGCGAGGTTGGTGATTTTCGCGGTGGCTTCGAGCGGCGCATCGCCGGCGGTCACTGTTACCGGCACGCGCGCCACGCCGTCGTAGAAGCGCACGTAAGCCGACAGGCTGCCCATGTTCGCGCCGGGCCGACCATCGGCGCCCACGGTCGGATACATGAAATCGCCGTCGATCCTGTAGACGCCGCGGCGCCCCTTCACCGGCTTCACCTCAATGTTGTTCCAGGCGCCGAAAAACAGGTAATGGGTAAAGCGCGCGCCGCCGGGTGGCACGCCCTTCACCACCGCCTTGCCGTCTATCGCGTCGAGACGCTCGCGCGCAGCGCTCGTTGCGCGGACAAGCAGCGCGTCACCGGGATAGTCGTCACCGCGGCCCACCGCGGTTCGGTAGTAGGCGCGCGCGTCGGGCAGCGCGCCCAGCTTCACCTGCACGTCGCCCAGATGGACCAGCGCCATCGCCACGCGTGCCCGCGCGGAACTGGCGGCCTTCGGCGAGTTCTCCTCGTCAGCCTGCATGACAGTCGCCTCGGCAAGCGCGGCCTCCATCCCGACCAGAGTCTGCGCCTCCTTGATGCGCCCCGATTCAAGCGCGGCTACTCCAAGCGCGGCGCATGACGCATTGGTGCGGCACGGCACGTCCTTGCCGGACAGCAGATTGCGGCGATAGAGATCGGCACGCGACTCGCGATACTGTGCCTCGGCGTTCACCAGCGCGGGCATGAGCGCGGCAAGCGTGGTTGAAGCGACAACGACAGTAGCGGCGAATGCGGTTCTGACGTTCATGTGCAAGAGAATACGGTGACCGTGGCGCACTGGGCAAGCGCGTCCACGATTGCGAAAATGGATAGCAGAAATAGTTGGTTTGGGCGGAGACACGCGCTCACTAGACTGTGACCCATCTTGTCATAACAAGTTGAGTCATGTCGAAACCGGCTAGCAATCTCGTCCCGCTCGTGCCTCTGCCGCTCTATGCGCAGATCAAGGAGGCACTGCGCACACGCATCCTCGACGGCAGTTACGCGCCGCACAGCCAGATGCCGTCCGAGCACGAACTCTGCGCGATGTTCGGGGTGAGCCGCATCACCGTGCGCCAGGCGCTCGGCGACCTGCAAAAGGAAGGGCTTCTATTCAAGCTGCATGGCAAGGGCACTTTCGTGTCGAAGCCCAAGGCTTTTCAGAACGTCAGTTACTTGCAAGGCTTTGCCGAAGCCATGTCGGCGATGGGCTATGAAATCGTCAACCAGTTGCACAGCTTTCGCGTCGTGAAGGCTGGGCGCCAGGTCGCGGCGCGGCTGAATATTGAAGAAGGCTCGCCGGTCACCGAAATCCATCGCGTGCGCCTGCTCAATCGGGAGCCGGTGTCGCTCGAACTGACGTGGCTGCCCGAAACGCTCGGCACGCGCCTCGCGCATGCGGATCTCGTCACGCGCGACATCTTCCTGATCCTCGAAAACGACTGCGGCGTGCAGCTCGGCCACGCGGACATCGCGCTCGACGCCATGCTCGCCGACGAAGACATCGCCAGTGCCTTGCGCGTGGACGAA